>NZ_CP033365.1:1802500-1805000 GCF_013170825.1 Mesorhizobium sp. NZP2298 | reverse complement strand
CCGTGACAGCCAAAAACGCGAACGGCCCGCCGGCGGGATGCCGGGCGGGCCGTTTGTGATGTTGGTTTTGGGGACAGGATTTGAGTTTTCTGTCCTCGGCGTCGGCTTTGCCTCCTTGCGGGGCCCAGATGACAGGTTCAAATCGGCCGGCCGTGACAGCAAAATACAAAAGAGCCCGCACAAGGCGGGCTCTTTTGTATTTGGTTGCGGGGACAGGATTTGAACCTGTGACCTTCAGGTTATGAGCCTGACGAGCTACCGGGCTGCTCCACCCCGCGTCAACCCTCAGCAAGCGTTTGCTTGCTGATCTAGGCAAGCATTTTCTTGCCGAACTAAGCAAGCGTTTGCTTGCTGATCTAAGCAAGCGTTTTCTTGCTTTGGACGTAAGCGCACACCCACGAATAGGATGGCCTACAAATAGGTAGATGGCTCACCAAATGAAAGGGCCGCTTACGCGGCCCGTGTTTCCCGTTGGCGGGCCTTGTTCGTAGAGAGAAGATTTCATCACATCGACCAAAAAATCGGCTTCGATTTCTGGAAGGTACGATGTGACACATAAAACGTGCATTTAGCAGACCTGGCAGCGACCTACTCTCCCGCGTCTTGAGACGAAGTACCATCAGCGCTGGAGCGTTTCACGGCCGAGTTCGGAATGGGATCGGGTGCAGCCGCTCCGCCATAACCACCAGGTCGGCAAAACGCACGTTGTTCGAGAAGCTGTTTTCTGTGCCAAGGCGACGTTTGCGTTTTGCTAACGGGCAAAGCCCGCAAGCGCGACTGCGCGCCGCCGGTTTTCCGGCGCCCTCGCGGAGCATAGGCCCGTAAGGGCCGCTCATGCGTGAGCGCTGGTAAGACCATCGTATTTCACGATGAGCATAAGGAATGAGAACGATCAAGCCGATCGAACTATTAGTACCGGTAAGCTTCAAGCGTTGCCGCTCTTCCACACCCGGCCTATCAACGTGGTCGTCTTCCACGGTTCTCAGGGAATACTCGTTTTAAGGTGGGTTTCCCGCTTAGATGCCTTCAGCGGTTATCCCGTCCGGATATAGCTACCCTGCTATGCGGCTGGCGCCACAACAGGTCCACCAGAGATCCGTCCATCCCGGTCCTCTCGTACTAGGGACAGATCCTTTCAATATTCCTACACCCACGGCAGATAGGGACCGAACTGTCTCACGACGTTCTGAACCCAACTCACGTACCGCTTTAAATGGCGAACAGCCATACCCTTGGGACCTGCTCCAGCCCCAGGATGCGATGAGTCGACATCGAGGTGCCAAACAACCCCGTCGATATGGACTCTTGGGGGTCATCAGCCTGTTATCCCCGGCGTACCTTTTATCCGTTGAGCGATGGCCCTTCCACGCGGGACCACCGGATCACTATGACCGACTTTCGTCTCTGCTCGACTTGTCAGTCTCGCAGTCAGGCAGGCTTATGCCATTGCACTCAGCGAACGATTTCCGACCGTTCTGAGCCCACCATCGCGCGCCTCCGTTACTCTTTAGGAGGCGACCGCCCCAGTCAAACTACCCACCATACATTGTCCCGGACCCGGATAACGGGCCGCGGTTAGACATCCATAGTAATAAGGGTGGTATTTCAAGGGTGGCTCCACCTGAGCTGGCGCCCAGGTTTCAAAGCCTACCACCTATCCTACACATGCCACTACGAATGCCAATGTAAAGCTATAGTAAAGGTGCACGGGGTCTTTCCGTCTAACCGCAGGAACCCCGCATCTTCACGGGGAATTCAATTTCACTGAGTCTATGCTGGAGACAGCGGGGAAGTCGTTACGCCATTCGTGCAGGTCGGAACTTACCCGACAAGGAATTTCGCTACCTTAGGACCGTTATAGTTACGGCCGCCGTTTACTGGGGCTTCGATTCAGAGCTTGCACCCCTCCTCTTAACCTTCCAGCACCGGGCAGGCGTCAGACCCTATACGTCGCCTTGCGGCTTCGCAGAGCCCTGTGTTTTTGATAAACAGTCGCTACCCCCTGGTCTGTGCCACCCTCCTCTGCTTGCGCAGAAAAGGGTCACGCTTCTTCCGAAGTTACGCGTGCAATTTGCCGAGTTCCTTCAGCATAGTTCTCTCAAGCGCCTTGGTATACTCTACCAGACCACCAGTGTCGGTTTCGGGTACGGTTTATAAGGAGGAGCTATTTCCTGGAACCACGCAGCAGCCCGTTCAATCCGATAAGATTGGACTACCTCAATGATCCGTCACTACCTCCAAGCCCACGAATATTAACGTGGTTCCCATCGACTACGCGTTTCCGCCTCGTCTTAGGGGCCGGCTAACCCTGCTCAGATTAGCTTTAAGCAGGAACCCTTGGTCTTTCGGCGGGGGAGTCTCTCACTCCCCTTACGTTACTCATGTCAGCATTCGCACTTCTGATACCTCCACCACCCCTCACGGGTATGGCTTCATCAGCTTACAGAACGCTCCGCTACCGCTCGTATTGCTACGAACCCTAAGCTTCGGTGTATGGCTT
>NZ_CP033365.1:1500000-1797500 GCF_013170825.1 Mesorhizobium sp. NZP2298 | reverse complement strand
CTCCTACGACGTCAAGATCGTGCCGGAAAACGTCTCGGTGTCTCCGCGCGCCGCCATTGACGACCAGGCACCGGCTTTTGCCGAGGAAATCATTCCCTTCACCAAGGACACCGACCTCACCGAGGCCTTTGCCGATTCGGGCTATACGGGTGACGACGCGACCGGCATGGCCGAAGCAATCGCCAAGCTGTTGAACGCGCCGACGCTGAAGGCCGGAACCGTGCTGCGCGTCGGCCTCGAGGTTCACGGCGATGCCGCCAAGGTCGTGCGCACCAGCGTATACGACAAGACCACGCATATCGTCACCATCGCGCTCGACGACCGCGGCCAGTACGTGCCGGCGCAGGAACCGGAGCCGAATCCCGAACTCTTGACGGCATTCGATGATTCGTCGGCGCCCGTTGTGGTGCGCGGCAACCTGCCCAATGTCTATGACGGCATCTACCGTGCCGCCTATTCCTACGGCATGTCCAAGGCGATGACCCAGCGGCTGATCAAGCTCCTGGCGTCCGATGTCGACTTCCAGTCCCGCCTCAATCCCTCCGACCGCCTCGAAGTGCTGTTCTCGCAGCCCGATGGTGACGACCAGACATCGGACAATTCCGAACTTCTCTATGTCTCGGCGACGTTTGGCGGCACCACGCGCAACTTCTACCGTTTCCAGATGCAGGACGGCAGCACCGACTATTTCGACGAGGACGGATCGAGCGCCAAGCAGTTCCTGCTGCGCAATCCGCTGCCCGCCGGAAAATTCCGCTCCGGTTTCGGAGCCCGCAAACATCCGATCCTCGGCTATGTCCGCATGCACACCGGCGTCGACTGGGCGGCCCCGATCGGCACGCCGATCATCGCCGCCGGCAACGGGGTCATCGAGAAGGTCGGCTGGGCCGGCGGCTACGGCAAGCAGATCATCATCCGCCATGCCAATGGCTACGAAACCTCATACAATCACCAGAGCGCCTTTGCCAAAGGCATCGAGCCGGGTATGCGGGTCCGCCAGGGCCAGACCATCGGCTATCTCGGCCAGACCGGCCTCGCCACAGGCCCGCATCTCCACTATGAGCTGATCGTCAACGGCACCAAGGTCGATCCGATGCGGGTCCGCCTGCCGGTCGGCAAGGTCCTGAAAGGCGACGATCTCGTTGCCTTCAAGCGCGAGCGCGAGCGCATCGACGATCTGCTGAAGCAGGAAGATGGCAATTCACTGAAAGTCGCCAGCGCCAAGATCGAAGGCTGAACCTGCGCGTTTCAGTCTTGCCTGGTTTCCGCACGCCGCGACCACGGCAGCGGCTCTCCGGAAATTGTCGTCCACGCGATGACAGCTGAAAACAGGCAAAGCAGCGCCGTCACCCAAGACACCACGGAGAAGGCTGCGTCACTGGCGGCCAGCCGTGCCGCATCGAGCGCGGGCGCAAGTCCAGCCGGTGCCGGTTCGCCGAAGCCTGGCACGGCTGAAATCGCATTCCCGTCCAGCGCATGGGCATAGACCCAGGCCGCCAGCGATCCCATTGCCGCCACCGCGATCAGGCCGCCAATGCGCGAGACGGCATTGTTGATGCCGGAAGCAG
This sequence comes from Mesorhizobium sp. NZP2298, assembly GCF_013170825.1. Taxonomy (NCBI): domain Bacteria; kingdom Pseudomonadati; phylum Pseudomonadota; class Alphaproteobacteria; order Hyphomicrobiales; family Phyllobacteriaceae; genus Mesorhizobium; species Mesorhizobium sp. NZP2298. Next base: position 1,795,932 of record NZ_CP033365.1, on the reverse strand, counting down.
CTCCCGTATCCTTGTCTTCCACCGCTGTCATGATCGCGGTCGACAGTGGTGAGACGACCAGTGCCATCCCGAGTCCCATCAGCGCCATCAGCGGGAACGTCCCCGTCCAGAAATTATGGATGCCGGCATGGGTGAGCAAGGCAAGTCCGGCAAAGGCGAAAGCCACGATCAGGCTGCCGCAGGCAATAGGGAAACGCGGCCCGATCCGGTCAGACAACTGGCCGACCGGTCCCGATAGAAGTGCGATCAATGCAGACAACGGCAGGAAGATGAAGCCGACCTCGGCCGTGCTCAGCCCCCAGCCGGCGATCAGCAGCATCGGCAGATAGAAGAGATTGGCCGACAGCGCGAAATAGAGAAAGAAGGTCGCTACATTGGCGCCGGCGAAAGCGCCTATGCGAAACAGGCTGAGATCGATCATCGGCTCGCGCTGTCGCTGCTCGAACAGGATGAAGACCACAAGCAGCACCGCGCCGGCGGCAATGCTCGGCCCCGCCATGTGGCCCTCGCCGCTGGAACTCATTGACGTCAGCCCATACGCAAGCGCGCCGAAGGCCAATGTCGCCAGCGCCCCACCGCCGAGATCCAGGCTGCGTTTCTCCGTCGGCGCGTCGGCTGGAATCTTGGCAAGCAGGAGATAGATCGAAATCAGGCCGAGAGGCAGGTTGACGGCGAAGATCGCCCGCCAGATGCCGTCGCCGAAAGCCGACAGAACAAGGCCGCCGAGCACGGGACCGAGTGCGGTGGTCAGTGCCGAGGCCGCCGCCCAGATACCGATCGCACGGCCGCGTTCCTTCTTCGGGTAGGCCTTGGCGATGATGGCGAGGCTGCCCGGCACCATGATCGCCGCGCCAATGCCCTGAAGGGCGCGAAACGCGATCAGCACGACGGCATTCGGTGCCAGCGCACAGGCAAGCGAGGCTGCGACAAACAACACAATGCCGGCCACGAAGGCGCGGCGCAGCCCGAACCGGTCGCCGGCGGCTCCGCCGGCAAGGATCAGCGCCGACAGCGTCAACGCATAGCCATTGGAGATCCACTGCGCCTCGGCGAGACTGGCGCCAAGATCGGCGCGGATCGCCGGCATGGCGATTGCCAGGATCGAACCGTCGATGAAGCCGAGCGCCGACGCCAGGATCGCCGCGATCAACACGTATCGGCGCCGGGATTGCGGGCAGAACGTCCCGTTCGTGACCGGCCTGGTCAGCGGAACTGCGGCGGCTTCATCTGGCGAATGCATGGCACTCTGCTTAGACCGCCGATGGGCTGGCAACAACCGGACAGCAGCTTGTAGTCCTTGAAATCAGTCATATTGCCGGGAAACATCCCGTCCGGATGCAAATGGGTCAGTCGTGCTGGATTTTTCTGGGAACCGCGGGCGGAGGAATCGATGACGCGTCCACTCGAAGCGTCGGCGGAAGGACGCGGCCGCATTGTCGGCATCACCGACGGCGTCTTTGCCATTGCGCTCACGCTGATCGTGCTCGAGATCAGGGTGCCGGCGCATGAGACTGTTCATTCCGAGGGCGACCTGCTTGCCCCCATCGCGGCGCTGGCGCCGCGCTTCCTGACTTATGCGTTGAGTTTCCTGACGCTGACCATATTCTGGTTCAGTCAGCAGGCGCGGCATGGGCTGATCGCCAAATCCGACAGACGGCTCGCCACGCTGAACCTTTGCTTTCTCGCCTTCATCGCGCTCTTGCCGTTCTCGACCGACCTGCTGGCGGACTTCCTCGAATTCAGGACCGCGGCACTGGTCTACTGGCTCAACCTGCTGATGCTCGGCGTAACCCTGTTCGCCAGCTGGCACTATGCGGAGAAGAACGGCTTTGTCGCGGAAGATGTCGACGCCGACACAAGGCGCATGGTCTACATGCGCATCGTCAAGGCGCAAATCCTGTGGGCGATCGGCGCCGCACTCTGCCTGGTCAACCCGTTGCTCAGCGTCGGCTTCATTCTGCTCGTGCAGCTGATCTATGCCGCCGCGTTGCGCGGCTCATTGCTGCGCAACGTCATCGGCTGAAGGTCCGCCGACAAACTCCACGGTAACACCCGGCGACACCAGCTTGGCGAGTTCACGCGCGTCCCAGTTGGTCAGGCGCACGCAGCCATGGCTTTCGGTCTTGCCGATCTTCGAAGGTTCGGGCGTTCCGTGGATGCCATAGGTCGGCTTGTCCAGGGCAATCCAGACCGACCCGACAGGTCCGTTGGGGCCTGGCGGAATGGTCAGGATCTTGTCGTTCTGGCCCTGCTTGAAATTGATGTTCGGGTTGTAGGTGTAGTTCGGATCGAGCGCGATGCGCGACACGGCGTGGATGCCGGTGGGCGACGGCGTATCGGCCGAGCCGATGGTGGCGGGATAGGCCGCGACCAGCTTGCCACCCGCATCGTAGGCGTACACTTCTTTCTTGGTCTTGTCGGCAACGATGCGCGCGACTGGCGTTGACACCAGCTTGCCGAAATTGGCGACCTTGATGATCGTGCCGGGGCGGTTGAAGTCGAGGCCCTTGTTGATCGATTTCAGATAGTTCTCGTCCATGTGGAAGCGCTCCGCCAGCGCCTCGGTGACAGAGGTGTAGCACATGCAGTTGAGCTGCGCCTTCTGGCTGTAGTCTTCCGGGACCGAGGCGACATAGGGGCCGGCCGCATCCTCCGCGGTGATCGTATAGTTGGCAAACGCGTCCCCACCGGATTGCGCAAGGGCCGTCTGGATGCCGACAGCATCGGTCGACTTGAGATTGCTGCCGGTGATCTCATTATAGGCGGCAATCGCCTTGTCGACATTCGAGCCGAAGCGCCCGTCGATGACGCCGGGCGAAGCGCCGCCCCGGTCGAGCAGCACCTGCAGCGCCGCTACATCCTGACGGGCGCCCAGCGACAGCGATGGGTCAACCGTGGTCTTGCCGCCAATCTTCGGCGGCAGTGCCCCTTGGTCGGCCGGCGGGGCCTGTTCCGTCGGGGTCGCGGGCTGCATAGGGTCTATCGAGGCCTCGTTCAGCGGCTGGCGCCTGATGGCGCCCGGCTTTGCCGGCTGCGGCGCATCGGGATAGTTGTTGTCATAATTGCCATCGTCCTGCGGCGCCGGCGGATAGGCTTCCACCGAATTGTCACCATAGGGGTCATATTCGTCGGCCGGCGGCGGGATGACCCGGCCTTCCTCTTCCAACTGCTTGCGGCGGAACCGCGCCATGTCTTCCGGATCGTCGAGATAGTAGCGATCGTCATCGGCGGGAGCCCGGCCCAACTCGCGCAGCCTTGTCTCGCGGCGCAACGCGCGCCGATCAAGCCGTGTCTGCGGCGGCTGGATGGCGATGACCTTGCCGGTATCGGCATCGACGATGACGCGGTTGCCGCGGGCGTCGTAGTAGATGTCCAGATTTCCGTCCTGGGCGACGAGAATGTCGCCGTCATTGGCAGCGCGGACAACCCGTGGTGCATTGTCCTGTGTCGGCGCCGCGAGCGCACCAAAAGACACAAGCCCGGCGGCAAGCGCCGAAAGGGCAAAGATCGTGCGGAACATCGTGGCCAAACTCTCCGGTCCGTAATTGCCGCCGCCCGGCGTTGTTCTTCGGCGAACCCCTTCGCCAGCAAACCAGTTACCCCACCATATGGTTCCAACATGAACCGGGCATGAAGATGGCGGGTTTCCGGCGTACAGACGAATATCAACTAGCTTGCGGCAAGGCCCAGTTCCTTGCGCGCCTGCTTGGTCAGCTTCAGGGCGACAAGGCGATGGCTCTCGCGCAAATAGTCCTTCAGCGCACCATCATCCATGCTCTGGCTTGTCCGACGCTGGATCCATTTCATGCCGCGTGAGGCAAGGTAGGGCGCGGGCCGCAGCCCCGGCTGTTCCTTGAGCACGTCATAGGCGATGTCTGAACATTTGAAGGTGACGAAGAGCTGCTCGCCCTGATCCCAACCGCCGATCGCAAACACCTTGGTCCCGACCTTCCAGACATGGGCGCCGCCCCACTGGACGACATGGTTTGTTGCGGGCAGCGAGGCGCAGAAGCTGTTGTAGTCGTCCAGCGTCATCCACGCCCTGTCATCAGTATGAAAACGCCGCGCGTCCGAAGTGGACGCGCGGCGCAGGATCAAGCCGCCGCTTCGGTCGCCACGACCGTCGGCTTCGAGCGGAAGTTCAGCCGGTCGGAGCCGGCCGTCACCTTGACGGTCGAGCCGTCGAGGATCTCGCCGAGCAGGATCTTCTCCGCCAGCGGGTCTTGCAACTCCTTCTGCATCACCCGCTTCAGCGGCCGCGCGCCATAGGCCGGGTCATAGCCCTTGGCCGCCAGCCACTCGATCGATTCGTGATCGAGCGACAGCGTGATCTTGCGATCGACAAGCAGGCTTTCCAGCCGCTTGAGCTGGATCTCGACGATGCGGTCCATATCCTTGCGGCGCAGCCGGTGGAACAGTATCACTTCGTCGACGCGGTTGAGGAACTCCGGCCGGAACGACGCCTTGACCACATTCATCACCTCGTCGCGCACGGCATCGACATCCTGGTCCTCGCCGAGATTGACCAGATATTCGGCGCCGAGATTCGACGTCATGATGATCAGCGTGTTGCGAAAATCGACCGTTCGGCCCTGGCCGTCGGTCAGACGCCCGTCATCGAGCACCTGCAAGAGCACGTTGAAGACATCGGGATGCGCCTTCTCGATCTCGTCGAACAGCACGACCTGATAGGGCCGGCGCCGCACCGCTTCGGTCAGCGCGCCGCCCTCCTCATAGCCGACATAGCCGGGAGGTGCACCGATCAGCCGGGCGACCGAGTGCTTCTCCATGAACTCCGACATGTCGATGCGCACCATGGCGCTGTCGTCGTCGAACAGGAAGCTTGCCAGCGCCTTGGTCAGTTCGGTCTTGCCGACGCCCGTCGGTCCGAGGAAGATGAACGAGCCGATCGGCCGGCTCGGATCCTGTAGGCCGGCGCGGGCGCGCCGTACCGCCTTGGAAACGGCCTGCACCGCCTCGCCCTGGCCGACGACACGCTTGCCGATCTCATCTTCCATGCGCAGCAGCTTGTCGCGCTCGCCCTGCAGCATCTTGTCGACCGGAATGCCGGTCCAGCGCGAGACGATATGGGCGACGTGGTCGGGGGTTACCACTTCCTCGACCATGCCGACCTTGCCGTCCTGGGCTTCTGCCTCCTTCAGCTCCTTTTCCAGTTCCGGAATCTTGCCATAGGCAAGTTCGCCGGCGCGCTGGAATTCACCCTTGCGTTGGGCAATGGCCAGATCGTTGCGTGCCTCGTCGAGCTGCTTCTTCAAGTCGGCGGCGAGCCCGAGCTTCTGCTTCTCGGCCTGCCACTTGGTAGTGATCTCGGTCGATTCCTCCTCGAGCCCGACAAGTTCCTTTTCCAAGCGGGCGAGCCGGTCTTTCGAGGCGTCATCCGTCTCGACCTTCAGCGCCTCGCGCTCGATCTTGAGCTGCATGATGCGGCGGTCGATCTCGTCCAGCGCCTCGGGCTTGGAATCGACTTGCATGCGAAGCCGCGAGGCGGCCTCGTCGACCAGGTCGATCGCCTTGTCCGGCAGGAAGCGGTCGGCGATGTAGCGATTGGACAGCGTCGCCGCCGCCACCAGCGCCGAGTCGGAGATGCGCACCTTGTGGTGCTGCTCGTATTTCTCCTTCAGGCCGCGCAGGATCGAGACCGTATCCTCCACCGTCGGCTCATCGACGAAGACCGGTTGGAAGCGGCGGGCAAGTGCCGGATCCTTCTCGACATGCTTGCGGTATTCATCGAGCGTGGTGGCGCCGACGCAGTGCAATTCGCCGCGCGCGAGGGCCGGCTTCAACAGGTTCGACGCATCCATCGCGCCGTCCGCCTTGCCGGCGCCGACCAGCGTGTGCATCTCGTCGATGAACAGGATGATGTTGCCATTGGCCGAGGTGACTTCCGAGAGCACGGCCTTCAGCCGCTCCTCGAACTCGCCGCGATACTTGGCACCGGCGATCAGCGCGCCCATGTCGAGCGCCATCAACTGCTTGTCCTTCAGCGATTCTGGCACGTCGCCATTGACGATGCGCAGCGCCAAGCCCTCGGCGATCGCCGTCTTGCCGACGCCCGGCTCGCCGATGAGCACCGGATTGTTCTTGGTGCGCCGCGACAGCACCTGAATGGTGCGGCGGATCTCGTCGTCGCGGCCAATCACAGGGTCCAGCTTGCCGGCGCGGGCATCGGCGGTCAGGTCGCGCGCGTATTTCTTCAGCGCGTCATAGCCCTGTTCGGCACTCGCCGAATCGGCGGTGCGGCCCTTGCGGACATCATTGATTACTTGGTTCAGCGCCTGCGCGGTGACACCGGCCTTGGCCAGGATGTCGGCGGTTTTTGCCGACTTCTCCATGGTGAGCGCCTGCAGCAGCCGCTCGACCGTGACGAAGCTGTCGCCGGCCTTCTTGGCCAGTTCCTCCGCGGTCGAGAACACCTTGGCCAGCGGCTGCGCCAGATAGAGCTGGCCATTGCCGCCTTCGACTTTCGGCATTGCCTCGAGCGCCGTCTCGACGCCGAGCTTGACGTCGCGGACATTGCCGCCGGCGCGTTCGATCAGCGACGCGGCCAAGCCCTCCTCATCGTCGACGAGGACCTTCAAAATGTGTTCGGGAGTGAATTGCTGGTGATTGCGGGAGAGCGCCATGGTCTGCGCGGACTGGATAAAGCCGCGCACGCGCTCGGAGTATTTCTCAAGGTTCATATCTGTCTCCTTCCATCACCGGCCCGCTTCGCGGCACCGGATCAGATTGCGGTGACGGACCCGCCCATTCGAGCCGGATCCTGTTCAGCCGAGATATGGTGAATGGACCATGCCGTCTCAAGGCGCATTGATATCGGTCAATGCATAATATTCCACGTCAGCCCAAACGGAAACGGCGGAGATTTCTCCCCGCCGTTCCACGTCTTGAAATGGTGTCCGATCAGTTGTCGATGTCGGCAATCACCGGCTCGGAACTGCCGTTGTCTGCCGGAACCGAGGCCACCTCGCCGGCGTCCGCATTGCTGCTGCCGGCGTCGACTTGGTCGGCACTGGCGCGTGGACGGCGCGGACGACGCGGACGGCGAGCGGCACCGCTCTCGGTGGCCGCCTCGTTGAGCTCGGCCTGGGCGGCAAGAGCCGCTGGCGAAAAACTCTCGAACAGCGGAGCCGGCTCGACTGCCGCGGCGGTCTCGGCCGGCGAACCGGGCTCTGCCTGTACTTCTGCCTGCCCCGGGAACTCGTTGCGCTGCTGAGCGCCCTGCTCGGCGGACGAAGCATAATCGCGCTGGCCATTCTGGCCATAGCCGCCATTGGGACGGCGATCGCGGTGGCGCCCGCCATTGTTGTCGCGGTTATTGTTTCGTCCGTTATTGTCGCGCCCGGCATTGTCACGCCCGGCATTGTCACGATTGTCGCGGCCGTCCCGGTTCAGCGCGACCTCCGCCGGCATGCCTTCGATCACCGGCTGCGGACCGGCGCCATGGTTGATCACGGGTACTTGTGGTTCGGAAACGGTGTTGCCGCTGTTGCCGGCCCCATTGTTCCCGGCATTGTCAAACTCGTCGCGATCCTCATCACCGTCATCATCGAAATCGTCGCGGTTCTGCTGGACGTTCTGGATCGGCATCTGCGCCTGCGCGGCGGCAATGATGCGATTATAGTGTTCGGCGTGCTGCAGATAGTTCTCCGCCATGACCCTGTCGCCGGAGCTTTGCGCGTCACGGGCCAGGGTGGCGTATTTCTCGGCGATCTGCTGAGCCGATCCACGGATCTTCACGTCCGGGCCGTTGCTCTCGTAGTTGCGCGTCAGGGGATTCGGGCCCTTGCGGTTGTTGTTGTTATTGTTGTTGCCACCGCCGCCGCCATTGTTATTGCGACCGCGCATGCGCCTGTTCTGCTGTTGTGGCCTCATTCGACTCTCTTCATCTTGAAATTTTCGAAAACTCGTCACGAACGGAGGCGCTCATGCAGCCAGCCGTTTCGTTTCTTCACCGGCGTTCGCCCGCATCAATTGCGTTGGCGCCACGTGCCATCCTGTTCCGGTTACATCACTTGCCGGACGATTCCCGCACGAAGCTTGGGCGTCGTTTGCGCAAGAAGGCAGCTATTTCCAAGGAGGACCGAATCGCTAAGAGCACTGCCTGCTTCGTCTCATCCGGTTGAGGCGACCCTAGCCGCATTCCCCGGTATTGCCAAGCGGTTTTTTCGCAGTGCGTCAAGGCTTATCCCCATTGAAAGACAAGAACCCTGTCGTTTCCGCCGAGATCGCGAAACAACTCGCCCGCAGCGTAGCCGGCTGCGCGGAATATGTCGTTGACCTCGTTGCGTTGTGTGTGGCCGATCTCGACCGCAATCCTGCTTTCTGCTTCCAGAAATGGTGCCGCTTCGGCGGCGATGATCCTGTAGGGGGTCAGCCCATCCACGCCGCCATCCAGGGCCAAGCGCGGGTCGAAATCGCGGACCTCGTCCTGCAGATTTCCAATATCTCTTGAAGGTATATAGGGAGGGTTTGCGGCAATTACATGGTACCGGCCGGAAACTTTTTCGAACCAGTCCGACCGCACCGTCGCGAACCGGTCACCAAGCCCGATTTGCACGGCATTGCGGGCCGCCGTCGCCAGCGCTCCGGCTGCGATGTCGACGCCGGTGGCGGTCGCGGCCGGCACCGCACTCAGCAGCGCCAGGGCGATGGCGCCCGTCCCGGTGCCGAGATCGAGGATGCGGCACGAACCCTCCCGCGCGGCAATCGTCTTGACGAAAGGCAGCACCGCCTCGACCAGCGTTTCGGTATCCGGCCGCGGCTCCAGCGTTTCCGGCGACAGCGCCAGGCGCAAACCGTAGAATTCACGGTAGCCCAGGATGCGATGCACGGGTTCGCCGGCGGCTCGACGCCCCAGGGCGGCGTCGATCACGGCGATGGCGTTCCTGTCGATCTCATGGTCAGGGTCGGCGATGACCTGCGTACGGGTCTTGCCGGAAAAATGTTCGACAATCAGCCGTGCGTCGAGCGCGGGATCATCGACCCCGGCCGCCACAAGCCTGGCCCGCGCTTCCCGCAGCAGCGGCCCCAGCGCCTTGGGCAGAGGGTCAGCCATCGAGGCCGATATCGGCCAGCAGCTTCGACTGGTGGTCGGCGATCAGCGCGTCGATGATTTCGTCGAGTTCGCCCATCATCACCCGATCGAGCTTGTAGAGCGTCAGGTTGATGCGGTGGTCGGTGACGCGGCCTTGCGGGAAATTATAGGTTCGGATGCGTTCCGAGCGATCGCCGGAGCCGACCTGCGATTTGCGCGATTCGGAACGCTCCTCGTCGGCCTTGCCGCGCTTCAGGTCATACAGCCGGGCGCGCAGGATCTGCATGGCCTTCGCCCGGTTCTGGTGCTGCGACTTCTCCGCCTGCACCACCATGATGCCGGTCGGCAGGTGGGTGATGCGGACAGCCGAATCGGTGGTGTTCACGTGCTGGCCGCCCGAACCCGAGGCGCGCATCGTATCGATGCGGATGTCTTCGGCACGGATCTCGATGTCGACCTCTTCGGCTTCCGGCAGCACCGCCACCGTCGCCGCCGAGGTATGAATGCGCCCGCTGGCCTCTGTTGCCGGCACCCGCTGCACGCGATGCACGCCGGACTCGAATTTCAGATGGGCGAAAACGCCCTTGCCGGAGACCGTGGCGATGATTTCCTTGAACCCGCCGGCATCGCCGTCGCTGGCCGACACCGTCTCGAACCTCCAGCCACGCTCGGCGGCATAGCGTTCATACATGCGAAACAGGTCACCGGCGAAGAGTGCTGCCTCGTCGCCGCCGGTTCCGGCGCGGATTTCGAGGATGGCGTTCTTGTCGTCGGCGGCATCCTTGGGCAGGAGCAGGATCTGGATGTCCTTCTGCAGCGCCTCGATGCGCTCCTCCACCCCCGGCAGATCCGCCTCGGCAAGCGCCCGCATTTCGGCATCGGTGCCCTTGTCGGCGAGCATTGCTTCGAGGTCGGCCTGCTCCTGTTCGGCCGCTCGCAATTCCCTGACCTTGGCCACCATGTCCTGCAGTTCCGCATACTCGGACGCCATCTTCACATAGGCATCCGGCGCCGGTCCGGCCGACATCTGCGCTTCGAGCATCTCGAAACGCTTGACGACTTGATCCATGCGATCGCGGGGCAAATTGACCATGATTTGATGCTACAACGGGATCGAGCGGTCGTCGGCAAAGGCCTGCAGCAGCGCCCGCATCGGCAGCCCCTGCGCCGGCGCCATCAGATTGTCGTCGAAGAACGCCGTCAGCTCATCCAGCGGCAATTCCGTCAGCATGGCCTTGACCGGGCCGATCGAGGCCGGTGACATCGAGATCGAGCGGAAGCCGAGGCCGATCAGTGCCATCGCCGAGATCGGCTTGCCGGCGAGTTCACCGCACAGCGTCACCGGCGTGTGGTTGCGGATGCCGGCATCGGCGATCTGCTTCAAGACGCGCAGAAACGGCGCCGACAGCGTGTCGAAGCGGTTGGCCAGTTGCGTGTTGCCGCGGTCGACCGCCATGACGAACTGGAACAGGTCGTTCGACCCGACCGAGACGAAGTCGACCGCCTTCATCAATTCGTCGAGCTGGAACAGAAGCGACGGCACTTCCAGCATCGCGCCCAGCTTGAGGCTGGTCGGCAGGTGATGAGCGAAGCGCGACAGATGCCGCACTTCGCGGTCGATGATTTCTCGCGCTTGTGCAATTTCGCCGAGCTCGGTCACCATGGGCAGCATCAGCTTGAGCTCGCGCCCGCCGCTGGCCTTCAGCAGGGCGCGGATCTGAGTGCGCAACAACCCCGGCCGGTCCAGCGTCAGGCGGATCGCCCGCCAGCCGAGCGCCGGGTTCTCTTCCTGGATCGCGCCTTTGAAGTAGGGCAGCACCTTGTCGCCGCCAATGTCGATGGTGCGGAAGGTGACCGGCTTGCCGCGTGCGGCCTCCAGCACGTCGCGATAGAGTTTTTCCTGTGCCTCGGCACGCGGAAAGGTCGAGGCGACCATGAACTGCAACTCGGTGCGGAACAGGCCGATGCCGGCAGCGCCCGCCTCGGCCAGTTGCGGCAGGTCGACGGCAAGCCCGGCATTCATCAGCAGGTCGACCTGGACGCCGTCCCTGGTCATCGACGGCTTCTTGCGCAGTTCGCGGTAGACCTCTTGCCGGCGCGCCCTGAAACGCACTTTTTCGGCATAGGCGGCTTCGAGATCGGACTGCGGCCGCAGATGGATCGTGCCTTCCTCGCCGTCGACGATGATGGCATCGCCGTTTTCCGCCATCGAAACGGCGCCCTTCATCTGGCCGGCGACCGGAATGCCCATGGCGCGGGCGACGATGACGACATGGCTTGTGGCCGCGCCATCCTCCAGCACCAGCCCGCGCAGCTTGTCGCGAGGGTAGTCGAGCAATTCGGCGGCGCCCATCGAGCGGGCGACGATGATGGCGTCCTTCGGCAGCGAAGCCGCGACATCTTCCGGCCCGCGTCCCATCAGCTGGCGCAGGAGCCGGTTGGCGAGGTCGTCGAAATCGCTCATCCGCTCGCGCAGATAAGGATCGGTCATGTGCAGCATGCGGGCACGCATGTCGCTCTGCACCTTTTCCACCGCGGCCTCTGCCGTCAGGCCGTTGCGGATGGCCTCTTCCAGGCGCCGCACCCAGCCGCGGTCATTGGCGAACATGCGGTAGGCTTCCAGCACCTGGCGGTGCTCGCCCTCGAAGGCGACGTCGCGGCGCTCCAGCATGTCGTCGATGGAGAGCCTCAGCGACCCGAGCGAGCTTTCCAGCCGCCGGACCTCTTCCTCGCTGTCCTCGTTGAACAGATTGGTGACGACGATGCGCGGCTCGTGCAGCACGACATGGCCAAGCCCGACGCCATCGTTGAAGGACAGGCCGGTGAAGCTGACGGGGCGGCGCAAGTCGAGTTCGAGGCCGGGTCGGGTCAGCCGCGCCAGGTCGCCGGTGGCGATCATCTCGGCGATGACCATCGCCGTGGTTTCCAGCGCCTCGACCTCGTCGTCGCGGTAATGACGCATGGTCTTGTTCTGGACGACGAGGACGCCCAGCGTGCGCCCTGCCCTGAGCACCGGAACGCCAAGGAAGGAATTGTAGATTTCTTCCCCGGTCTCCGGCAGGTAGGCAAAGGCCGGGTGTTCCTGAGCATTGGAGAGGTTGAGCGGCCGCGCGCTGGCGGCGATGGTGCCGACCAGGCCTTGTCCCAGCCGCAGTTGCGCCAGGTGGACGGCGTTCGGGTTCAGACCCTCGGTGGCGTAGAGCTCGAGCACCGAATCGGCGCGCAGCACATAGAGCGAGCAAACTTCCGCCACCATGTTGGAGGCGATGTCGCGCACGATCCGGTCAAGCCGCTCCTGCGGCTCCAGCGGCTCCTGCATGAGCTCGCGGAGCCGTTTCAGCAAAACGCGCGGGCCACTGGCCTGGTCACGCATCGCGGCTTCTTCTCCAATGAAACACTTGCCGGCGCAGTTTCCGCCGCTGCCGGCACGCGCGCAACAACTGATTCAGTCTTGCTACTGCTTATCCAGACCGTAGACGGAATGCAAAGTGCGAACCGCAAGTTCGGTGTACGGACCGTCGATCAGTATCGAAATCTTGATCTCGGAGGTGGTGATGGCGCGAATGTTGATCGCCTTGTCCGCCAGTGCCTTGAAGGCGGTGGCGGCGACACCGGCATGGCTCCTCATGCCGATGCCGATGACCGAGACCTTCGACATGCCGGCTTCGGACTGCACGACATCGTAGCCGACCTCGGCTTTCAGCCGATCGAGCACGGCCAGCGCCTTGTCGACGTCCCCCGATGGCACCGTGAAGGTCATGTCGGTGAACTTGCCGTCCTCGGAGATGTTCTGGACGATCATGTCGACATTGATGTTGGCCTCGGCCAGCGGCCCGAAAATGCCGGCGGCGACACCTGGGCGGTCGCCGACGCGGCGCAGCGAAATCTGGGCCTCGTCCTTGGCGTAGGCAATTCCGGTGACGACCTGCTGTTCCACGATCTCTTCCTCGTCGCAAATGAGCGTTCCCGGAGGATTGAGCAAATCCCCCATTCCGGGCGCGTCGGGATCGTCGAAGGACGACCGCACGAAGGTGCGCACCCTGTGCACCATGGCAAGCTCGACCGAACGCACCTGCAGAACCTTGGCGCCGAGCGAGGCCATTTCAAGCATTTCCTCGAAGGAGATCTTGGCCAGCCGCCGCGCCTTGGGCTCGATGCGCGGATCGGTGGTGTAGACCCCGTCGACGTCGGTATAGATGTCGCAACGGTCCGCCTTGACCGCCGCCGCGATGGCGACCGCGCTTGTGTCGGAACCGCCACGGCCAAGCGTTGCGATGCGATTGTCGGGCCCGATGCCCTGGAAGCCGGCGATGACGGCCACCTGGCCCTCGCCGAAGCGCTTGATCAGGAACGCACCGTCAATGTCGAGGATGCGCGCCGCGCCATGCGCGTTGTCGGTCTTGATCGGAATCTGCCAGCCCTGCCAGGAGCGGGCGTGCACGCCCATGTTCTGCAAGGTGATCGCCAGCAGGCCTGCGGTGACCTGTTCGCCGGAAGCGACGACCGCGTCATATTCGCGTGCGTCATGCATAGGCGAGGCCTCGCGCGTCCAGGCAACCAGTTCGTTGGTCTTGCCGGCCATGGCCGAAACCACCACCGCGACCTCATGGCCGGCGTCGACCTCACGTTTGACGTGACGCGCCACATTGCGGATGCGGGCGATGTCGGCGACGGAGGTTCCGCCGAATTTCATCACGATACGCGCCATGGAAGCGAAATGCCTTTGACTGAAGCCGGCCCCTTGCCAAAAAACTGGGAGCCGAAAGCGGAGGAAAGCGCCCGGCTGGCGCCGGTCGCAGAATGCGCGGCCTCCTTAGCCAAATGATGAAGGTTTCGCAAGGCTGGCGGCGGAATGCCGGCGTCAACAAGACGGCATATTGCCTTCCAGGCCCGTGCCGCTTACCAGATGCTGCCCGCGGGGAATTCCTTTTGGTTCGGCATAACAGATGATTGCTCGTCTTCGACGCGCCACGCGATTGCAATCGCTCCCGCTTGTCGCCGGCTTCGCCGTGCTGGCATTGATCGTCGGCACCCGTGCCCTGCTCGTCGAGGGCCAGAGGGCCAATCGTGCCGCCGCTCGCGAGACGATCGAGTACCAGGATCTGCTTTCCGGGCTCCTCTCAATGGCGCAGGATGCCGAAAGTGGTCAGCGCGGCTACCTGCTGACCGGGGAAAAATCCTATCTCGAACCGTATCGGAAGGCCGTCGAGGCAATCCCCGGACAGCTCTCCCGCATCGATGCCATGACGGCTTCCAACGACCAACTGGCCCAGCAGATCAATCACATCAAGGACGCGCTGGCGCAGAAACAGGCTGAACTGGCCGTGACGATCGCCCTTTACGACAAGGGCGACGTGGCCGGGGCCTTGCGACTGGTCCGCAGCGGCCAGGGCAAAGCCGCCATGGACGAGGTCCGCGCCAGCATGGACACGATCCGGCGCATGGGAGGCGCCGCGGTTGCCGAGCGCGACGAGCACACCGACCAGGTCGAGACCTGGTTGCGCATCGGCTCGCTGGCGGCCCTCTTCGCCATCTTCCTGCTCGCCGCCTACACGATCCGCGAATCCCGCCGCCGCTTCCGCGAGGTCGCCACCGCCCAGGCAGAGCTGATGGGCAAGAACATCGAGCTCGGCAACGAGATCGAGACCCGCGAGAAGGCCGAATCCCAGATCCGCCAGATGCAGAAGATGGAAGCCGTCGGTCAGCTGACCGGCGGCATCGCCCACGATTTCAACAACATGCTGGCGGTGATCCTCAGCGCCATGAACCTTGCCCAGCGCAAGCTGAAGCGCGGCGAGAACGACATCGAGAAATTCATCGAGGCCGCGACGGATGCAGCCAGCCGTGCCGCCAATCTGACCTCCCGATTGCTTGCCTTCTCCCGTCTGCAACCGCTGGCGCCGCAGGTCGTCGACACCAACCGGCTGGTGACCGGCATGTCCGACCTTCTGCACCGAGCGCTCGGCGAAGGCATCCGTATCGAAACGGTTTTGGCGGGCGGCCTGTGGAAAACCCACGCCGATCCGAGCCAGATCGAGAACGCGATCCTCAACCTGGCGGTCAATGCCCGTGATGCCATGGACAATGACGGAAAATTGACCATTGAGACCGCCAACAGCCATCTCGACGAAGCCTACGCCTCGACTCATGCCGAAGTCACGCCTGGCCAATATGTGATGGTGGCGGTGACCGACACCGGCGCCGGCATGCCACCGGAGATCATCGCCAAGGCCTTCGAACCCTTCTTCACGACCAAGCCGGTCAACAAGGGCACGGGACTTGGGTTGAGCCAGGTGTTCGGCTTCGTCAAACAGTCGGGCGGCCACGTCAAGATCTACTCCGAACCGGGTGAAGGAACGACGATCAAGATCTATCTGCCGCGGTTTTTCGGGCCGGAGGAGCCAGCAGCACCCGCAGGGCGTGGCAAGAGCTCCGTCAAGGTCACCGAGACAATCCTCGTCGTCGAGGACGATGCCCGCGTGCGGGCCGCCACGACGGACGCCATGCGCGAACTCGGCTACACCGTCATCCATGCCGCAAGCGGCCCGGAGGCCCTCGAGAAGCTCGCCGCGACCTCAGGCATCGCCCTGCTGTTCACCGATATCGTCATGCCGGTGATGAACGGCCGCAAGCTCGCCGAGGAGGCAGTCGGGCGCCAGCCCGGACTGAAAGTCATCTTCACCACCGGCTTCACCAGGAACGCGGTCGTCCATAACGGCGTGCTCGACCATGACGTGCACTTCCTGGCCAAGCCGTTCACCATCGAGCAACTGGCCGCGAAACTGCGCGACGTGCTGGACAAGACCAGCTGAGGTCTGACGGATCCTGTTTGGCAGCATTGAAAAAAGCTGCCTTGACATTCGCTCCCCCACGCCCGACTTCCTAGCGCTCTGAAGCCGTTCCAGGAAAAGTGTGAAGCGGTTTTCCGTTCGGAATTGCGACCAACAAAGAGCTCTAGGAGACAATCGATGCCAGAGCCCCGACGATCGACGATCGATGCCGGAGAAGTGGAACGCTTTTCCGCCCTTGCCGCCGAATGGTGGAACCCGAACGGCAAGTTTCGTCCGCTGCATAAATTCAATCCGGTCCGGCTTTCCTATATCCGCGACCAGATAGCGTCGCGCTTCGGCCGTGACCCACGCGCCGCGCGGCCGTTCGAGGGCCTGCGGATCCTCGACATCGGCTGCGGTGGCGGTCTTTTGTGCGAGCCGATGGCACGGCTTGGCGCCGAAGTCGTGGGAGCGGATGCCTCCGAAACAAACATCGAAGTTGCGAAACTGCATGCCGCCGAAGGCAATGTGAGCGTCGACTACCGCGCCACGACGGCCGAGGACCTTGCCGACGCCGGCGAGACATTTGACGTCATCCTCAACATGGAAGTGGTCGAGCATGTCGCCGACATCGAGCTGTTCGTCGCCAAATGCGGGCAGATGGTCCGGCCCGGCGGCATCATGTTCGTGGCAACCATCAACCGCACGCTGAAGGCGCTGGGCCTGGCCATCATCGGCGCCGAATACGTGCTGCGCTGGCTGCCGCGCGGCACCCACCAGTTCGGCAAGCTGGTCCGCCCCGAAGAGCTGGAAAAGGCGCTTGGCGGCGCCGGCCTGACGATCATCGACCGCACCGGCGTCACCTACAATCCGCTCGCCGATCGCTGGGCGCGATCGAAGGACATGGATGTCAACTACATGGTGCTGGCGGAGAAAGGATCGGTCTGACCGACCAAGCGTTCCGGAATTCGTGCCGCAGGCGGCGCGGGCAGCCGGCATCCTCGGCCGCAGCCCGGTGGCGATGCCGACGACGGCACAAACTGAGACCTTCAGGCTTTCTGGTTTTGCGCCCTGGTGGTGATGAACACGCCCGCCGTGATGATGACGGCGCCGATCCAGGTCAGCAGTTGGTAGTGCTCGCCAAGGAAGATCGTGCCGGCAAACAGACCGACCGCGGCGGCGACATAACCGATCTGGCTGAGATAGACCGGGCCACCGACCGCCTGCAGCCGGAAGAAGAAGGCGAACATCGCCGACGCGGATGCGACTTGCGCGATGACGACCAGCGGCACGCCGCCGAGCGGCGCGAAGGCCCTGATGCCGAGCAGGGTGAGAATACCGGCGAGCAGCAGCGCCGCCGACGCCAGATGACTGCCGACGGCGAGCTCGATCGGGCCGGTGCCTTCAGGCCAATCCACCGTGCGGTAGATGTTGCCGGCGGCAAGGCTGACCGGAATGAGCAGGCCCATGACCACCCAGAAAAGGTCGGCCGGCTGGCCGGCCTCTCCGCGCGTCACCGCCACCATGACGGCACCGACGAAGCCGACGGCAATGCCCGCTATGCCCAGCATGTTCGGGCGCCGCACACGCAGCAGGATCGAGAACACCAGCGTGATGACAGGCGAGAGCGTGAACATGATGCCGGTGTAGCCGGCGCCAAGGTGCGGAATGGCCGAGAACATCAGGAGATTGGGAACGGCATAGGACACGGCGGCCGTGACGAAGAAATAGCGCAATTTGTGCGCGGTGAGCCGGACACGCTCCCCGCGCAACAAAAGTACGCACAAAAGCACGCCGCCGGCACCGAGCGAGATGACGAAAGCCCAGACCATGGCCGGCACGCCAGCTACCGTGGCGAGCTTGCCGAAGGGCAGCGTCAGCCCGAGCAGGCCGCCCGTGACGACCAGCAGGCCGAGCGCCGAATCCCAGAGAAACTTCATCGGATGGTCCCGTCACTCATTCGGCACTTGCGGCGCTTGGCCGGCTCTGTATCTTGAGGTAAGATAACGCAAAGATTCTTAATGTCAAGATATTTAATGGTGAGACAAATGGATCGCGCGACAAAGGCGGTCGAGCAGTGGAAACGGGAGCGGCCGGATCTGGACGTCTCGCCGATGGCGGTGCTCGGGCGATTGAACGAAGCCTCGTCGCTGATCGCGCGTGATCGCCTCGCCCCGCTGTTTGCCCGTTTCGGACTGCAGGCCGGCGAATTCGACGTGCTGGCGACGCTGCGCCGCTCCGGAGCCCCGTACGCGCTGACGCCCACCGCTCTCTATGAAGCGACGATGGTGACATCGGGCGCCATGACCAACCGGCTCGACCGGCTGGAGAAGGCCGGATTGATCTTGCGCGGCCCGCACCCCAATGACCGGCGCGGTATTGTCGTGCGGCTTACCGGGAAAGGTCTGGCCTTGATCGACGAGGCCTTGACCGCCCACGTCGCCAACGAGCATGAAATTCTCGCCGGTCTAAGCGACGCCGAACGGGAGATGCTGGCCCGGCTGCTTGGCAAATTGATCGCAAGCGTGAGCTAACCGCTCAGTTGCGGTCGTCCGGAAACACCGGGATCGGCATGAACTCGACGCCGTCCTCGGCAAGGCTCTTGGCCTCTTCGAGCGTCGCCTCGCCATAGATGCCGCGCGGATCTGTTTCGCCGAAATGGATTTTCCGCGCTTCCTCGGCGAACTTGTCGCCGACATAGTCGGCATTCTCGCGCACCTTCTCGGCCATGGCCTTGAGTTGCGCCAGGGCCCGTTTCTGCGCCTCGCCCATGGCGAGCGCGATGGTCTCCTGCTTGCGGGCCGTCGAAACCGCCGGCGCCATCAGGGCCTTCTCTACCTTGTGCGAGCCGCAGCTGGGGCAATCGACAAAGCCGCGCTTCTTCTGGGTATCGAAATCGTCATTGCTGCGAAACCAGCCCTCGAACTCGTGCTCGTTTTCGCAGATCAGGGAAAAGCGGATCAAGAGGCAGCACCCCTGAGGCGCGGCGCGTCGACCTCGCCGGCATTGATGTCGAACTCCCGCGCATTCTTCAAATTCGGGATCTTCTTGCGCGCCGCAAGCGACTGCGCCGGGTCGATCTCGGCGACGATCACCGCCGGCTCGTCATGCGCGGCTTCGGCGATGACGCGGCCCCAGGGATCGACGATCAGCGAATGGCCATAGGTCTCGCGGCCATCCTCGTGCAGGCCGCCTTGCGCGGCGGCGACCACAAAGGCACCGTTCTCGATGGCGCGCGCCCTCAGCAGCACATGCCAGTGCGCCTCGCCGGTCTGGCGGGTGAAGGCGGCGGGCACGGTCAGAATATCGGCGCCGGCCAGCGCCTCGGCGCGGAACAATTGGGGAAACCGCAGGTCGTAGCAGACCGCAAAGCCCAGCCTGGCGCCGGCAACCCCGGTCACGACGGCCTCGGTGCCCGGTTCATAGGCTGAGGATTCGCGCCAGCTCTCGCCATTGTCGAGGTCGACGTCGAACATGTGGATCTTGTCATATGTGGCGAGCGTGGCGCCATCCGGGCCAAACAGCAGCGCCCGGTTGGCGAGCTTGCCGTCGGCGCGCAGGATGGCTGTCGAGCCGATATGCAGGAAGACCCCGAGTTCGCGCGCCAACCCGCGCGCGGTCGCCACGATGATGTCCTTGTCCTCGGAGGTGAAGGAGGCTGCGCGCGCTTGCTTGTCGCGGATCAGCGCCCCGGTCATTTCCGGCGTCTGGATGTAGGTAGCGCCCTGGCCTGCCGCTTCACGCACCAGCCGCTCTAGATCGACCGCATTGCGCTCGGGACTTTCGCCTGAACGCATCTGGACGGCGGCAGCCTTGAAAACACCCATCATCAATCCTCAAATCGTCGCGCCGTTGGCGAGCAGTTTGTCGAGCCGGCCTTCGGCCTCCAGCTCGTGGAGGTCGTCGCTGCCGCCGACATGCGTCTCGCCGATGAAAATCTGCGGAAAGGTCGTGCGGCCGTGAGCGCGCGAGATCATCTCCTGGCGCAGCTCCGGCGAAAATGAAGCGTCGTGCTCGGTATAGGCAACGCCCTTGCGCTCCAGCAGCCGTTTGGCTGCCGTGCAGTAGCCGCACATCATGCGCGTATAGATCGTGACATCCACCATGACGAATTTCCACTTTCGTTGCCGACTTATATAGTCGCGGACTCGTCCGCCCGGAAGTCCCCCGGCAACACGCGGGCAAAGGTCAGCACGTCGACGGCTCCGGCGCCCCCTTTTTTCAGCGCCTTGGTGGCGGCGCGCACGGTGGCGCCGGTCGTGTAGACGTCATCGATCAGGAGCACCCTGCGGCCGGCGATCTCGATTTCCGCCTCGACCGGCACCCGAAAGGCGGCCCGCACATTCTCCTCGCGCTCCTGCCGCTCCAGCCCGACCTGCTGGCGGGTGAGTTTCACGCGCCGCATGGCGGCGGGCGCGAAAGACAGCCCGCTGAGTTCGCAGACCGCACGCGCCAATTCCGCCGATTGGTTGAACCGTCGCCGGAAAAAACGCCGCCAGTGCAGCGGCACCGGCACAACCACATCGGCTTCGGCGATGAGATCGGCGCCCGCCCGCACCATCCAGCGCGCCATCCAGGGCGCAAGATCGGTGCGATCCTGATATTTCAGGCCTTGCACCATCTGGCGGGCAACGCCGGAATAGGCGACGGCTGCCCGCGCCCGTTCGAAGGGCGGCGGATCGGCGATCGCCTCGGCCGACAGAAAGCCCTCGCCCATATGGTGGGTGAACGGCGTGCCCATCACCGGGCACCACGGCCGTTCCAGGAGCCGCAGCTTCGGCCAGCAGGCGCCGCACAGCACCCCGGGTTGCGAGACATGACGGCGGCAGCCGGCGCAGACCGGCGGAAACAGGATACGCGCCGGCCAGCCGAGGGCCGATCGGGTGAGGTTCCTGATCCCGATGGACTTGATCTCTGGCATCGGATCGGCCACGTGGTTGGTTCTCCGTGCCATCATACCAACTATATCAGGGCGTGGACAAACAAGGATCCGCCCGTTGCAGCCTATTATCGATACCTCACTGTGGCTGGCGCACAAGTGGCGTGCGCTCACCCATCCGGTCGACGGTGCCGATTTCCTCATGAACCGCGCCGCCGAGGACCTTGCCGACCGGCTGGGTGCCGTCGAGCGCAGGTTCGGCAAGGCCGCGGTGCTGTTTTGCCAGACGCCGGCCGCGGCCAATGTGCTCGCCGCGAGCGGCAAGGTGACGGAGATCGTCCGCGTCGAGACGGACGCGGTTTTCCTCGATGGTGCCGCCGGCTTGGTCGCACCGCTGGAAACCGTGCCGTTCGAGCCGCAAAGCCTCGATCTGGCGGTGTCGCTTCTGTCGCTGCAGGCGATGAACGACATTCCCGGCATGCTGATTCAGATCCGCCGCGCGCTGCGGCCGGACGGGCTTTTCCTCGGCGCCTTCGCTGGCGCCGGCACACTCAGTGAGTTGCGCGAGTGCCTGCTTGCGGCCGAGACCGAACTCTATGGCGGCGTCAGCCCGCGCGTCATACCCTTCACCGACGTGCGCGATGCCGGTGCGCTGCTGCAGCGCGCCGGTCTTGCTCTGCCGGTCGCCGACGTCGAGACCGTGAGGGTGCGCTATGCCAATTTGTTTGCCCTGATGGCCGACCTTCGCGCCATGGGCGAAACCAGCGCCCTTGCCGATCGCAGCCGGCGGCCGGGCACGCGTAGACTGTTTGCCCGTGCCGCGGAAATCTACGCCGAGCGGTTTTCCGACCCCGACGGTAGAATCCGGGCAAGTTTCTCGATGGTGTGGATGTCTGGCTGGGCCCCCGATGCGTCGCAGCAGAAACCACTGAAGCCCGGTTCAGCCAAGGTCTCGCTGAAGGCTATACTGGAGGGTTCCGGCGAATCCTGATGCGCTCGTCGCGATTGCGGTCAAGGCGAAGCGAAGGCGTTCGAAAGCCTGCTGGTGTTGTCGCTAAACAGCCAGGTGATCGAGTTGAAGACCTGGCCGATACCGCCGATGATCGTCAGCGACAGCACCGCGACGATCAGGGCGTACTCGACGACTGTGGCGCCGGTTTCATCTGCCAGAAAACGCAGAAGCATTGTTTTCATAACCTCGATCCCCCTTGCCTGGACTTTACCGCCGATCTGTTAAGAAAGGTTAATGGCAAAGCCTTAACAGGCGGTGAAACCGCCCCCGTCTCCAAAATATCTTAACCATGTCAGCAGTCGCCGCTGGTCCTGCCGTCGGAACCGATGATGCAGACTGAATCGGGCTGCGGCTGCAGCACGCTGCGGCGCACCGTGTAGGTGCCGCGATGGCTGATCGAGCCGGTCGCCGTCATGTCGAGACCGCCGGAAAAATCATCGCGCGCCGATTGCGAGTGCGTCTGGCGGTCGAGGAAAGGGGTCGCGATCAGCGCCAGCGCCGCCGCGGCCGACCCGAACAGCAGCGTGATGCGCAGGATGCCCATGCCCGCATCGGCGGCACGAAAGCTGCGGTCGGGCCGGATCGAATCCCAATCCCTGTCCAGGCTCATACGATCGCTCCCCAGCGAATTGGCGACGCGGCCGCAAGGACACGGCCATGCATCAATTTTTCATGATGAGATAAATCTTCCATTAACGCTGGCTGATATGGACCGTGGTCCCGATCGTCAGAGCAATTCGAGGAAAAGTGTGAAGCGGTTTTCCGTCCGGAATTGCGTCAAAACAAATCCTCAGAGCAGATCGATGAGGAACGGAATCAGCGGCGCGTCGGCCGGCGGCATCGGATAGTCGCGCATCTGCTTTGGCCGCACCCATTTCAGCGCCTGCCCTTCCCTGGGCTGCGCAATGCCCCGGAAGCGGCGGCACACAAACAGCGGCATCAGGAGATGGAAGTCGTCATAGGAATGGCTGGCGAAGGTGAGCGGCGCCAGGCACGGGATCTCGGTCTCGATGCCGATCTCCTCATGCAGTTCACGGACGATGCATTGTTCCGGCGTCTCGCCGAGCTCCACCTTGCCGCCGGGAAATTCCCACAGGCCGGCAAGCTGCTTGCCTGGCGGCCGCTGCGCCAGGAGCACGCGGCCGTCGGCGTCGACCAGCGCGCAGGCCGCGACCAGGAGCAGGCGCTTGCCGGTATTCACCAGATCATTCATGCCCAACTTCATTCATGACCGGGCGGCCGGCGGTAGTGGTATCGGTAGACTTCCTCGAAGCCGAGTGAATGGTAGAGCGCAAGCGCCGGCGCATTGCCGGCCTCGACCTGCAGCCAGGCTTCGCGCGCGCCGCGTAGCCTGGCCCACTTGAGCGCCGACAGGATCAGGTTGCGGCCGTGGCCCTTGTTGCGCGCCGACTTGTCGGTGGCGACCTCGAACAGGCCGGCAAGATCGCCGTCATGCACGCAGATCAGCGTCGCCAGCGCCTCTGCTCCATCCTCGAGCGCGAACAGCCCGGCCTCGGGCTGGATGGCGCCTATGATCTCCGACAGGCCGGGCCGCAGCGAAACGTCCGAGCCGCTGACCTTGAGCGACGCGCCGATGAAGCGGCTGATGTCCTTGAGCGGAATCTGGTCCATGGCGGCGTCGAGCTGGGCATCGGCCAGCGGCAGCCGCATGACCAACGATTCGTCGAACCGGCTCCAGCCCTCCTTGTCGAGATGATTGGCCAGATCTGGGCCCGAGAGCGGCGACATGCGGAACGTCAGCGGCCTTCCATAGGCATCGAAACGGCGGCTGGCCCGGCCGATACGGTCGGCGATGTGCTGGATGTCGCCGGGATCGAGCGGGTTGACCGAATTCAGCCGCTTGGCCGGATGGCCGGCTGTCAGCCGCACCACCCAGGTGCCGTCATAATGGACGGCCGCCGCCGGCCAGGCGCGAAAGCCGGCCGCCTCGTAGCGACGCACGATCGCGAGCATGCTTGCCGGATGCCTGGAAGCCAAAACCGTCAGCTCCGATAATCGCCATTGATGACAACGTATTCCTTGGTGAGATCGCAGGTCCACACCGTTGCCTTGCCGCGGCCGATGCCGATATCGGCGCGGATACGAATATCGTCGCGCTTCATGTAGGCGGAGGTCTTTTCTTCCGAATAGGCCGGATCACGCTCGCCCTCATGCGCCAGCCGGTTGTCGCCGAACCAGATCGACAGCCTGTCGCGGTCAGCGGGCTCGCCTGCCTTGCCGACGGCCATGACGACACGGCCCCAATTGGCATCCTCGCCGGCGACCGCCGTCTTGACCAGCGGCGAATTGGCGATCGACAGCGCGATGCGCTTGGCCGAGCGGGCCGATTTCGCACCGGTGACGGTCACCTCGACCTGCTTGCGGGCGCCCTCGCCGTCGCGCACCACCTGCAGCGCCAGCGACTTCAGCACCTTGCCGAGCGCCCGGCGGAACTGGCCCAGTCGTGCATCTTTCGGGTCGGTGATCTCAGGCGCGCCGCGCTTTGCGGCCTTGCCGGTGGCGAAGATCAGCAGCGTGTCGCTGGTCGAGGTGTCGCTGTCGACGGTCACGGCGTTGAAGGTCTTGGCCGTGCCGCGCGACAACAGATCCTGCAGCACTGGGGCCGCGATCGGCGCGTCGGTGGCGATGAAGGAGAGCATCGTCGCCATGTCGGGAGCAATCATGCCGGCGCCCTTGGAGATACCGTTGATGGTGACTTCGGTGTCGCCGAGCTTGATCGTCTGCGTCGCCACCTTCGGATAGGTGTCCGTGGTCATGATGGCCTTTGCCGCCTCGGTCCACAGGTCGGGCTTGCCATCACTGACCAACCCGGCAAGCAGATGGCTGAACTTGGTTGTGTCGAGCGGCTCGCCTATGACACCGGTCGATGCCAGGAAAACCTCACTTACCGTGCAGCCGGCGGCCTTGGCCGCGGCCTCGCCGGTCAGCGCGGTGGAGTCGCGGCCCTTCTTGCCGGTGAAGGCGTTGGCGTTGCCGGAATTGACGACCAGCACCCGCGCCTTGCCGGCGCCAAGGTTCTGGCGGCAGAAATCGACCGGCGCCGAGGGGCATTTCGACTTGGTGAACACGCCGGCGACCGTGGTGCCGGCGTCGAACACCATGGCCAGGAGATCGGTGCGGTTCTTGTACTTTATCCCCGCTTCGGCGGTGGCGATGCGCACCCCTTCGATGACCGGCATCTTGGGGTATTTCTTCGGCGCGAGCGGTGAAATCGTCGTGGACATGGAGACCTCGGGCGGGAAAATCGCAAGGGAAGGCCGGTTTGCCCGATACGGCGCGCGGGCGCAAGGGCGTTTTCGCCGCGCCTGCCGGGGCGGCCAACCACGCCGGATTAAGCCTTCATTTCAAATCTGTTGGCGTCGCCGGCGCCTGTGGCGCCATGATTGCGCCCCATGGGCAGGCTTGCGATCCTCGCATGGGCATTTCTGGGGTTTTTGCCGCTGAGCGCCGACGCTGAGCCGGCGCGGCGCGTGGCGCTTCATCGGCAACGGCACCTATGCCGAGGCCGTGACGCTAGCCAATCCGGTCAACGACGCGCTCGACATCGCCGACGAGCTGGCGCGAATTCACGCGCTTTCGCGCGATATGAATTCGGTGGCGAAACAGAGCAGTCCTGCAACCGGCAGTGCCAGGCCGATCCAGGACACCAGTGGCCAGCCGCCTTGAGCATACGCCCAGCCGCCAACGCCCGAGCCGATTGCGCCGGCGATGAAGAACGTCGCCATGTAGAGCCCGTTGAGACGGCTGCGATGTTCGGCGCCGAGCGCGAACAGGTCCCGATAGCCCAGGACAAGGTTGGTCTGCACGCCGAAGTCGAGGACGATGGCGGCGGCGACGAGCAGCGCCAGCGAAAGCGGCGAACCGCTGCGGGCGATGTGGGTTACGAGAAACGCGACGGCGACGCACAACATGGCAAAGGCGGTTGCCGGCCGGCTCCATCCGCGGTCGGCGGCTCTGCCGGCGAGCGGCGCGGCGATTGCGCCGGCGACGCCGGCCAAAGCAAACAAGCCGATGCCGCGCTGCGTCAAGCTGAAATCTGGACCGGCCAGCAGCAGCGGCGTCGTCGTCCAGAACAGGCTGAAAGCCGCGAAAAGGAATGCCTGGTAGAGAGCCCGCCGGCGCAGGACCGGCGTCGTGCGCGCAATATGCACCATTGACGCCAGCAGCGCGCCGTAGCTCAGACGCGCCGTCGGCACGCGCCTGGGCAGCGCGAACCGCAGCACCACGGCCAGCAGGATCATGACGGTGCAAGAGGCGAAGTAGACCACATGCCAGGACGACAGCGCGGTGATGAAGCTGGAAAACGGGCGTGACAGCATGATACCCAGCAGCAATCCCACCGAGACATTGCCGACCACGCGGCCACGCCTTGCTTCCGGCGCAAGGTGCGCCGCATAGGGGATGAGCATCTGCACCGCGACCGAGCCAAGGCCGACAAACAGCATCGCGGCCAGAAAAGCCATTGGCTGCGTCGAAATTGCCGCGCCAAGCAAGGCGAGCGTTGCAACGGCGAGTATGCCAAGCACGAGCCTGCGGTTCTCCATGAGGTCGCCTAGCGGCACAATGAACAGCAGGCCCACCCCGTAGCCGATCTGAGCCATCGTAACGATCAGGCCCGCCGCATGTGGCGGCAGGCCAAGTTCGGCGCCGATCGGGCCGATCAGCGGTTGTGCATAATAGATATTGGCAACAATCAGCCCGCAGGCGGCTGCCAGCAGAAAGGTCATCCAACTCGAAATCGTCGTCTCGGCGGGCGCGGAGCCGGATGCGATAATGGTCGTCATGGCGATACCCATCGGAACGGAACGTTCCGATGGGTAGAACGAACCGTTCCGTTTCGTCAAGCGATGATGTATGAACATCTCAATGTGAGCATATGTTGGCATCAGCGCTTTTGCGGCCAAATGGCTTCATTTGGCGTCCGCACGAATGCTGACAGGAAAACGAGCGCTGGTGCTTCGGATGGTTCCTGTCCGAGCAAGAATGTGGTGAGGCAAAAGAGTTGCTGGCGGGTTGTTGTTCCAGCCGAGACGAGACCCGCTTCAGGAGGAACGGCCAATGAGCGAAATCGCCGATCCGGCACGCAGATCGATTGGCGCCAGGCGCAACCCCGACAGCGCCGAAGCGATTCTGGAGGCTGCCGAGGCCGTGCTGATCGAGGCCGGTTATGCCGGCTTCTCGATCGAGGCGGTGGCGCGGCGCGCCCGCGCCGGCAAGCCGACCATCTATCGCTGGTGGCCGAGCAAGGCGGCCCTGCTGCTCGAAGTCTACCAGCGCCAGAAGCGCGTCGACGTCCCCGATACGGGAAGCCTGGAACAGGATCTCGTCGGCTTCCTGGTCAATCTGTTCGCGCACTGGCGCGAGACATCGTCGGGCAACGTGTTCAGGTCGCTGATCGCCGAGGCGCAGTCGGATGAAACCGCGGCCGCGGCCCTTGCCGGTTATGCCGGAGGACGCCGCACCCACACCGGCCTGATCATCGAGCGCGCCAAGGCAAGGGGCGAGATCCCCAGCGATATCGACCCTGGCGTCGTCGCCGACCTCGTCGCTTCCTATGCCTGGCGGCATCTCTTGACCAACCGGCTCGACGAGCCTGAGGCGACGATACGCAAGATGGTCCGCTATCTCCTGCAAGGCATAGCGGCGCCCGGTGGATAACGGCATCGGCGACACCAAAAAAAAGGGCGCGGCAACCCTTGGCTGCCGCGCCCTTTTTGAAAAAACGTCCAGGCTTACTTGCCGGCTTCCATCGTATCGACGGCCTGCTTCAGCTTGGCGTCGGGGATCTCGACCTTGGCATCGGCGCGCAGCGACTTGACCAGCGCGAAATACTTGTCGCGGATGACGGCCTGCTTGGCCTGGTCCTTCACCTCGTCGAAGGCCGGCGGCTGCTTGGCCCGCTTGTCCTCGAGCTTGATGACATGCCAGCCGAACTGCGTCTGCACCGGCTGCTCGGTGTATTTGCCGACATCGAGCGCGAAGGCCGCCTTGTCGAACTCCGGCACCATCTGGCCAGGTCCGAACCAGCCGAGGTCGCCGCCATTGGACTTGCCCGAGGGATCGCTGGTGTGCTCGTTGGCGAGCTTCTGGAAATCGCCGCCGCCGTCGAGCTGCTTGATGATCGCCTCGGCCTCTTCCTTCGTCTTCACGAGGATGTGACGGGCATGTACCTCGTTGGCCGGCGGCGTGTTGGCGATTTCCTGGTCGTAGCGGGCGCGGACCTCGGCGTCGGTGACCTTGTCGACGACGCCCTTCTCGACCATCTCGCCATGCAGCGCGCGCTGCTGCAGGAAGGCCATGCGGCGCTGGAAGTCGGGATCCTTGTCGAGACCGTCGGTAACGGCCTTGGCTGCCATGACGCGGATCTCGATGGCCGCCGAAAGGGCCGCGGCGCGGCGCTGCTCGGGCGGCAGCTGCGCGAATTGCTGCGACAGCTCGCCTTCGGCAAGCACCAGATCGGCTTCAGTCAGGGGCTGGCCGTTGACCGTGGCGACCACGGCGTTCGGATCGACCGGCGCCGCCGCGGGTGCCGCCGCATCGGCCGGAGCAGCAGGAGCGGTCTCCTGCGCCATCAGCGGCGACAGGCAAAGAGCCGACAGGCCGAAGGCCAAGCCAAGGCTGGCGAGCGACGCACGGCGGAACAACAAGGACATAAGGATGACTCCGGTGAAGGATTGTAAGGAGGGATGGCTTCCAGATCAGCCAGATTGTGGCGGAATTTGGCGCGACCGGCATGGCCAGCGCGGCGTTGACATCAGTTGAGCCCCCTCTTATCTGTCCAACGACTTGGCGTCCAGAACCGTTTTCCGGGCGCTTTTTGTGTTTGCCCGCATTCAGGCGGTGCGTTCACGCGGATTTGATGGGGCCGGCCGGCGCCTGTCTCAAGATTGAGAATTCTATCGAAAGGACCATTGGATGGTCAGTCTCGGCGGTCTCGCCCGTAAGGTTTTCGGTTCCTCCAACGACCGTCGGGTCAAATCAACCCGGCCCCGCGTCGAGGCGATCAACGCCATGGAAAACGAGATGCGGGCGCTCTCCGATGCCGAGCTTGCCGGCCGCACGGAAAAATTCCGCCAGGATATCGCCAATGGCGCCAGCCTTGACGACCTGCTGGTCCCGGCCTTCGCAACGGCACGCGAGGCCGCGCGCCGCGTGCTCGGCATGCGCCCCTTCGACGTCCAGCTGATCGGCGGCATGGTGCTGCACAATGGCGGCATCGCCGAGATGCGCACCGGCGAAGGCAAGACCCTGGTCGCGACGCTGCCGGTCTATCTCAACGCGCTCGCCGGCAAGGGCGTCCACGTTGTCACCGTCAACGACTATCTCGCCACGCGCGACTCCGAATGGATGGGCCGCGTCTACAAATTCCTAGGCCTCTCGGTCGGCGTCATCGTCCATGGCCTGTCCGACGAGGAACGCAGCACCGCCTACGCTGCCGACGTCACCTACGCCACCAACAACGAACTCGGCTTCGACTATCTGCGCGACAACATGAAGTATGAGCGCGCCCAGATGGTGCAGCGCGGCCACAATTACGCGATCGTCGACGAAGTCGATTCCATCCTGGTCGACGAGGCGCGCACGCCGCTGATCATTTCCGGTCCGCTCGAGGACCGTTCGGAAATGTACAACACGATCGACACCTTCATCATCCAACTGCAGCCGCAGGATTATGAGATCGACGAAAAGCAGAAGACCTCGATCTTCACCGAGGAAGGCACCGAGAAGCTGGAGAATCTGCTGCGCGACGCCGACCTGTTGAAGGGCGAGTCGCTCTATGACGTCGAGAACGTCGCCATCGTTCACCACGTCAACAACGCGCTGAAAGCGCATCGGCTGTTCCAGAAGGACAAGGACTATATCGTGCGTAACGGCGAGATCGTCATCATCGACGAATTCACCGGCCGCATGATGCCCGGCCGCCGCTATTCGGAAGGCCTGCACCAGGCGCTGGAAGCCAAGGAGCATGTGGCCATCCAGCCGGAGAACCAGACGCTCGCCTCCGTCACCTTCCAGAACTACTTCCGCCTCTACAAGAAGCTGTCCGGCATGACCGGCACGGCGCTGACCGAGGCCGAGGAATTCGGCAACATCTACGGCCTCGAAGTCACCGAGATCCCGACCAATTTGCCGGTCATCCGCAAGGACGAGGACGACGAGGTCTACCGGACGGTTGAGGAGAAGTACAAGGCGATCGTCAAGGAGATCCGCGAGGCCAGCGCCAAGGGCCAGCCGACGCTGGTCGGCACGACCTCGATCGAGAAGTCCGAGCAACTGGCCGAGCGCCTGCGCAAGGAAGGCTTCAAGGATTTCGAGGTACTGAACGCCCGCCACCACGAGCGCGAGGCGGCGATCGTAGCCCAGGCCGGCAAGCCCGGCGCCATCACCATCGCCACCAACATGGCCGGCCGCGGCACCGACATCAAGCTCGGCGGCAACGCCGAGATGCGCATCGAGGAAGAACTGGGCGACATGCCTGCAGGTCCCGAGCGCGAGGCGCGGGAAAGGGAAATCCACGCCGATGTCGAGCGCCTGAAGGAAAAGGCGCTGGCCGCCGGCGGCCTCTATGTGCTGGCCACCGAGCGCCATGAATCGCGCCGCATCGACAACCAGTTGCGCGGCCGCTCTGGCCGCCAAGGCGACCCCGGCCGTTCGAAATTCTTCCTGTCGCTGCAGGACGACCTGATGCGTATCTTCGGCTCCGAGCGCATGGACGGCATGCTGCAGAAGCTCGGCCTCAAGGAAGACGAGGCGATCATCCATCCCTGGATCAACAAGGCGCTGGAAAAGGCGCAGAAGAAGGTCGAAGCGCGCAACTTCGACATCCGCAAGAACCTGTTGAAGTATGACGACGTCTCGAACGACCAGCGCAAGGTGGTGTTCGAGCAGCGCATCGAACTGATGGACGGCGAGGGCCTGTCGGAAACCATTGCCGAGATGCGTGAGGGCGTCATCGACGAGATCGTCGCCAAGGCCATTCCCGAAAACGCCTATGCCGAGCAGTGGGATGTCGCCGGGCTGAAGGCCGAGGTCGCCGAATTCCTCAACCTCGACCTGCCGGTCGACGAGTGGGCCAAGGAAGAGGGCATTGCGGAGGACGACATCCGCGAGCGCATCACGCAAGCCGCCGACGCCGCCGCCAGGGAGCGCGCCGAGCGTTTCGGGCCTGAAGTGATGAATTATGTCGAGCGCTCGGTGGTGCTGCAGACGCTTGACCACCTGTGGCGCGAGCACATCGTCAATCTCGACCATCTGCGCTCGGTGGTCGGCTTCCGCGGCTACGCCCAGCGCGATCCGCTGCAGGAATACAAGGGCGAGGCATTCGAGCTGTTTCAGGCAATGCTCGGCAATTTGCGCCAGGCCGTCACCGCGCAGCTGATGCGCGTCGAACTGGTCCGCCAGGCCGCCGAAGCCCCGCCGCCGGAAGCGCCCGACATGTTCGGCTCGCATATCGACGGCACCACCGGCGAGAACGATTTTGGCGACGGTGAGACCGCGCTTCTGGTGCGCCAGGACAGCAACGCCGTCGTCGCCCCCGAGGACCGCGACCCGAACAACCAGGCGACCTGGGGCAAGGTTGGCCGCAACGAAGCCTGCCCCTGCGGCTCCGGCAAGAAATACAAGCACTGCCACGGCGCGTTCGCGTAAGGGAAGCGCTCTTCCTCTCCCCGTCACAATACGGGGAGACGGTGCCCGAAGGGCGGATGAGGGCGGCGCTGAGTTCCAAGATTTGGCCTGTGTCCTCTAGCCGTATCGTCGTTGGTGTTCCGCAACACGGCGGATCTCGAAAAGCGGATTCTGGGCTTCACCCACTTAGGCGGTCGCCGGCGCTCCGCTATGGCTCCCTGCCCTTCGGGCGTTCAGCCCCTTCAAAAGGTCCACTGGACCTTTTGATCCGCCCGAAGGCGGACCGGGTCTTCACCGTTCGTCGCTCGAAAAAGCCAAATCGTTGGCTTTTCGTCCGCTGCGCGGACCGCTCCTCACCCAACCGTTTCTTAATGTGTCTCCGCTACACCAAGGCCTGAAAAAAGAGGCGGAAAACGGAGAATATTCGGGGTGCGCTTTTCCGCGGCCACGACTGCCGGGCGGTTCTTGCCGCAGCGCTTGGCGCTGCGCATGGGGCCATTGCTTGGCCGCATCGACGCCGTGCTGTTCACCGCCGATGAACGCGGCGAGGCCGGCCGCATGTCGGTCATCGCCTTCTCCATCCGCATCGTCAGCGCCGTCATCGCATTCATCAGCCAGGTGCTGATGGCGCGCTGGATGGGCTCGTTCGAATACGGCATCTTCGTACTTGTCTGGGTGACGATGGTCATCGTCGGCAACCTCGCCTGCCTCGGCTTCCACACCTCGGTCATCCGTTTCATCCCCGAATACCGCGAGCGCGGCATGATGGACGAACTGCGCGGCATCGTCGTGGCCAGCCGCCTGTTCGTGCTGATCGCCTCGACCATCATCGCCGCGCTCGGCGCGCTCGGCGTCTGGCTGGCGGCGCCCTGGATCGAAAACTACTACGTGATCCCGTTCATCCTCGGGGTCATCTGCCTGCCGATGATCGCGGTGTCGGATCTGTTGCAGGGCCAGGCCAGGGCGAACAGCTGGGCGCTTTTCGCCCTGTCGCCAACCTATCTGATACGGCCGGTGCTGATCCTGCTGTTCATGGCGCTGATGCTCTACGCCGGCTACGCCGCCGATGCCAGGACGGCGATCTTCGCCTCGATCGCCGCCACCTATGTCACCACGCTTGCCCAGCTGATCGGCGTCACCCACCGTATGGAAAAGCAGATCCCGGCCGGACCGATGAAGGTGCATTTCGCGCAATGGTTCATCGTCTCGCTGCCGATCTTCCTGGTCGAAGGCTTCTTCTTCCTGCTCACCAATGCCGACGTGCTGATGGTCGGCGCCTATATGGATCCCAACGACGTCGCCGTCTATTTCGCCACGGTCAAGACGCTGGCGCTGGTGCATTTCGTCTATTTCGCGGTCAAGGCCGGCGTTGCCCAGCGCTATGCGCAGTTCACCCATGGCGAGCCGGCTAAGCTTGCCGCCTTCGCCCGCGAGACGGTGTCGTGGACCTTCTGGCCCTCGCTGCTGATGGCGCTGCTGGTGCTGGCGCTGGGCAAACCCATGCTGGTGCTCTTCGGCCCCGAATTCACTGCGGGCTATCCGCTTCTGTTCCTGCTCGTCTTCGGCGTCGTGGCCCGCGCCGCCGTCGGCCCTTGCGAGAGCCTCCTCACCATGAGCGGCAACCAGAACATCTGCGCCGCCGTCTATGCCATGACACTGGCCTTCAACATCGGCCTCAACGTGGTGCTGATCCCGATGTTCGGCCTGTGGGGCGCGGCCATGGCCACTGCCTTTGCCATGATCTTCGAGGCCAGCGCGCTGTCCTTCACGGTGTGGCGCAAGCTCGGCATCGTCATGGCGATCTTCGTACCAGCCAAAGGAGCCGCCTGATGGCCGCCATCCCGTTGCTCGAGGAAACAAGCGGCGGCACCGCCGGCGCCATGGTCTCTGGTCTTGCCGGGCTGGCGCGCGACCCCGACCCCGCCCATATCGAAATCTTCGCCAACAACCGGCCCGAGCGCAAGCTTGCCATCTATCCGGCATCGGCCGGTTTCGACCTTGTCGAGGAGTTGGACTATCTCTGCGCCCGCACGATCGAGCCGAACGTCTTCTTCAACCCGCGCTTCCTGGCACCCGCCATGCCCCGGCTGGAGGATCGTGAAGTGCGGCTGGCAGTGATCCGCGACGGCGACGAATACCGCAACCGGCTGCGCCTCCTGGTGCCGATCTCGGTGGAGCGCCCGGTGGTCCCGCTCGGCGTTCCGGTGATGCGTACCTGGTCGAGCCCCTTCGGTCCGCTCGGCACGCCGCTGATCGACCGCGACGATCCGGTCGGCGTCGTCGAGGACTTCTTCTCGATGCTGTCGCGCCCGCATCTCAAACTGCCGAAAGTCTTCGTGCTCCCCGACATCAGGCTCGACGGCCCGGTGGCGAGCCTGCTCGGCACCGTGGCCGAAACGCGCGGCCTGACGCTGGTCACCACCGGCCAGACCCTGCGCCCGGTGCTGGAGAGCGAACTCGACGGCGACGACTATCTGAAGGCATCGCTGCGCTCGCACCATTATCGCGAGTTCCGCCGCCTGAAGCGGCGCCTTGCCGACCTCGGCAGGCTGGAGCATGTGGTGGCGCGCGGCCCCGAGGAAATCCGCCACGCCATAGAGAGCTTCCTGACGCTGGAAGCGTCCGGCTGGAAGGGCCGCGAGCGCACCGCCATGGCGATCGACCGCTTCCGCGCCGCCTTCGCCCGCGAGGCCGTGCACCGGCTCGCCGAACAGGACATGTGCCGCATCCATTCGCTGACGCTCGACGGCCGCACCATCGCCTGCCTGATCGTCTTCGTCGAAGCCGGCGTCGCCTATACCTGGAAGACGGCCTATGACGAGACGCTGGCCGCCTATTCGCCGGGTACGCTGCTGATGATCGAGGTCACCCGGCAGCATCTCGACGATCCCAACATCATGATGACCGATTCCTGCGCGGTGCCCGACCATCCGGTGATGAGCAGGTTGTGGAGCGAGCGCAAGCCGATCGGCACGCTGGTGATCGGGCTGACCACGGACGCCGACCGCCTCGCCCGCCAGGCCGCCTCGCAACTGCATCTCTACCGCGAGACCCGCAACATGGCGCGCCTGCTGCGCAATCGGATGAAGAGCCTGCTGAGACGACGCTGAATGCCGGACCCAGTCTGCGACTACCCGGCCTTTGGGTGGCTTTGTTGATCGGCCTTCTTGATCCTGTTTAGACATGTATTCGGGGACTGGATCCCCCTTCTAGCCATCGGCTAGATGGCTGCCCGGCCGCCGCGCAACCGGCTGGTGTGAGCGTGCTGTCGGTGTGGCCAATCTGCACCGCAGAGACCCTGTCGCGAGCCGTATGGGCAAAGTCGTCCACACGAATGGCACACCGTCACATAACTGTAATGGCGCGCGCCTAGCAAAATCACCGCCACATCCAACGCGCCGCTCCATCCCGATGCGCCGCTACATCTCGAGGAAAGACCATGCTTTTGCGCACCATCGTCGCCCCATTGGGCGTCTGCTTGTCCATGGCCACATCAGCCTTTGCCGCCGATCTGGTCGAAGCCCCGCCACCGGCAGCGCCGACCTGGACGATTGCAATAGAGGGGAGCCCGGAATTCTACGCCATCGACAATGGCAGCAACACCGCCCGGTCGCTTGCCGACACCTATTTCAAGCTCAGCGTTTCGCACAATTTCGACAACAATTTCGTCGGTGGCATCTTTATCCAGCCCACCTTCAAGACCGGTGGAAAATCCCAGTACTACGCCGAGGCCAGCCTCGGCTACAAAATCAAGGTCACGGATGCCTTCACCCTGACCCCCAGCCTGGGGCTCGGCTACACCTGGCACGATACGGGCATCATCAAGGATGCGGATGCCAATGCGAATGTTCCTTACTACGCCCTCTATATCGCGGGCGATTGGAAGGTCTCCAAGCAATGGACCTGGAACGTCTTCAACTTCCGCTACCGCAATGCCTTCAACACCACCTGGGAAACACCCAAGCTGGCCACCGGCTTGACCTACAGCATCGACTCCACCAACGCGGTCTATGCCAGTGTTGGCTATTCCTGGAAGAAGACCGATACCACTTCAGCCCCCTACAACGATCTCGCGGGCGACAAATGGAATATCGCGATCGGCTATAAGCACTCGCTCTGAACGGATTGGAGAGGGCGCAGGCTGGCGCTGTAGCCGGTCTTCGCCCTCAATCCTGTCGGCGGAGTTTGCCCTGCATCATGGGCAGGCGAGCAATACGGATCACTGAACATGGAATGGTGCCCCTAGCCGGGATCGAACCAGCACTCCTTGCGGAACTCGATTTTGAGTCGAGCGCGTCTACCAATTCCGCCATAGGGGCTCAGGCCGGACAGCCTGGATGGGCGCGGACTATACGGTCGGAGGCCTGTTCGTCAACTGGCCAATTCTCAGCTATCCCCGGATGCGACCAACTGCGCCTTTCGATTTCGTGGCGGCGCTGCCATTGTGCGGCGCGGAAAATCTTTCTAGACAGGCGGCGCATGAAGCGTGGCGCGTCAGAAGGGACCGACGCGCAAGCCTGTGCCTCTGTTTTCATCCCTGCCGTTGTCCTCGGGCGGCTGCGCATTTTGGACCACATGCAGTAGGAGAGCCGATGCTTCGCGGACTGTACGACTGGACCTTGTCGCTGGCGGCCCGCAAATCCGCCGAATGGTGGCTGGCCTTCATCGCTTTCGTCGAGAGCTCTGTGTTCCTGGTGCCGGCCGATGTGCTCTATCTGCCGATGGCGCTGTCGCGGCCGGATCGTGCCTATCGCTATGCGCTGATCGCCACCGTCGCCTCGGTGCTGGGCGGCATTGCCGGCTGGTTCATCGGCCACTACGCTTATGAGGCGCTGGCACGGCCGATCCTCGAATTCTACGGCAAGTATGATGAGTTCGAGCAACTGCGCACCTCGTCGGGCGTCGGCTTCATCATCCTGATGCTGATCACCTCGGGTGCGGCGCACCTGCCGCCGATCAAGGTGGTGACGATCCTGTCCGGCGTCATCGGCGTCAATCTGGCGCTGTTCATCGTGCTGGCCATCGTGGCGCGCGGCGCCCGTTTCCTGCTACTGGCCTGGCTGTTGCGCCGCTATGGCGAGTCGATCCGCGAGTTCATCGAAAGGCGCCTTGGCCTGATCGTCGGCGCTGCCGCGGCTGCCCTGATTTTGCTCTATATCCTGATCAAATACGCCCTCTGAGGCCCCGCCCTCAAAACCGGGTGACGGTTTTGAGGGCAAGCGGACCCGGCGGGTGGCGAACACAACGGACGAAAGACCCATGACAGCGACCATGAATGTCGATACCGGACGCCAGCGGACGCGGACTGCCCTGTTTCTCGCCGTCGCCATGGCCGCGACCGTCGGCTCGGCGCTCGGCTTCCAGTACATTGGCGGCTACATCCCCTGCCATCTCTGCCTGGAACAGCGCACCCCCTACTATATCGGCGTGCCGCTGATGGTGCTGGCGGTGATCGCATCGATGCTGCGCGCGCCCGCATGGCTGACGCGCGGCCTGCTGGGCATTGGCGGTCTCTTGATGCTCTACGGCCTCTATCTCGGCGTCTACCATTCCGGCGTCGAATGGCAGTGGTGGGCCGGCCCGACCGACTGCACGGCGGGCGCCGGCCCGGTGGACACCGGCGGCAAGGGCGTGCTCGACGCGCTCGACAAATTCGTGCCGCCCTCCTGCGACAAGGCGGCCCTTCGCATCCTCGGCCTGTCGCTGGCCGGCTGGAACGCCATCGCTAGCCTCATCCTGGCCGCCGTCGCGTTCCGGGGTGCGCTAGCCCGCGACTAAATCAGCGCGACGCAGAGTTCGTGCAGAAATTCGGCAGGCTGAGTCGAATGGCGCGGCTTTCGAGAACCGGAGCGGATCTTACTTAAGGACGTGAGCACAGTTCTACTGCGACGCAGTAGAACGGGGAAGCACAGAAAGCAGCGTCAGGCGGCCAGCATGGCGGATTTCTGCCGAACTCTATGGTTCGAGTTCGACATCCCAGTAGAGATAATCCATCCAGCTTTCATGCAGATGGTTCGGCGGGAACAGGCGGCCGTTGTTGTGCAGATCATGCACCGTCGGCTGATAAGGCTTCTGCAGCGGAAACATCTTGGCGTGCGCCGGCATCATGCCGCCCTTCCTGAGGTTGCAGGGCGAACAGGCGGCGACGACATTCTCCCAGGTCGTCGCGCCGCCGCGATGGCGGGGGATGACATGGTCGAAGGTCAGATCCTCGGGCGTGCCGCAATACTGGCATTGGAAGCGATCGCGCAGGAAGACGTTGAAGCGGGTGAAGGCCGGATGCCTGGACGGCTTCACATAGGCCTTCAGGCTGACCACGCTCGGCAGCTTCATGGAGAAGGTCGGCGAGGACACCGCATGCTCGTATTCTGCGACGATGTTCACCCGGTCGAGGAACACCGCCTTGATGGCATCCTGCCAGGACCAGAGCGACAAGGGGTAATAGCTGAGCGGACGGTAATCCGCATTCAGCACCAGTGCTGGAAGCCCATCCGGAGATACGGCAACCGTCACGTGTTTACCTCCTTGGTTCTAGACCCGAACGGCGCGGATACTGTAAGCCCGACATGACAGGGATGTGAAGCGGATTGTCGCTTGCCCAAAGCGTCAAAACCCCCCGATTTTTATGCTTTTTTGCGGATTCAGGACGGCGGCGCGGCGTCCCTGCCCCTGGTTTCGCGATAATAGGACCAGAAAAGCCGCGATGCGACACCTCGCCACGGGCTCCATGATTCGGCCAATGCGATCAGTGTTTTCTCCGGCGGACGCGGGTCGATGCCGAGCGCATGGCCGACCGCCGTTTGCAACGCGACATCGCGCGCGGGAAAGATGTCAGGGTGCCCGGCGGCAAACAGAAGGTACACTTCCGCCGTCCAGGGGCCGATGCCGGGCACCGCGGTCATCGCCGTGATCGCATCGGTCGCGTCGAGCGAACAGAGGTGATTGAGGTCGAGCCCGTCGGCCACGGCCTGGGCAACCGCGATGAGTCCGCGCTGCTTGGGCCGCGACAGGCCGGCCTCGCGAAACATGTCCTCACCGGCGGCAAGGATCGCCTGCGGCGTCAGCGGGTCGACCAGCTTCGTCAGCCGGCCGAAGATCGCATCGGCGCTCGCCCGGGAGACCTGCTGCGAGACGATGATCGAGGCCAGGCTCCTGAAGCCCGGCTCGGACAGCCTGAGCGGCACTTCGCCGGCCATGCCGCGCACCTTTTCCAGGCGCGGATCGATGATGCAAAGCGCATCGAGCCCGCGGGCAATGTCGTCCAGTGTCGCGATGCGTTGCATGGGTTTCCTTGTCCTGGAATGTGCCGCAAGGTAGCAACCGCCGAAACAGCAGCACAACCCGATTGCCGCCCGAGACATGACGCTCCTGACATTCCGCTTCGCGCCCAGCCCCAACGGCGAACTGCATCTCGGCCACGCCTATTCGGCGCTGCTCAACCAGAAGCTCGCCAAGGTCACTGGCGGCCGCCTGCTGCTGCGCATCGAGGATATCGACACCACGCGCTGCACGCCGCAATTCGAGGCGGGCGTGCTTGCGGATCTGAAATGGCTGGGGCTTGGCTGGGAAGAGCCAGTGCGCCGCCAGTCCGAGCATTTCGCGGAGTATCAGGCGGTGCTTGACCGGCTGATCCACGAAGAACTCGTCTATCCCGCCTTCATGAGCCGAGGCGACATCAGGGCCTTCATCGCCGACAGCGAAAAGCGCGGGCGTGACTGGCCGCGCGATCCCGACGGCGTGCCGCTCTATCCCCCCGCCGACAAGGCGCTGCCGGTGAAAGAACGCAAACGGCGCATCGCCGGCAACGAGCCTTTTGCCTGGCGGCTGGATGTCGGCGCCGCCAGGGCGCGTGTCGGCAAGGTCCTCGCCTGGACCGAATTCACCGATGAGACGCTATCCGCGACGCGCCCGGTCGAGGCCCGTCCACAGGATTGGGGCGACGTGATCGTGGCACGGCGCGACATCCCGACCAGCTACCACCTCGCCGTCATTGTAGACGACGCCCTGCAAGGCGTCAGCCATGTCGTGCGCGGACAGGACCTGTTTTCAGCCACCGGCGTGCAGCGCCTGCTGCAGGAATTGCTCGGGCTGCCGCAACCCGCCTACTTCCACCATCGGCTCATCCTCGGGCCGGACGGGCGAAAACTGTCGAAGAGCCTTGGCGACACCGGCCTTGCCAAGCTGCGCGGGGCCGGCGCGACACCTGCCGACATCAGGCGGATGGTTGGTCTGTGAGCCCAGCGAGGCTCTGGAAAGCCCTGTCGAACCCACCGCTCCGTTGAATTCCCGTGATGCATGGATCAATCGTTTCATTTTGCACGCTGCGTTGAACGGGACTAGAGCATCGCCACGGTCAACTCTCCCCAACGCGGCGGTCTCCGGAAAATGCACGGCATCAAGCGGTTCATCCCCGCAACCTTCGTCGTCCTGTGGGCGACCGGATTCATTGGTGCGCGCTACGCCATGCCATGGGCGGAGCCTTTCACCTTCCTCGCCGCGCGTTTCGTCATCGCCGCCATCCTGCTGGCTGTCCTGATGCCGGTGCTGGGCTCGAAGCGAGCCACCCGCAAGGAGGCGCTGCACGCCACCGGCGCCGGTGTGCTCATGCATGGCGTCTATCTCGGCGCCGTCTTCTGGGCCATCCACAGGGGCATGCCGGCCGGGTTTTCAGCCCTGATCGTTGGCCTGCAACCGCTGATCACGGCGGTGCTTGCCGGCAAGTTCCTCGGCGAGGCAATCCTGCCGCGCCACTGGCTTGGCCTTGGCATTGGCCTGATCGGCATCGTCATCGTGCTGTGGCCAAAACTCGGGGCGCTGGGCGGCGGCGTGACCGTCGCGACCCTGACCGCCTCGCTGGTTTCGGTGCTCGGCATGAGCGCCGGCACCATCTGGCAGAAGCGTTTCGCTTCCGGCGGCGACCTCGTGGCCGCCACCATGTGGCAATATGTCGGCGGCGCCTCGCTGATGATCCTTGCCGCGCTTGCCTTCGAGACACACACCGTCATCATCAACGGCGAACTGATCTTCGCCATGGCCTGGCTCGTACTGGTGCTGTCGCTGGGCGCCATCTTCCTGTTGATGGTGATGATCCGCGACGGCGAGATGTCAAAGGTCGCCTCGCTGTTCTACCTTGTCCCGGCGGTAACGGCGATCATCGCCTGGGCGTTGTTCGACGAGCAACTCAACGCGCTGCAGATCGTCGGCATGGCCATCACGACTTTCGGCGTTGGCCTGGCAACGGCGCGGCAGACCAGGGGAAGAATCGAGGAACTGAGGAACTGAGGAAAGCGGCCAAATCTGGTGCTGTGTGCTTCTTGTTCAATTCCTCAATTCTCGGCTCCTCAATCCGGCCGGTATCGGCTCAGCCGACTCTTGCACGCGCCTCCAGATAGCGGCTGATCGCGGCATTGAGCTCGCCGCCAAGGATGAAGATCGCCGAGACGATGTAGAGGAAGACCACCGCGATCATGATCGAGGCCAGTCCGGCATAGGTCGTCACATAGGACGAGAAATGGTCGAGATAAGTGGCGAACATCGTCGAGCCGATAAGCCACGCCGCCAGCGTGAAGACGATGCCCGGCACCAGCGAGACGAAGCGGCGCTTGCCGGCCGGCAGCCAGTAGTGCACGGCAAACAGCCCGCCGATGATGACGGTTGAGGCAATGACGTAGCGCCACAGTGTGATCGTGCCGGTATAGGGCTTGATCCACTCGAAATGGGCTTCCGCCAGCCGCGCCAGCAACGGCGCGAACACCAGGAGCACGCTGATCGCCAGGAACCCGGCGGTGGCGATCAGCACGAAGAAGATGCTCTGCACACGACGATAGATGATGCCGCGCGTCTCCGTGACGCGATAGGCCCGGTTGAGCGACGTGCGCAGCGCCTCGATGCCGTTCGAGGCAAAGTAGGCGGCGAGCAGCACGCCATAGGTCAACAGGTCGGTGCGCCGGACGGTCAGCACATTCAGCACCTCATGCGCAATCGGCTTGGCGATCTGATCGGGCCAGGTGTCGAAGACCAGGTGCACGGCCGTGTCGGCAAAGGCCTCGGCGCCAAGGAAGCTGCCCAGCGTCGTGGCGAAAATCAGGAACGGAAACAGCGCCATCAGCGAAGTGATCGCCAGATGGCTGGCCATCGCCCAGCCGTCATCGGTGTTGAAATGACCGAGCGCGTCGTAGAGCACGCGGCGCAGGGCGACAATATTCCGCAGCAAAACGCGCGCTCCCCTTCGATTGTCTAGACGCCGCGAATATGGGAAGTGAATGCGGCAAATGGCAACCCTTCGTCAAACCACGAATTCTCCAGCGGCGGAGTTGCGCACCGTCATCATCACCGGCGCGTCTTCGGGGATAGGTGCCTATTGCGCCCGAGCGTTGAAGGCCGAGGGCTGGCGGGTGTTCGCGACGGCGCGCAAGCCGCAAGACATCGCAGCCCTCGAAGCGGACGGCATCGAGGCTTTTTACCTCGACTACGGCGAACCGGATTCTATCGCCGCCCTGGTGACTTCAGTGCTCGAACGCACCGGCGGCCGGCTCGACGCCTTGTTCAACAATGGCGCCTACGCGCAGGCCGGTGCGGTCGAGGACCTGTCGGTGGCCGCGCTCAAGGAGCAGTTCGAGGTCAATTTCTTCGGCTGGCACGATCTGACCCGCCGTCTGGTCCCGGTGATGCGCCGCCAGGGTCACGGCCGCATTGTCCATTGCTCATCGATACTCGGCCTCGTGCCGGTGCGTTTTCGCGGCGCCTATTCGGCGTCGAAACATGCGCTCGAGGCCCTGATGCTCTGCCAGCGCCAGGAACTGGAAGGCAGCGGCATTCATGTTTCGCTCATCGAACCGGGACCGGTGAAATCGAAGATCGCCAGCAACGGCCTGCCCTGGTTCCTGAAAAACATCGATATCGAAAATTCCGTGCACGGTGCGGACTATGCCGCGCAGTTGGAACGGCTGCGGGCCGGCGGCAGCCAATCGGCGCTGAAGCCTGGGCCGGAAGTGGTCCACAAGGTTCTGCGCCATGCACTTCTGTCGCGGCGCCCGCGCCCGCACTATGTGGTAACGGTGCCGGCCAGGATCGGCGCTGCATTCAAACGCATCCTGCCGGCATCGATGCTCTACCGCCTGATGGCCAAACGCGCCTGAACGCGAAAACAACTGGAAACGCAACAATGGCAACCGTCTTCAATATCCTCGCCATTCTGGTCATGGCCGCCGTGGTGATCGTGCTGATCCGGGGCCTCATCAACATGATGCGCGGCGGTTCCGGCGTCACCTCGAACAAGCTGATGCAGGCACGCGTCATGCTGCAGGCCGTGGCGCTGGTGCTGATCCTGCTGGCGGTGTATTTCACCCGCAAATGAGGACCGTTGGGGAGGCGATGTGGTCAAGCTCAACAAGATCTACACCCGCACCGGCGATGACGGCACAACAGGACTCGGTACTGGCGAGCGGCGGCTGAAATCCGACCTGCGGGTGGATGCCTACGGCACGGTCGACGAGGCCAATGCCTGCATTGGCGTTGCCCGTGTCCACACGGCAGCGAACCACCCGGCGATCGATGCCATGCTTTCGCGCATCCAGAACGATCTGTTCGACCTCGGTGCTGACCTTGCCGTACCCGACGACGGCAAGCCGCTTGGCTATGAGCCTTTGCGGATCACGCCCGTGCAGACCGACCGTGTCGAAAAGGACATCGACCTCCTCAACAAGAATCTGCAGCCGCTCAAATCCTTCGTGCTCAACGGCGGCACGCCGGCTGCCGCTGCCCTGCATCTTGCCCGCACCGTGGCACGGCGGGCCGAACGGCTGATGGTGGCGCTCGCTCAAGATCCGGGCGAGCATGTCAATCGCGACGGGCTGAAATACATCAACCGCGTCTCGGACTTCCTGTTTGTCGCCGCCCGGGCGGTCAATGACAATGGAAATGCCGACGTGCTATGGGTTCCCGGCAAGAACCGCTGAACGGACCGAAAGCGGGAGGGGCCAGACACGCATGTTCATCCCGCTTTACGACACCAACAGGCTGCGCCACATCCGCCTGCAATATGTGACGATCGGCCTGATCGTGGTCAACGCGCTGGTCTATTGCGTCACCGCGCTCGGCGGCGAGAACTTCACCAACGCCGCCGTGCTTGGCCTCGGCTTCATCCCGTCCGTCGTCCATGACACGGCCGAACTCGACCCTCGCTTTGTCGTCATCCCCGAAAGCCTGAGCTACCTCACCTATTCCTTCCTGCATGCCGACATCTTCCACCTTGGCGGCAACATGCTGTTCCTGTGGGTGTTCGGCGACAATGTCGAGGATGCCCTCGGCCACATCCGCTACCTCATCTTCTACCTCCTGTGCGCCGTCGCCGGCGCCGCCTTCCAGAGCTTCGTCGCCTGGGACTCGCAGGTGCCGCTGATCGGCGCCTCCGGCGCCATCGCTGGCGTGGTCGTCGCCTACCTGATCCTCTATCCCAGGGTGAAGGTCTGGGTGCTTGCCTTTGCCCGCATACCGCTGCG
This sequence comes from Mesorhizobium sp. NZP2298, assembly GCF_013170825.1. Lineage (NCBI taxonomy): Bacteria > Pseudomonadati > Pseudomonadota > Alphaproteobacteria > Hyphomicrobiales > Phyllobacteriaceae > Mesorhizobium > Mesorhizobium sp. NZP2298. The sequence goes on along the minus strand of NZ_CP033365.1, from coordinate 1,752,068 downwards.
CATTCCGGCCTTCATCCCGCTTATCCTGTGGGTGCTGTTCCAGGTCTTCATGTTCGCTGCTGGTGGCGAGGATCAGATTTCCTGGGCCTGCCACATCGGCGGCATCATTGCAGGCGCGGTGCTGGTGCTTGTCCTGCGCAGCCGCGGCGTGCCGCTTTTTGCCGGCGCCGACGAGGATACCGTGGCTCCCGCTCCCGACCAGCCACCGGTCGCGGCTCAGCCAGCGGCGCCCGAACCACCCACCACCACGGCGCGTTGGGGCCGGGGAAACCCTGCTGGCCCAAACTGAACCGATTTGACCCGCTTTCAGCGTATTGACGTCAAGGGTTGCCCCAACTACGGAAACGTCTCCGTCCGAGCCCAAGGCTGTTAAGGAGCAGTCAAAGACGGGCAAAGACCAGAATTTCCATCCGGCCAGAATTCCGTCTGGCCGGAATTCAGTCAGGAATGTCGGCTTTCGACAACTCAGAACGGGCGCAGGCTGTTATAGCGCGCCCAACTAGCGTGAAGAGGTGACAGGCAAATGAAGATCCTTGTGCCCGTGAAGCGGGTTGTGGATGCGAACGTCAAGGTTCGCGTGAAGGCTGATGGTTCGGCGGTTGAACTCGCCAACGTCAAGATGGCGATGAACCCGTTCGACGAGATCGCGGTGGAAGAGGCGATCCGGCTGAAGGAAGCCGGCAAGGCCGAGGAGATCATCGTCGTTTCCATCGGCCCGCAGCAGGCGCAGGAAACGCTCCGCACCGCGCTCGCCATGGGCGCCGACCGTGCCATCCTGGTCAAGACCGACGAGCAGACGGAGCCGCTCGGCGTCGCCAAGGTGCTGAAGGGCGTCGTTGACGCCGAACAGCCCGGCCTCGTCATCCTCGGCAAGCAGGCGATCGACGACGATTCCAACCAGACCGGCCAGATGCTGGCGGCCCTGCTCGGCTGGGCGCAAGGCACCTTCGCTTCCAAGGTCGTGCTCGACGGGGACAAGGCCAAGGTGACACGTGAAGTCGACGGCGGCCTGCAGACGGTGGAACTGAAGATGCCGGCGATCATCACCGCCGACCTTCGCCTCAACCAGCCGCGCTATGCCTCTTTGCCCAACATCATGAAGGCCAAGAAGAAGCAGCTCGACGAGAAATCGCCGGCCGACTACGGCGCCGACGTCAAGCCGCGCCTCAAGGTCATCAAGACCGAGGAGCCGGGTGGCCGCAAGGCGGGCGTCAAGGTCAAGAGCGTCGCCGAACTGGTCGACAAGCTCAAGAATGAAGCCGGCGTGCTCTGAGATCGGAAGGAACAGATAAAATGGCAATTCTCCTCATCGCGGAACACGACAACGCCACTCTTTCCGACCAGACCGCCAAGGCGCTGTCGGCAGCCCTGCAGATCGGTTCGGACGTGCATGTGCTGGTGGCCGGCAAGGGCGCCAAGGGCGCTGCCGACGCTGCCGCCAGATTGAAGGGCGTGAGCAAGGTGCTGCTCGCCGAAGCCGACGAACTCGCCGAGCGCCTCGCCGAACCGACGGCAGCCCTCGTCGTGTCGCTGGCTGGCGGCTACGACACCATCATCGCGCCGGCGACTTCGTCGGGCAAGAATGTCGCGCCGCGCGTCGCGGCGCTGCTCGATGTCGCGCAGGTCTCCGAGATCATCGAAGTGGTCTCGCCTGACACCTTCAAGCGTCCGATCTACGCCGGCAACGCCATCCAGACGGTACAGTCGACCGACGCCAAGAAGGTCATCACCGTGCGCACCGCCTCCTTCCAGGCGGCGCCCGAGGGCGGCTCTGCCGCTGTCGAGACCGTCAAGGCGGCGGCCAATCCGGGCCTGTCCTCCTTCGTCGAGAACAAGCTGTCGGAGACAGATCGTCCGGAACTGACCTCTGCCAAGATCATCATTTCGGGCGGTCGTGCTCTTGGCTCGTCGGAGAAGTTCCAGGAGGTCATCCTGCCGGTCGCCGACAAGCTCGGGGCCGCGGTCGGCGCGTCCCGCGCCGCCGTCGATGCCGGCTATGCGCCGAACGACTGGCAGGTCGGCCAGACCGGCAAGGTCGTCGCTCCCGATCTCTACATCGCGGTCGGCATCTCCGGCGCCATCCAGCACCTCGCCGGCATGAAGGACTCCAAGGTCATCGTCGCCATCAACAAGGACGAGGAGGCCCCGATCTTCCAGGTTGCCGACTATGGCCTCGTCGGCGACCTCTTTGTCATTCTGCCGGAGTTGCAGAAGGCGCTTTGACGCTCTCTGGCAAAGCGTATTAAATGCTTGGGGTGGGGTAGACGAAGTCGCCCCGCCCTTTTAGTTTGCACCGCACAAAAAGCAGGCTGCAAAGGCCTTTTGACGGGATCGGTGTAATGAGCAAGATCGAGACGATCGGCATCATCGGCGCGGGCCAGATGGGTGGGGGTATCGCCCATGTCTCCGCGCTTTCGGGCTACAAGGTGCTGATCTACGATATATCGCCCGACCGCATCGAGAAGGGCATAGCCACCATCAGCGGCAACATGGCCCGCCAGGTGGGCTCCGGCAAGCTCGACGAGAAGCTGCGCAACCAGGCAATGGCGCGCATTGCCTCGGCACCGGCGATGGCCGATCTCGCCGGCGCCGATCTGGTGATCGAGGCGGCAACCGAGGACGAAACCGTCAAGCGCAAGATCTATGCGCAGCTCTGTCCGCAGCTCAATCCCGAAGCCATTCTGGCGACCAACACCTCGTCGATCTCGATCACCCGGCTTGCCGCGCAGACCGACCGGCCGGAGCGTTTCATCGGCATACATTTCATGAATCCGGTGCCGCTGATGAAGCTGGTCGAGCTGGTGCGCGGCATCGCCACCGAGGACCAGACCTTCGAGGCCGCGAAGGCCTATGTGAAGCAGCTCGACAAGACGATCACGGTCTCGGAGGACTTCCCGGCCTTCATCGTCAACCGCATCCTGCTGCCGATGATCAACGAGGCGATCTACACGCTCTATGAGGGTGTCGGCTCGGTCGACGCCATCGACACCGCAATGCGGCTCGGCGCCAACCATCCGATGGGGCCGCTGCAGCTGGCCGATTTCATCGGCCTCGACACCTGCCTGTCGATCATGCAGGTACTGCATGATGGCCTGTCGGATTCGAAGTACCGGCCCTGCCCGCTGCTGGTCAAATATGTCGAGGCCGGCTGGCTCGGCCGTAAGACCGGGCGTGGCTTCTACGATTATCGCGGCGAGCATCCCGTTCCGACGCGCTAGAGTATCCGCCGGCCGCCGCTCACGACGCTGCGGCGAGAGGCTTGGGCGCTTCCGACCCGTGGTCGATGATACTGCCGTCCGGCGCCACGCAGACGCATCCGCGGCCGGCGGCCTTGGCCGCATAGCAGGCGGCGTCGGCCCTTGCGATGATCTCATCGGCTTCGCCGCAGTCGGCATTGATCGCCGCCAGCCCGATACTGGCGCCGATCGCGTGCGGCCGGCCATCCCAGGTGAAGTTCAGGCCGGCTATCGCATCGATGATGGAGCGCGCCGCGATCCTGGCACCGGCGGTCGAACCAGATTTCAGGATGACGGCGAATTCGTCGCCCCCCAGGCGTGCGACGATGTCCTCGGGACCAAGCACGCCGCGTACGGCCTCGGCGACCTGCTTCAGCAAGGCGTCTCCGGCGGCGTGACCGCCCGTGTCGTTGACCAGCTTGAAATGGTCGAGGTCGATGAACATGAACTGATGGCCGCCCCCAGCTGTCGTGCCGTCCTTGCGCGCCTGCTCGACCAGTTTCTCCATCGTTCGGATGAAGCTCGAGCGGTTGGCAAGGCCGGTCAATGCGTCATGCGCCGCGGCGTGGGCAAGCTGACGCTGCAGCGCGCGCGCATCGGTGAAGTCCTGGAAGACGATGACCAGCCCGCAGAATTCGTTGCGCTCGTTCATGATTGGCGACACGACCTGGCGGATGCTGCAGCGTGTGTTGTCGCGGCGGATCAACACGGCGCGGCTGTTCTGGTCGGAGGGAACCTCCCCGCTGATTGCCGGCCGCGTCACGCCGATCCTGTGACCCGTCTCCTCGTCGACCGCCCAATAGACATGGCCGAGCGTCTTGCCGAGAGCCGCCTCGCCGGAAACGCCGGTCAGCTTCTCGGCAACCGGGTTCATGAAGGTGACGCGGTTCGCCGCATCGGTGCAGATGACGGCATCGCCGATCGACTGCAGCGTCACCCGCAGCCGCTCCTTCTCATCGGCCAGCATTGCCGCCGATACGGTCAGACGCTCCTCGATCTCCTTGCGCCGGGTGATGTCGGTCAAGCTGCCGATGGCCCTGATCAGACGCCCATCCTCGTCGCGCTCGATGGCCTTGCCGCGGTCGAGTATCCAGATCCAGCGGCCGTCCTTGTGGCGCATCCTGAATTCGGCTTCGAAGAATGGGGTCTTGCCGTCAACGTGGGCACGATCCGCTTCGGCGACGGTCTCGCGGTCGTCGGGATGGATCATGGTCAGCCAGTGGTCAGGATCACCATCAAGCTCGCCCTCGTCGAAACCCAGCATCTTGACCCAGGTCGAGGAATAGGTTGTGCCGCCCTTGCGCATGTCGAGGTCCCACACGCCCTGACCGGCGCCGGCGAGCGCGAAATTCCAGCGCGTCTCAGCCTCGGCGATGCGCGCCTCGGCCTGCTTGCGCGCGTCGATGTCCTCGATCTGCGAGACGAGATAGAGCGGGCGACCGCTTTTCTCGTCACGAATGACGGAGCCGGCAAGATGCGCCCAGACCGGCGTGCCGTCCTTGCGCAGATAGCGCTTCTCGAAGTGAAACGCATGGGCGGTCCCTGCTTTCAGACGGTCCATCGTTTCGCGTCCGATCTGCAGATCGTCGGGATGCGTGATCTGGAAAAAGGTCAGCGCCTCGATCTCGTCGCGGCTGTAGCCAAGCATGGTGGCGAAGGCCGGATTGGCTTCGAGAATGCGCCCATCCAGCCCGACAATGGCGATGCCGATCGCCGAATCCTGCATGGCCCGGCGAAAGCGCTGCTCTGCCTCCGCCATCTGTCGTCGATCTTCCGAGATGCGGCCGATGGAAAGGTAGGCGAAGAAAAGCGCGCAGACTGTCACAGCTACCGATACCTGGAGACAAAGTCTGAGCGTTTCCGCGCCAAGATCCAGCCTGGACAGCACAAACGAGGCCGACACCACGCCAAAACCGGCCACAAGCAGCGCCAGCGCTGCATGCTTGTAGGGTCCCGGCCCGATCATTCCTCGCAAAGTCACGATCTGTACCACCCCCGTGGGCAATCGCTTTTTTCCGTTAAACCCTGAAGGATCGATTTTAAGGAAAGGTTGCCCCGGGGCACTGGCGACATGCCAATCGGCAAACAATTGCCGGCATGATTAAGGATCGGTATGCGCGAGGGTGGTCGCAGGTATCCTGTTACCAGCGCACGAAGAACCGCCCGCCAAGCGCGCCAAGCAAGGCGAGCGCAGCGATCGCGATCGTGTACCACGTGGCGACGAAAAGCGGCGAATCGTCGAAACAGTGCGCGGCGTAGAAGGTCGCCGCCAGTCCGCCGGCGAGTAGCCCCGCGACGGCGCCGGCAAGCACCGGCCGCGTCGGCGCGCCGTAGCGCAGCATCCACAGGAAGATCGCCAGCGGGCCAATGCCGATCAGCGGAATGAAGCTCATGCAGATCATCATGTTGGAACCGATCATGCGCGTGCCCCACAACGCTTCCGGCACCATGAAGAGCTCCAGAACCACCGCCACGGCCACCAACAGCGGCGCGGCAACCATCCCCGCCATCGCCAGACCTGTCGGGGCACCTGGCGTCGACAAAGCGCGGATCAGGGCGAAGGCACTGACCGCCAGCACGATGGTGAAAACGAATTTCGACAGGAAGCGCATCGTATGTGCGGCCACCATGAAGTCGGGGCGTGGGCCGATCGTCAGCAGGAAAACGACTGCCGCGATGACAATGGCCGCACCGGCAGCCAGCCACCAGGCCGAACGCAACGGCATCGCCTTGCTGCTTGCATCGGCGTCGAGCGCCTTGATGAGATCTTCGGTCCTCATGTCATTCCCGCCCGAATCGCCCCTGCCCAAATCGCCTGGCTATGGCGGCAAGCCCGCGATGCAGCGACACACGCACCGCCGTCTCGCTGATGCCGAATTTCGCAGCCGTCTCGCCGATCGAGCGGCCTTCCACGGATACGGCCGCGACCACGGAACGCTGTGCCGGAGGCAACCCGTCCAGGGCCCGGTTGATGTCGCGCTCACTGACGGTTTCGGTTTCCGGCTCGGCGAAGGTCTCGGCGATATCGTCGACATCGATCTCGATGCGCCGACCGCGCCGCCGGAACGCGTCGATCAGCTTGAAGCGGGCGATCGCATAGACCCAGGGCAGGACCGATGCGTCCTGGCGCCAGGTATGCCGTTTCACATGAATGGCCAGCAAGGTTTCCTGCACGACATCCTCGGGATCGACCCCACCCTGCACGATCTTTCGCCTCACAAAACCGCGGACCAGCGCGGCAATCCGGTGGAGAAAGTCGGCATAGGCCTTTTCATCTCCCGCGATCGCGGCCCGCAACAGCCGGGAAAGCTCGGCCTCGTCCTTGCCGCTCACAAGAGTTCACTCCCCGGTTTTCGCGCCTCGGCGCAGATTTGTTACGTGGCCGGCGAAATAATGTCCAAGCCAAACTATGGGCAAGTCACGAAAGTTTGCGAGGCAACCCACGAAACTCATGCGGGATTCCCAGGCTCCCGGCCGCCCTGGGTGAGAAACAGCGCGGTCAAACCCTTCGTTGACGCAACGTAAGCCCTACTATAGCGTGAAAGGATCGGAGGGAGGCCAAGATGGATTTCATAGAACGCATTTTTGGATTTTCTCCCGACAATGGCTCGGGAACTTTCGAAGGCAGCATTGTCATTGCGGTCATAGTCCTTATCGCCGCGATCTACTTCTATAGAAGACAGAGATCACCGAAAAAGTAGCATTCTAGACAGCTGGCGGCGATACCTCCGCCAGAAAAGCATCGCCTTTGCGTCCTCTCAGCGTGGGAAACACGATATGGCAGGATCTCTGGTCAACCACATTCGAATTGCCGTCCTTTTGTTGTTCGCCGCCGATTTCTGGAAGCGTCTCGCGGCCGGACTGAAGGTGCTGTTTGCTACGATACGCATGCTGCTTTGCCGGCTGGTCAAGGGCCAGCCGCTGCCGAAGCCGGCACAGAACGATTGCTGTATCCAGCTGCCGCCCGATATCTACAAGCGCGCCGATCCGCTTCTCTATGCCCAATACTACCTTATGGCGCAGGGGCTCGCCGTTACCTGGGACAATCCCGATATCGACATTTTCGACGGCGCCGCACTGGTCACCGGGCCGCTTCAGCCCGCCCATCCATATCGCGTCCGCGTCCGTGTCTGGAACGGGTCCTATGACGCCCCCGCGGTCGGAGTGGGGGTGGCGCTGTCCTATCTCTCCTTCGGCGCACAGACGGTTTCTCATCCGATCGCCAGCACTGCCGTCAATCTCGGCGCCAAGGGCACGATCGATTGCCCTGCCTATGCGGAGTTCAGTTGGACCACGCCAGCCATTGGCGGCCATTACTGTGTCCAGGCACAGCTCTCCTGGGGCGATGACGCCAATCCCAACAACAATCTTGGCCAGAAGAATATCAACATCGCCCAGATGCAGTCTCCGGCAAAGTTCGCCTTCACCGTCCGCAACGAAGCTTCGGCCGCCCGCCGCTTCCAGATCGAGGCGGACTGCTACGGCCTGCCGAAACTGCGGCCATGTGTCCCGGAGGCGCCATACGGCCAAGGTCAGGGCGATACGCCGTTGCCACGCCTGGCCGAGAGCAAGGCGCGCTGGGCGAGAGCTTTGGAAGAACAGGCCTATGGCCGGTTTCCCGTCCCGGATGACTGGTCGGTCAGGATCGTTCCGGACACGCTTTCCCTGCAGCCGCGCCAGGAGGCCGAGGTTGCTGTCGAGATCGAACCGAGGGACGCCGCCTTCCGCGGCACGAAGACCTTCAACGTCCACGTCTTCACGATCAGCGAGAGCGGATCGCGCACCATGACCGGCGGCGTGACGCTGACGGCGACGAAAGGCTGAGGCGCTCCGATGGCCTACAAGCACTATACGAGCTGCTTTCTCTATCCCGCCGGAGGCAAGCCCTACAATGAGGATGACCGGCTGGCCTTCCTCGCCGGCCAGGCGCTGCAGATCATCGTCATCACCGGGCTGGCGGCCGCCTTCGGCTTGCTGCTCGGGCCGGTCGGCGCGGCCCTTGCCGCAGCCATCGCATTCCTCTCTTCGGCCACGGCAACGATCGACAAGGCCGCCGCGGAATGGCTCAACCATCGCCTGGTCTGCCTCGACAAGGACAATCCGAAATGCGCCGTCGGCATCGTGTCCTACAATCCGTTCCGCAGCGATCTCGGCGCCTTCGACAATGACCAGTATTTCGACGTCATCCTCATGCCGCATCCGACGGCCGAAATCCTCAACGCCGAAACGAACCAGACGGCTCTTGCCGCCGCCAATCGCTACGATTCCAATGGCACTGTCGTGTCGGAATTTGCCGCCAAGGTCACGGCCCATCCGGCAAACGACATTCTCAATGACGGCTTCCAGGGCCATGAATTGCTGCTCCCACGCGATGACCTGAAGACGGATCTGGGCTATGCGCCCGCCGACGACCATGCACGCTGGGGCCTGCACTGCGAGGCCGAGGGCGACTTCTGGATCAAGATGCGCCAATGGGCGCCGGCCATCGTTATCCTGCTGACGGCGGCCCTGGTCGTGACCGCGGCTGCGGCGGCCGCCGGCGCAAGTGTCGGCGCGGCTGTCGGTTGCGCCATAGGATCGTTCTTCCTGGGTGCGGTGGGGTGCGCCATCGGCTCGTTCCTTGGGGGATTGCTCGGAGGGGCCATTGGTGGCGCCATCGGCGGAGCGGCATCCTACTTCGGTGCAGTCAAACCGGTCCTGGATGGGCTGTTCAACTGGAACCCCGGCAATGTCGAGGACGCCAATGTCGGCGACAAGGCGCTCGGGCCCATAAGGATGGGCGATCATGTCGCCGTCCTTGGCGAACATGTCTATGACGGCTACCACAAGGGGTGGCATGAGTTTCATCCCCTGATGGCGGTGGTCAAATTCGATGCCGCGCCCGGTGTCGACGCAAAGCACTATCTTCAATGGAATCCGGACTTTCCCGATACGGGCACGGTCCCGCCCAAGCCTCCGGGCGAAGCCACCGACCTCACCGCTCAGGATATGCGCGACGGACTCGGCAGCGCGGCGTTCAAGACGCGCTGTGAGAATTTGCGCAGAACCTGGTGCGCCATGCTGAATGACGCGTTCGATCCCGAGACCAAGCGGACACAGCAGGGGCTGGACCAGCGCTGGACGATTCATCCCATGATCGACGGCTGTATCCCGGAGCCACGGCCGCCGGGCCCACATATCGGGTGACATGTCGCCATCAATGCCGCGAAGCGCAAAACCGTAATGAACGGAATTCAATCTTGACTAGTGCATTCATGAATTGATACTCGGTCGCATCCGCAGCGCGGACAACCCGAGGAGTACCTTATGAAATCCCCCCTTCTTGCCCTTGCCGGTGTCGCCGCATTTGCAATCAGCCTGGCTGCCGGTCCGGCGATGGCCGAGGATGCGGGCATCATCGTCTACAACGCCCAGCACGAAAGTCTGGCCAAGGAATGGGCCGAAGGTTTCACCAAGGAAACCGGCATCAAGGTCACGCTGCGCAATGGCGGCGACAGCGACTTCTCCAACCAGATCGTCGCCGAGGGTGCCGCCTCGCCCGCCGATGTGTTCCTCACCGAAAACTCGCCGGCCATGGTGCTGGTCGAGAATGCCGGCCTGTTCGCGCCGGTCGACGCCGACACGCTGGCTCAGGTGCCGCAGGACTATCAGGCGGCCAGCGGCAAATGGGTGGGCGTGGCCGCGCGCAGCACTGTCTTTGCCTACAACACCACCAAGCTCAAGTCCGACCAGTTGCCCAAGTCGCTGCTCGACCTTGCCGACCCGAGCTGGAAGGGCCGATGGGCGGCCTCGCCCTCGGGCGCCGATTTCCAGGCCATCGTCAGTGCGCTGCTGCAGCTCAAGGGTGAGGCCGCGACGGCGGACTGGCTGAAGGCGATGAAGGAGAACTTCACTGCCTACAAGGGCAACAGCACCGTGATGAAGGCGGTCAACGCCGGCGAAATCGAAGGCGGCGTGATCTACCACTATTACTACTTTGGCGATCAGGCCAAGACCGGCGAGAACAGCAAGAACGTCGCGCTGCACTATTTCAAGAACCAGGATCCGGGCGCTTTCGTCTCGGTCTCCGGTGGCGGCGTGCTCGCCTCGAGCAAGCATCCGAAGGAAGCCCAAGCTTTCCTGAAGTGGGTGACGGGCAAGGGCGGCCAGGAAGTGCTGAAGAACGGAACCTCCTTCGAATACGCGGTCGGCAAGGGCGCGGAATCCAATCCGAAACTGGTGCCGTTGGCCGATCTGCAGGCACCGAAGGTCGACGCCGCGACGCTGAACTCCAAGAAGGTCACCGACCTGATGACGGCAGCCGGCTTGCTTTAGTTTCTGTTCGTCCTAATAAGGACAAACCGACCGAGCTCCCGCGGGACTTCGCCTTCCGCGGGAGCGTTTGTTTTCGAAATGGCATTCGTCGATGACGACACGCTGCGTTCCTGACCGCGATCGTGGTCCCTTTATTTCCGCCGCCGCGCCGCAACCGTGGGGTGTCTGAGCCGATGCAGCCCGCGGTCGATCTCGCGCGCGCTGGTTCGCCGCCGACGATGCGCCGAAAGGCGCGGCGGGCGGCACCCTGGCTTGTCACCGCCGCTGTTCTCGTCTCGCTGCTCGCCCTTCTGCCGCTCGCCTTCATCATCTGGACTGCGGTGCAGACCGGCTGGGAAACCGTTTCGGCGCTGGTCTTCCGGCCGCGCGTCGGCGAACTGTTGGTAAACACCGCCCTGCTGGTCCTGCTGGCCGTGCCGATCGCCATCGTGCTGTCTGTCGCGCTGGCCTGGCTCACCGAGCGCAGCGACCTGCCTGGCGCCAGGCTTTGGGCCTGGCTGTGCGTGGCGCCGCTCGCCATTCCGGCTTTCGTGCACTCCTATGCCTGGATCACCATGGTTCCCGGGCTGCACGGCCTGTGGGCCGGCGTACTGGTATCCGTGATCGCCTATTTCCCCTTCCTGTATCTGCCCATATCGGCGGCGCTGCGCCGCCTCGACCCTGCCCTGGAGGACGCGGCCTCAGCCCTTGGCCTTGGGCCCTGGCGCGTGTTCTGGCGCGTCGTGGTGCCGCAGCTCAGGCTCGCCATCTGCGGCGGCTCGCTGCTGGTCGGACTGCATCTGCTGGCCGAATATGGTCTCTACGTGTTCATCCGCTTCGATACCTTCACCACGGCGATCGTCGACCAGTTCCAGTCGACCTTCAACGGACCGGCCGCCAACATGCTGGCCGGCGTCCTGGTGACCTGCTGCTTCGTGCTTCTGGGCCTCGAAGTGCTGGTGCGCGGAGAAGAGCGCTATGCCCGAGTCGGCTCCGGCGCGGCGCGCTACCAGCAACGCACGAACCTCGGCCGCGCCACGATCCCGAGCCTGGCCTTGCTTGCCGTCACCACGCTGCTGGCGCTTGGCGTGCCGTTCGTGACCATCGGCCGCTGGCTCATCGCCGGCGGCGCCGAGGTCTGGCGTCTCGACGAGATCGGCCCGGCGCTCGGCCAGACACTGCTCCTGTCGCTTGCCGGGGCCTTGCTTGCCACCGTCGCCGCCATGCCGATGGCCTGGATCTCGATCCGCGCGCCGGGACCGTTGCAGCGCCTGCTGGAGGGTTGCAACTACATCGTCGGCTCGCTACCGGGTGTCGTCATCGCGCTGGCGCTGGTCACCATCACCGTTCGTATCGCCCTGCCGCTTTATCAGACGCTGTTCACCATTCTGGTCGCTTATGCACTCATGTTCCTGCCGCGTGCCCTGGTCAGCCTGCGCGCCTCGATCGCCCAGGCCCCGGTCGAGCTCGAGCGCGCCGCGTCCAGTCTCGGCAGGCCGCCGCTCAACGCGCTTTGGTCGACGACCATCCGCCTGTCGGCGCCCGGTGCCGCGGCCGGCATGGCGCTGGTGGCGCTCGGCATCATGAACGAACTGACCGCGACCCAGATGCTGGCGCCAAACGGCACCCGCACGCTGGCAATGGCGTTCTGGTCCTACAGCGGCGAGATCGATTACGCCTCGGCGGCACCTTACGCCTTCATCATGGTGGCGATGTCTCTGCCGCTGACATGGCTGCTCTATGTCCAGTCGAAACGGATGGCGGGACGATGAGCTTTCTCGAAATCAGCGGCCTGAAAAAGCATTACGGCTCGGTCGCGGCCCTTGCCGGCATCGACCTCAGTGTCGCCAGCGGCAGCCGGACCGCAATCGTCGGCCCCTCCGGCTGCGGCAAGACGACCTTGCTGCGGCTGATCGCCGGCTTCGAGGCACCGGACCAGGGCCGTATCATGCTCGACGGCAAGGTTCTGGCCGATGGGGGCGCCGCTGTCCCGGCACATCGCCGCGGCATCGGCGTGGTGGCACAGGACGGCGCCCTGTTCCCGCATCTGACCATATCGGACAATATCGGTTTCGGCATGGACCGGGGCGAGGACAAGCGCGCAGAGCGCATTGTCGAGCTCGCTTATATCGTGGGGCTGGACAAGGCGATCCTCAAGCGCCGCCCGCATGAACTCTCAGGCGGCCAGCAGCAGCGCGTGGCGCTGGCCCGCGCCATGGCGATGAAGCCGCGGCTGATGCTGCTCGACGAGCCGTTCTCGGCGCTCGACACCGGCCTGCGCGCCTCGATGCGCAAGGCGGTGGCCGAGCTTCTGGAGGCGGCCGGCATCACCACCATCCTGGTGACGCACGACCAGGCCGAGGCGCTGTCCTTCGCCAGCCAGGTGGCGGTGATGCGCGACGGCATATTCTCGCAGGTCGGCACGCCGCGCGATCTCTACCTCAAGCCGAAGGACCGTATGATCGCGGAGTTCCTCGGCGATGCCATCATCCTGCCGGCGAGCATCTCGGGGGGCTTCGCCAGCTCGCCGCTGGGTCGCATCGCCGTCGACACGTCGGACAGCCGCGATGTCGCCCGCATCATGCTGCGGCCGGAGCAGATCGGGCTGAAACGGACGTCGCGCGAAGGCATGTCGGGCACGCCGGACATGTTGTTCGGCGAGGTGACGGAATCGGAATTCGCCGGCGCGACATGCACGATCGCGGTGCGGCTCCTGAACAACGCCGATCCGCCGGACGCCGCCGCGATAGGCAACACGCCGCTGATCCTGCGCAAATCGGGCATGGACGCGCCGGCGGTCGGCGAAATCGTGCGGCTCACCGTGTCGGGAAAGGCGCATGTGTTCGCCTGAAGGGCGACGGCACTGCCGGCGCGCAATGGACAGTTCAGGCGGCGATGCGTTCGCCGATATCGGCTGAACAGATCGGCCACTGCTAAAGGAGGCCTGAAAATCAGAGCGCCGGCTCGGGCACGGACGCCTTGAAGACATCGAGGCGGCTTCCCGTCTCCGACGAGAAGAAATGCATGTCCTCGGGCAAGAACTTCAAGCCGACACCACTGCCGGGCTCGGGGCGGACCGCCTCCGACGTCATCACCGAGAACGGCGCGCCGTCGAGATCGACATAGATCACCCGCCCCGCACCCAGTTCCTCGACCAGGTCGACGGTGGCGTCGAGCGCACCGGCCGTGCCCGGTGCAACCAGCCGAACGGCTTCCGGCCGGATGCCCATCGCCACCTTCGTGCCGACCGGCAGGCCGGCGCGAGCGATAGCCAGGCGCCGACCGCCGCCGAGCAGCGACAGCCCGTCGAGTTCGACCGTGCCTTCCAGAATGTTCATCGCCGGCGCGCCGACAAAGGTGGCGACGAAGCGGCTGGCCGGGCGGGTGTAGATTTCACCGGGTGTGCCGACCTGTTCAACGCGTCCGCCATTCATCACCACCAGCCGGTCGGCGAGCGTCATCGCCTCGACCTGATCGTGCGTGACGAAGACGGAGGTGGCGTTCAGGCGGCGATGCAGCTTGCGGATTTCCGAGCGCATCTGCACACGCAGCTTGGCGTCGAGATTGGACAGCGGTTCGTCGAACAGGAACACCTTCGGTTCGCGGATCATCGCGCGGCCCATGGCGACGCGCTGACGCTGGCCGCCGGAAAGCGCCATAGGCTTGCGGTCGAGCAGATGTTCGAGCTCCAAAGTGCGGGCGACCGCCTGGATCCGCTGCATGCGCTCAGCCGAGGGCACGCCGGCGACCTTGAGTGAATAGCCGATGTTCTGGGCCACGCTCATATGCGGATAGAGCGCGTAGTTCTGGAACACCATGGCGCAGCTGCGCTCGCGTGGTTCCAGCCTGTTGACGACAGTGCCGTCGATCGCGATCTCGCCATCGGAAATCTCTTCCAGCCCCGCGATCATGCGCAGCAGCGTGGACTTGCCGCAGCCGGAAGGCCCGAGGATGACGACGAATTCGCCCGAGGCGAAGTCGAGGTCGACACCGTGCACGACCTGCGTCTTGGCGTAGTTCTTCTTGACGCCGCGTATTGCGATGGAGGCCATCTTGTCTCCTCTTATTTCTCGGTGGCGATCAGACCGCGCACGAACCAGCGCTGCATCAGCACCACGACGATCAGCGGCGGCAGCATGACGATGAGCGTCCCGGCCATCGCGATGTTCCATTCCGGAATGCCGCCGACATTGGGGATCAGTTGCTTGAGCTCGGTGACCGCCGTCGCGTGCGACTGGTCGGTGGTGATGAGCAGCGGCCACAGATACTGGTTCCAGGCCCACAGGAACATGATGGTGCCAAGTGCCGCCATGTTGTTGCGCGACAGCGGCAACAGGATATCGATGAAGAACCGCAGCGCCCCGGCGCCGTCCATGCGCGCCGCCTCGGTCAGTTCATCCGGCACCGTCAGGAAGAATTGCCGGTAGAGAAACGTGCCGGTGGCCGTGGCGATCAGCGGCATGATCAGCCCGGTATAGGAATTGAGCAGCCCGAGGCTGAGCGAGACCTGCACGCCCGACACCTTCTCGATCAGCCAGCTCAGGCCGGTCACGTCCAGAATGGCCTGATAGGGCGACAGCACATTGGCAACGACCGCGTAGGTCGGCACGATGCGCACCTCCAGTGGCAGCATCAACGTCACGAAGATCAGCCAGAAGATGAAGGTGCGCCCAGGATAGCGGAAGTAGACGATCGAGAAGGCGGTGAGCGCCGAGATGATCACTTTGCCGGCGGCCACGCCTGCCGCCATGATGAAGCTGTTGAGCAGCTTGGGGCCGAGGTCTGCCGTCGTCCAGGCGGTCTTGATATTGACCCAGAAGTCGCTGCCCGGCAGCAGCGACATCGGCACATCGTTGACATCCCGGAGATTGTGCGACGCGGCGATCGCAACGACCACGAACGGCGCGATGCAGAAGACGAAGCCGATGAACAGGATCAGGTGCGTGAAGACATTGAGGAACGGAGTGCGCTCGACCATGGCGATCTCACCTGTAATGCACGCGCCGCTCGATGAAGCGGAACTGGAAGATGGTGAGCACGATGATGAGCAGCATCAGGATGATGCTCTGCGCGGCGGCGCCCGAATAATCGAGGCCTTTGAAGCCGTCTGAATAGATCTTGTAGACCATCAGATTGGTGGCGTTCGCCGGGCCGCCAGCGGTCATGATGTCGACGATGCCGAACGAATCCTGGAAGCTTTCGGTAATGTTGATGACCAGCAGGAAGAAGATCGTCGGCGTGATCAGCGGGAACTGGATGTCCCAGAAACGCCTGATGACGCCCGAACCGTCCATCGCGGCGGCCTCGATCAGCGAACGTGGGATGGCCTGGAACGCGGCCAGGAAGAAGATGAAGTTGTAGCCGACATATTTCCACGAGAAGGCGATGATGATCGAAGCCATGGCGTCGGCGCCATCGAGGCCGGGATCCCAGAAGCCGGGCCAGACCCGGTTGACCACGGCCATGAAGCCGGCTTCCGGCGCCAGGATGAAGCGGAACGCCAGCGCCAGCGCCGGCGCGGCGATGCCATAGGGCCAGATCAGCACCACGCGATAGAGACGCGAGCCGGCGAGTTGCCGATCGGTCAGGGCCGCGAGCACCAGCGCGATGGACATCGCAAGCCCGGTGCTGAGCCCGGCAAAAACCAGGCTGGCGGTGATGGAGTTCCAGTAATCGGCGTTGGACAGGATCGAGCGGAAATTGTCGAGCCCGACCCAGATGTTGCCGCCGCCCCAGGGTTGCTGCAGCGTCAGCGACCAGTAAACGGCCTGGCCGGCGGGCCAATAGAAGAACGTGAAGATCAGGAGGAGTTGCGGCACCGCGAAGAGGATGCCGATCGTCCATTTCCCGAAAGTGACGCGTTTTTCCATCGATCCGCCGATGCCGTTGAACCGCCAGTCCGCTTTCTCGGCGGAAGACTAAAGCATGTCTCCCGAAAGTGGGCCCCGGTTTCGGGATAAGAACATGCGTAAATCAAAACCTGTACGAAATGGCCGCCCGTCGAGTCTCGACGGACGGCCGCTCCGCTATCCGGGATTAGGGCAGGGTCTTGCCCGGATAGGTCTGCTGGAAGCGGTCGAGGATGGCATCGCCATTCTTGACCAATGTATCGAGGCCTTCCTGGACGCTGACCTTGTTGGCGAAGATCGCCTGCATCTGCGTACCGAACTCGGCGCGGATCTGGGTGAAATTGCCCAGGCGCACACCGCGGGTGATTTCGGTCGGTTCGGAAGCGGTCAGGCTGGCGATCGCGACTTCACGGCCCTTGTAGGGAGCCTTGTCGTAGAACCCGCTCGACTTCATGTAGTCGAAGCCCGACTTGGTCACCGGGATGTAGCCGGTGTTGGTCGACCAGAACAAGGCGGTCTTGGGGTCGTGGATGAAGTTGAGGAACGCGGCCGCGCCCTTGTATTCCGCATCCGACTTGCCGGAGAGAACCCACAGCGAAGCGCCGCCGACGAGCGAATTCTTGCGCTCGGTGCCGGCATAGACGGGCAGTTCGGCGACGTCCCAGTTCATGCCTTCCTTCTGCGTCTTGCCGACGGTGCCGTGGTCGCCGACCGAGGTCAGGATGACCTGGCAAGTGCCCGAGGCGAAGGCCTGGACCATATCCTGGCCAAGATCCTTGGACTTGATCTTGATGAGACCGGCGTCATACCACTTCTTCAGGTCGGTGACGTACTGGACGAATTTGGTCTTGTTGACTTCCAGGCGCGCGTCGAGGCCATCATAGCCGTTGCTCTTGGTGGCGATCGGCTGGTTGTGCAGCGCCGAGAACTGTTCCATCAGCTGCCAGCTTTCGTTGGCCGAGATGTTGATCGCCATCGGGCACTCGTAGCCGGCGTCCTTCATCGCCTTGAGGTCGGCGCCGACATCTTCCCAGGTCTTCGGCGCCTCGGTCTTGCCGATCTTGGCGAAGGCGTCCTTGTTCCAGTACATCAGCGCGGTCGAGGAATTGAACGGAAAGGACAGCATCTCGCCCTTCGACGTCGCGTAGTAGCGCGCGATGCCGGGGAAATAATCCGCGTAGTCGATCTTGTAGCCGTTTTCTTCCATCAGCTTGTCGGCGGGCTTGTAGGCGCCCGACAGCATCATGGTGGCGGTACCGACGTCATAGACCTGGACGACGGCCGGCTGCTTGCCGGCGCGGAAGGCGGCAATGGTGTTCTGCAGCGTGGCGTCGTAGTTGCCCTGACTGGTGCAGACGACTTCATAGTCCTTCTGCGATTCGTTGAAGTTCTTGCACAGCGTGTCGACGACGCGGGCGAGGTCGCCCGAAAGGCCGAACCAGAAATCAAATTTTACCGGCTCCGCAAAGGCAGGCATCGCCAGCGCGGTGCTGAGCGCACCTGCGGCAAGGGCAGCAAAGCCCCGCTTGATCATGGTCATGGTTTTTCCCTCTTGAGTGGCTGGTGACAAGGGTCTTGCGCAAGTCCTTGCCCGCTCTCTTAGAGAACGTATGTGACAGTTCTGCTGTGGCGCTCAGGCCTTTGCACAGCTGCTCGCTCCTCTCCCTCGGCGGCTTGGCCGGCATCAAAACGTCACACCGGCGCCTTGGATAGCTAGGGCGACCGCGGAGGACGTAAAGACTGCGAAGCCACCATGATTATCCGGCTAAGGGAATGATGAAATGCCGTGCGGCAACCGACGCAACGCCCACGGGCACCCGATGCCCGTGGCCTTGGCGACAGCGCTATCCATTTGCGGCATGCCGCCATCATTCCGACCCTCGGTCCGATCGAAATCGACGGCCCGGCGTCGCCAGAATTTGAACCATGAAGCCCTGGCGGTGGCCGCTCGCTGGTTTCCGCCGGAAGATATCCTGTCATGCTGCGGCCTTTCCACGCCCGAAAGGCACGCTACGGTTGCAGGCGGCTTCATCGATCCTTCAACAGCCAAGCATTAATCAGTCATATTTCGTTTTTTATTTCCGATGGGCTTGGGGAAATAAGATGTTGACGGTCTATAATTGTATCGTGAACCAGCACGATCTGAGATTGGTCGCACTCGCTGCACTGATCTGCGGAATTTCCTCTTTCTCCGCTGTCAATCTGCTTCACCACATCAGCCGCTCGACGGACCGGAACCGGCTTGCCTGGCTGATGATCGCGGCCACCTCGACCGGCTTCGGCATCTGGGCAACGCATTTCATCGCCATGCTTGCGTTCACGCCGGGCATACCCAGCGCCTACGATCCGGGGCTCTCCGTGCTCTCGCTCGCCGCCTCGGTCACACTGACGGCGGCAGGTATGTGGATCGCCACCTTGCGGGACGAACTTGACTATCATCTCGTCGGCGGCGCCGTTCTGGGTGGTGGCATCGCGGCCATGCACTACATCGGCATGGCTGCATTCGAGGTTCAGGGCCGGATCGAGTGGAACCTGTTGCTTGTCGCCGTTTCCCTGCTGGCGGGCGTAACGCTTGCGGCGCTGGCGCTGCGTGTCGTGCTGCGCCGCCCCTCCCTGCCGGCGACGTCCGTCGGCGCGGTGCTTCTGACGCTGGCGATCTGCACCTTGCATTTCATCGGCATGGGCGCCGCCTCGATCTTTCCCGATTCCTCGATCACCATCTCCGAATATACGATCGCCCCGACCTCGCAGGCTTTCGCGGCCGCAGCCGCCACGCTGGTCATCCTGGTGCTGTCGGCATCGGCACTGTGGATCGACCTGCGCTTCCGTCGCCAGAAGCTCGAGGTCGACCGCATGCATGGCCTGGCCAATGCCGCCGTGGAGGGACTGATCGTCTGCGACGGCAACCGCATCGTCAGCGCCAATGACAGCATGGGCAAGCTGACCGGCACGCCGGCCGCGGCGCTGAACGGCAAGGAACTGGGCGAGCTCTTCGACGAACGCACCGCAACCGACGCGGCCAGCCTGGAAGGTCAGCCGCGAGAGGCCGAGTTGAGGAACCGCGACGGCACGCAAATTCCCGTCGAGCTGATCGCCCGAAGCATCGACTATTGCGGCAAATCCCATAACGTCATCGCCGTCCGCGACATCCGCGAACGCAAGAAGGCCGAGGAGGAAATCCTTCGCCTCGCCCATTTCGACCCGCTGACAGGGCTTGCCAATCGCCGCAGTTTCTCGAGCCGCCTCGACGCGGAAATCGCATCCATGAACCGGACGGCCAATGCCGAGACGGCCGTCAAAGGCCGGCATCTCGCACTTCTGCTGTTCGACCTCGACCGTTTCAAGGAAGTGAACGACCTCTACGGACACGGCGCCGGCGATGCGATGCTGCAGAAGGTGGCAAGCTGCGCGGCGGGCGTTCTGCGCCACGGACAATTGCTTGCACGCCTTGGCGGCGACGAATTCGCCATCATCGCCCCCAACCTGCCCGACCCGCAGGCTGCGGGCCGTATCGCAGGCTCGGTTCTTGCCGCCATGCGTGAGGAAAACCGGTCAGCGGCCGGTGGCGGGCTGGTCTCGGCCAGCATCGGCATCGCGATCTATCCGCTCGATGCCGAGGACCAGACCAGCCTGATCAGCCATGCCGATACGGCACTCTACCGGGCCAAGACCGAAGGCAGGGACACTTATCGTTATTTCGAGGCGTCGATGGGCACCGAGGCCCGCGACAGGCGCGTGATGGAGCACGAATTGCGCCAGGCCGTCGCGCGTGGCGAATTCTACCTCGTCTACCAGCCGCAGAAGGAGATCAGCAGCGGCAGGATGGTAGGCTTCGAAGCCCTGATCCGCTGGCGCCATCCCGAACGCGGCGACGTTTCCCCGGCCATATTCATCCCGGTCGCCGAGGACAGCGGCGCCATCGGACAGATCGGCGACTGGGTGCTCGACGCGGCCTGCGAGGAGGCCGCCCGCTGGGAAAATCCGCTGACGGTCGCAGTCAACGTCTCAGCAGTACAGCTTCACAATCCCAATTTCAGCCGCAAGGTCCACGAGACCCTGCTGAAGACAGGCCTTGCCCCGACACGACTGGAACTCGAGATCACCGAAACCGCGCTGGTGAAGGACATGCCGCGCGCACTGGCAACCCTGCGGCAGGTCAAGGCGCTTGGCGTGCGCGTGGCCATGGACGATTTCGGAACTGGCTATTCCTCTCTCTCCAACCTGCGCGCCTTCCCATTCGACAAGATCAAGATCGACGCCTCCTTCATCAAGGCGGTCGACACGAACGGCCAGGTCGCCGCGATCGTGCGCGCCGTGCTGGGGTTGGGACGTGGGCTCGGCCTGCCGGTCCTTGCCGAAGGCGTCGAGACGCTTGGCGAGCTCAAGTTCCTGGACGCGGAAGCCTGCGAGATCGGCCAGGGCTACTATCTCGGCAAGCCGGCACCGATCGAAGCGTTTGACGATCTGACCGGCCATGGCAAGCGCACTCCGGCTCGCATCGACCGCCAGGACGACAATCTCGTCTTGCTCAAACCAAACGTGCGCTCGGCGTGAACAATTCCAGGAAAAGGGTAAAACGGTTTTCCCCGAGGAATTGCGTCAAAACACGCTGATGTTCACGATCCGAGCGCTGTCTCGACCAGCCGCTTGGCGTCGGGCCCCGACCATTCCGCCGGACCGTTCATATGGGCGATCAGGCAGCCTTCGTCATCGATCAGCAGGGTGACGGGAAGGCCGAGTGCCAGGCCGCGTGCCTTGAGATCGTTGAACAGCGCCACCGTCGAATCCCGGTAATAGCCGAGCGCCTCGACGCCGGTATCCTTTAGGAACTTCTTCGGCTTCACATCGTCGCCGGCATCGACATTGACGGCGACGACCTGGAAGGCGGCGCTGCCTTTCTCCTTCTGCAGCGCATCGAGCGCCGGCATTTCGGCGCGGCACGGCGCGCACCATGTGGCCCAGAGGTTGAGCAGCACCGTCTTGCCGGCATGGTCGGCGATCGTCATCGGCTTGCCGTCCGGGCCATTGAAGGCGAGGCTCCTCATGGATTGCGGCGGATCGGCGGGCAAAAGTGCGGCGACCTCGCCGGTGGCCGAGGCCGCTACCTTCTTGGCGCGGTCGTTCTTGGCGGCGCAGGCGATGTCGTCCTTGCTCTCGCCGACCGCCACTTGGGGCGCGGCGTTGTTGCCAGACCGGCTCTCGCTGACATATACCGCGACCGCGCCGGCCAGCGCTCCCGCCACCAGGGCGGCGAGGATCAGGCGCGGGGCCGGGAAAAATCTGTTTCCGTCTGCCATTTTCTCAAAACTGCTCCGAAGCACGGGTTTTATAGCGATGAGCGACAAGAAGACCAGCAACCAGATGTGGGGCGGACGATTTGCCTCGGGTCCGGCCGCGATCATGGAAGCGATCAACGCGTCGATCTCGTTCGACCGCAAACTCTACGCGCAGGACATACGCGGCTCCATCGCCCATAGCGAGATGCTGGCGCAAACGGGCATTATTTCGGCGGCCGATCAAGAAAAAATCGCTCACGGCCTGAACACGATCCTGAAGGAGATCGAGGCCGGCAGCTTCGAGTTTTCGACCAAGCTTGAAGACATCCACATGAATGTCGAGGCTCGCCTCGCCGAGCTGATCGGCCCCGCCGCCGGCCGCCTGCACACCGCCCGCTCGCGCAACGACCAGGTGGCGGTGGATCTGAGGCTGTGGGTCAAGGACGAGTGCTCTCGCGTCGCCGAGGCGCTGAAAGGGCTGATCACCGCGCTGCTGGAGCGGGCCGAGGAGCACGCGGCGACCGTTATGCCGGGCTTCACCCACATGCAGGCAGCGCAGCCCGTGACCTTCGGCCATCACTGCATGGCCTATGTCGAGATGTTTTCGCGCGACCTGTCGCGCGTGCGCGATGCGATCGAGCGCATGGACGAGAGCCCTCTCGGCGCCGCCGCCCTGGCCGGCACCAGCTTCCCCATCGACCGCCATAAAACGGCCAAGGCGCTCGGCTTCCGCGAGCCGATGCGCAATTCGCTGGACAGCGTTTCCGATCGCGATTTCGCACTGGAATTCCTCGGCATGGCGGCGATCTGCGCCACGCATCTGTCGCGGCTGGCCGAAGAGATCATCATCTGGTCGACGCCGCAATTCGGCTTCATCAGGTTGTCGGACAGTTTCTCCACCGGCTCCTCGATCATGCCGCAGAAGAAGAACCCCGACGCCGCCGAACTGGTGCGCGGCAAGACCGGCCGCGTCAACGGCCATCTGGTCGGCCTGCTGACAGTGATGAAGGGCATGCCTTTGACCTATGGCAAGGACATGCAGGAAGACAAGGAATCGGTCTTCGATGCCGCCGAGACGCTCGACCTGATGCTGGCGGCAATGACCGGCATGGTCTCGGACATGACGGTCAACGCCGCCGCGATGAAGAAGGCCGCCGGCTCCGGCCACGCGACCGCGACCGATCTCGCCGACTGGCTGGTGCGTACTTTGGGCCTGCCGTTCCGCGAGGCGCATCACGTCACCGGCCGTGCGGTGGCGCTTGCCGAGGGCAAGAAGGTGGGGCTGGAGAAGCTCTCGCTGGAAGAGCTGCAGTCGATCAATCCAGGCATCACATCCGATATTTTCTCCGTGCTGGCTGTGCAGAATTCGGTCAAGAGCCGCACCAGCTTCGGCGGCACCGCGCCGTCGGAGGTGAGGAAGCAGATCCGCTATTGGAAAAAGCGACTGGCGAAGGCGTGATGCCCAATATTGCGATCGCAATATCCGGGGTGCAATACACAGAGAACTCGGCTAAAAGCGGCGGCTGACAGAACGTTTCGGACGGATGGATCGATGACCGGAAGCAGGATTTTGGTGACGCTGACGCTTCTGGCGACGATGGCCGTCGTGACCGCCTGCGGCCGCAGGGCCGGTCTCGACACGCCCTACGAGGCGGCCGTCCAGGCGCGCAAGGATGCCGAGAGGGCCAAGCAGCCCCTGCCGCCGGAGCCGGAAAAACCGGTCAAGGACAAGAAATTCATCCTCGACCCGCTGATCTAGCACCGATCGGACCGGGTTTAGTCTTCTGAACCCGATCTCATCGTGCTCCAACTTTCCGGAACCACTCTCGTGAACCATTTCGACTACCGCGACGGCGTGCTGCATGCCGAGGACGTGGCAATCCCAGATATCGCCGCTCAGGTCGGCACGCCGTTCTACTGCTATTCCACCGCCACCTTGACCAGGCACTACCGGGTGTTCGCCCAGGCCTTTGCCGGCCTCGACACGCTGGTCTGCTACGCCATGAAGGCCAACTCCAACCAGGCCGTGCTGCGGACGCTGGCCAAGCTCGGCGCCGGCGCCGATGTGGTTTCGCAAGGCGAATTGCGCCGGGCGCTGGCCGCCGGCATTCCGGCGAGCAAAATCCTGTTCTCCGGCGTCGGCAAGACCGCGCGCGAAATGGACTTCGCGCTCGAAGCCGGCATCCTTTGCTTCAACGTCGAATCCGAACCGGAGCTTGACCTCCTCTCGGCCCGCGCCGTGGCACTCGGCAAGGTGGCGCCGATCTCGCTGCGCATCAATCCCGATGTCGATGCCAAGACCCACAAGAAGATCTCCACCGGCAAGGCCGAGAACAAGTTCGGCATTCCGTGGCAGCGCGCACGGCAGGTCTATGCCCGCGCCGCAACGCTTCCGGGCATCAAGATCACCGGCATCGACACCCATATCGGCAGCCAGATCACCGAACTGCAGCCCTTCGACGATGCCTTCGCCCTGCTTGTCGATCTGGTCGGCGTGCTGCGCGCCGATGGCCATTCGATCGAGCACGTCGATCTCGGCGGTGGGCTGGGCATTCCCTACCGCGTCGACAACAACCCGCCACCCCTTCCCGACGCCTATGCCCAGATCGTCAGGAAGCATGTCACCAAGCTCGGTTTGAAGGTCATGTTCGAGCCGGGCCGGCTGATCGTCGGCAATGCCGGTATCCTCGTTTCGGAAGTGATCTTCGTGAAGGAAGGCGACGCGAAGAATTTCCTCGTCGTCGACGCCGCCATGAACGACTTGATACGGCCGACGCTCTACGATGCCTTCCACGACATCAGGCCGGTCGTGCAGCCGCCGGCCGATACGCCGCGCATGATGGTCGATGTTGTCGGCCAGGTCTGCGAGACCGGTGACTATCTCGGCCTCGACCGTGACCTGCCCAGGCTGAAGGCCGGCGATCTGGTCGCTATTTCCACGGCCGGCGCCTATGGCGCCGTGCAGGCCGGCACCTACAACACCCGCCTGCTGGTGCCCGAGGTGCTGGTCGACGGCGACCGCTTCCACGTCGTGCGTCCGCGCCTGACCTATGACGACCTGATCGGGCTGGATTCGGTCCCCGATTGGCTGGCATAAGGCGGAATCTCACGACGAGGAGCAAGTCATGGCGCAGGGCAACACCGTCACCCGCGAACGTATTGCCGCGATGGAACCGCGCATCCGCCCCTATGTGCGCCACACGCCGGTGCTGCGCGTCGACATGGCCGACTTCGACCGGGCGCCGCTGGCCATCGACCTCAAGCTCGAATGCCTGCAGCATTCCGGCTCGTTCAAGGCGCGCGGTGCCTTCACCAATCTGCTCGAGCGGCAGGTTCCGGCGGCCGGTGTCGTCGCGGCATCGGGCGGCAATCATGGCGCCGCCGTCGCCTATGCAGCCATGCGGCTCGGCCACAAGGCAACAATCTTCGTTCCCGAAGTAAGCCCGCAAGCCAAGCTGGACCGCATTCGCTTCTATGGCGCCGACCTTGTCGTCGGTGGCGCTCGCTATGCGGAAGCGCTGGCCGCCAGCGAACGTTTCGCCCAGGAAAGCGGCGCCTTGCAGATCCATGCCTTCAACCAGGAGGAAACGCTGGTCGGCCAGGGCACGCTCGGTCTCGAAATCGAGGCGGACTTGCCAGAGATCGACACGCTGCTGGTCGCTGTCGGCGGCGGCGGCCTGATCGGAGGCATCGCCGCCTGGTATGCCGGCCGCATCCGCATCGTCGCCGTCGAGCCCGAGGGTGCGCCGACGCTTCATCGCGCCTTCGAGGCCGGCCATCCAGTCGATGCGCCGGCCGAAGGCATCGCCGCCGATTCGCTGGCGCCGAAACGCGTCGGCGAAATGATGTTCCCGATCGCCGAAGCCTTCGTCGAACGCTCCATCCTGGTCAGCGACGACGATATCATTGCTGCCCAAAAGGCCCTGTGGAACCGTGTGCGCATCATTTCCGAGCCGGGCGGGGCGGCAGCCTTCGCCGCGGTGCTGTCCGGCCGTTATGTACCGTCGCCGGGCGAACGGGTTGCCGTGCTGGTCTGCGGCGCCAACGCAAACCCCGCCAATTTCTGATTGCAGCCGTTTCGGCCGGGTTCACGTTTTTTCAAACTGCCTCGCCTTTGCCGTGTTTGCTGGTATTCTTCGAGTCGTGAGGCTTGGGCTATCCTGCCCCGCCTCACGACATGATCCCGAAAACCGATCATGCTCAAAGAGATAGAGCCCCACCCCGGTTCTTTCGGGATGGAACAGGCTCCAGGAAGGGCCGATGACCGAACGACCCACCTTCAGCAACGACCGCGGCCTGGCCGGGCGCCTTGCCTTGAGCCGGCTGGCGACACGGGTCTCGATGATGGTCGAGCGCGGCTGGCCGCTGCTGCTTCCGCTGCTTATTGTCGCCAGCCTGTTCCTGAGCATGTCCTGGTTCGGCATCTTCTCCCGGCTGCCGGATATCGCGCGCATCGGCCTCGTCGCGGCATTCGGCCTGGCAGGGCTGGCTGCGCTGTATCCGCTGCGCTTCTTCCGCATGCCCTCGGCCGCCGAGGTCGATCGCCGCATCGAGGCCGCCAACAGGCTGCTGCACAGCCCCGTGCTGGTGCAGACCGACCGGCCAAGCGGCCGGGAGAGCAGCTTCTCGCAAGCGTTGTGGCGCGAACATCAGAAGCGCATGGCCGCAAAGCTCGACAGCCTCGGCGCCGACCTGCCGCGCACGCGCGTGCCGGAGCGCGACCCCTGGGGGCTGCGCGCCGTGGCGGCCCTCCTGCTGGTCACCGCCTTTGCCTTCTCCTTCGGGCCGACCGGCGGCAGGGTAACTGACGGCTTCAGCGCCCACGGCGCGCATGATGCCGTGCCGCCGCGCATCGATGCATGGGTGACGCCGCCGGCCTACACCGGCAAGCCGCCGGTCTTCCTGACCGCCGACGCCAACCAGGCAACGCCGACGTTTCATGTGCCCGAGGGTAGCGATGTCTCCTTGCGCGTCACCGGCGGCTCGGGCGAAGAAACGCTTGCCTATGCCGACAAGGATGGCAATTCGCGCGCCATCGACCCGGCTGCCGCGACGGCCAAGCCTGCCGCAAACCCCGCGGCGCCGTCCACCAGTTCACCTTCAAGGGTGCGCCAGTTCACCGGCAAGCTGACCGGCGACGGCACGCTGACGTTGAAATCGGGCGAGGATCAGCTTGGCCGCTGGGCCTTCGCGGTGATCCGGGACAAGCCGCCGCAGATCCGCTTCGTCGGCGAGCCAAAGCGCGCCGCCAACGGCGCCTTCGAACTCAACTACCAGATCGACGACGACTATGGCGCCGCCACCGCCAAGGCGGTGTTCGCGCTGGCCGACCCGCAGGCGCCGGATGCGCATGCGCTCTACGGCCCGCCCGAAATGCCGCTGACGTTGCCGCGCCGCGGCGGCAAGTCGAATGCCGCCAAGACGACAAAAGACCTGACCGAACATGTCTGGGCCGGCAGCAGCATCAAGCTGACGCTGGTCGCCACTGACGATGCCGGACACACCGCGTCCAGCGAAACCAAGACGCTTGTTATGCCCGAGCGCCCGTTCGCCAACCCGCTGGCGCGTGCGGTGATCGAACAGCGGCGCCTGCTGGCGCTCGACGCCAATGCCAAACCGCGCGTGCTCGACCTGATCGACGCCATTACGCTGCGGCCGGAAGACACTTTCGACAACATGTCGCACTACCTCGCCATCATGAGCGCGCGCAGCCGGCTGAAGCTGGCCGGGAACGACGATCAGCTGCGCGGCGAGGTCGGCTATCTCTGGGAAATCGCGCTTGGCATCGAGGAGGGCAATCTCTCGGCGGCCGAGAAGCGGCTGCGCCAGGCACAGCAGGCGCTGCAGGACGCCATCAAGAACGGCGCCAGCGACCAGGAAATCGAAAAGGCGATGAAGGAACTGCGCGAGGCGATGAACCAGTTCCTGCAGGAATTCGCCGAACGCGCCAAGCAGAACCCGAACGCGCCGCAGATGCAGCAGAATGGCCAGGAACTGCGCCAGAGCGACATCGACCGGATGATGGACCAGATCGAAAACCTGGCAAAGTCGGGCGATCGCGACAAGGCGCAGCAATTGCTGTCGCAGTTGCAGGACATGATGAACAATCTCCAGGCCGGCCGTCAGCAGCAGGGCGGCGAGCAGGACAGCCAGATGCGCCAGCAGATGGACAAGCTTGGCGAGATCCTGCGGCGCCAGCAGGAGATGATGAACGACACCTTCCGCATGGACCAGATGCAGCGCGGCGAACGCCAGCGGGGACAGAACCGCGACGAGCAGCTTGGCCAGGACGGTGGCGAGGACCAGGACCAGCCCGGCGTCGGCCAGGACCGCGACCCGCTCGCCAGGCAGAAGCCGATGACGCCGCAGGAATTCGCCGATGCGCTGAAGCAGCTGCAGGAAGGCCAGGGCCAGCTGAAGAGCGATCTCGAGCAGCTGAAGAAGAGCCTCGAAGGCATGGGCATGGAGCCCAATGAAGGATTTGGCGAGGCGGGCAAGTCCATGGGCAGCGCCGAGCAGGCGCTTGGCGAGGGCCAGGGCGACGAAGCGGTCGGTCACCAGGGCCGGGCACTCGAGGCGCTGCGCAAGGGCGCCAAGGACATGATGAAGCAGATGCAGGCCATGCAGGGCGACCAGGGCGGCAGCCAGGAGGGTGGCCGCCAGCAGAATGCCGACCGCGACCCGCTCGGCCGGCCGCGCGCCAGCCAGGGTCCCGATTTCGGCGATTCGGTGAAGGTGCCCGACGAAATCGACGTCCAGCGCGCCCGCCAGATCCTGGAAGCGATCCGCAAGCGGCTCGGCAACGCGCTCAGCCCCGATATCGAGCGCAGCTATCTGGAACGGCTGCTTGAGCTGAAATAGGAACCGCCGCCCCCAAATCCCGCCCGAACGGTCGCAACACCATGCCGAAGCTCGGTACTGTCACGCCCATCTTGCGCATCTTCGATGTTGCCAAGGCGCATGAATTCTACGTCGGTTTTCTGGGTTTCGAAGTGCAGTTCGAACACCGTTTCGAAGACAACACGCCGCTTTACACAGGCGTTTACCGCGACGGCTGTGTCTTGCATCTGAGCGAACATCATGGCGACGGCGCGCCAGGTTCTCACGTCCGGATCGAGACGACCGACATCGCCAGGCTCCACCATGAGTTGACCGAAAGAAAGTACCGCTTTGCCAGGCCGGGGTTGGAGGAGACGCCTTGGAAGACGAAGGAGGTCACGGTCAACGACCCGTTCGGCAACCGCCTGACCTTCTATGAGGATGTAAGAGACTAACCTTGCCGGTTGACGAACGCTTCGCGGATCGCTTCCTGCATGCCGTCGATCGCCTCGCCCGATGCATTCGAGTTGCGATGCATCACCACATTGGAGGAATCGATGTCGCCGAATCCATCGGCGGAGGTCAGTTCGCGGCAGCCGTCCGGAATGTTGCTGCGCGAGATCGGGGCAATCGCCAGTCCCGACGTGACGGCAAGCTTCAGCCCGCCCGTGGTGTCGCTGGTATAGGCGACACGATAGGCAAGCCCGCGCTGCTCCAGCGACTTGATGGCGAAGTCCTTGCACCAGCTGACTCGGTTGTAGAGCGCGATCGGCACCGGCCGTTCCTCGTGCATGTGATGCACGGCCGACGTCACCCAGACGGTCGGGTCGTGCATCAGCACTTCGCCGCCGGCCGGGTCCTGCCATTCAAACACCACGCACAGATCGAGTTCGCCGGCGGCGAGCGCCGCCAGCTGCGCCTCCGAATGCGCGTAGCGCACGGTGACCTCTACCTTGGTGTGGCGTTTCGAAAATGCGCCGAGCGCGCGCGACAGGATGGCGTGGCCATATTCCTCTGGAATGCCGATGCGCACCGGTCCGCCGAGCGGCGCGGCCGCCATCGACGCCGCCGTTTCGTCGAGCAGCGAGACGATGCGGCGGGCGTTGACGATGAGTTCGCCGCCGCGCCGCGTCAGCGCGACGCCGCGCGAGCCGCGCTCGAACAGGCTGTCGCCGATCAGTTCTTCGAGCTTCTTCATCTGCATCGACACGGCCGACTGGGTGCGGCCGGCCTGCTCGGCCGCCCTGGTGAAATTGCCGGCCTCGGCGATGGCGACGAAGGTGCGCAGGAGATCGCTGTCGAGGGTCGGGCGCATGATTTCCATCATAAGAAAATTTGATTGCTGATATCATTCCAATTCGTTTGCAACATGTCAAACGCCGGATAATAGTCGCCATACCCATTGGATAAGCGGCCGCGAAATCGGCCGCGGACCAATCAAAGAGTCCTCACTCGTGCCCGCTGCCCGAAACGGTGGCGGGTTCTTTTTACTCCGCAGGCGATAGCTTCGGACCATACGCGCAGGAGCCGGAAACCAGATGCAGAATAGGATGGTGCGCGGCATCCTGAGCCTGTGCCTGGGCGTGCTGGTTTTCTCGCTGCAGGACCCGCTCGTCAAAGCCGTGTCGAGCTCCTATCCGGTGACTGAAGTGATGGCGATCCGCTCGATCGTCGCCTTGCCCATCCTGATCATCCTCGTCCACGCCGATGTCGGGCTGCCGGCAATCCTGTCGAAGCGGTTCGGCCTGCTGACGATACGCGCCTTCATCCAGTTCACCTCCTACACGGTGTACTATCTGGCCATCGCCGCGCTGCCGCTGGCTGACGCCGTGGCGCTCTATTTCATGGCGCCGCTGTTCATCATGGCGCTGGCCGGACCCTACCTCGGCGAACGCGTGTCCTGGCGGACGCTGGCGACGGTGCTGATCGGACTGCTTGGCGTCATCGTGATGGTGCGCCCAGGCGCGGGACTGTTCGACTGGGCGGCGCTGCTGTCGCTGGGCTCGGCCCTGCTCTATGGGTTCTCGCAGTTGATGGCGCGCAAGATCGGCGACACCGAATCGTCCACGGTCATGGCCTTCTACCAGAACGGCGCCTATCTCATCGGTGCGGCCGTGGTTGCCGGCACATTCCACCTGGCCGGCATAACCCACGCCGTCCACCCGAGCCTTGAGTTCCTGGTGCGGCCATGGATATGGCCGACGCTGCCGGATTTCCTCAAGATGGCCGCCTGCGGCTTCGTCGCCTCCGCCGGCATGATCCTTCTGTCGCAGGGCTACAGGCTGGCACCGGCCAATCGGGTCGCCACCTTCGAATACACCGGCATTCTATGGTCGCCGCTCTGGGGCTTTCTGTTCTTCGCCGAGGTGCCCAGGTCGACGACCGTGATCGGTGCGGCCCTCATCATCGGCGCCGGCCTGCTGGCGCTCAACACGGAACGGCGCAGGAGCCAAGCCCCCGGGCTGGCAACTGCCGATCCGGCGTGATCAGGCGAAGCAGATCAGCGCCCGTTCGACGCGCGAGCGGATTTCGGCCAGTGTGAAGGGCTTTTGCACGACGTCGAGGATGATGCCGTTCAACTCCTCGGCGCGCTCGCGCTGGTCGGCGTAGCCGGTCATCAGCATGATCTTCATCGCCGGGAAAAGGGCCGCCGCCGCGATCGCCATCTCGATGCCGTCCATCTCCGGCATGCGGATGTCGGAGACGACGAGATCATAGCCGCCATGCGCGGCTCGTATCAGCGCCAGGCCTTGAGCGCCGTCCGCCGCGATATCGATTGCGTGGCCGGCGCGTTCGAGCGCGCGGGCTGCGAGGGTGCGGACGGATTCATCGTCCTCGACGATCAGAAGCTTTGCCATGGCCGGCATATTTGGCGGGCAAAAGTTGACTTTTCCTGAAAGCCCCGGCGCTCGACAGGGGCTAATTTTCCTGACGCCGTTAAGGCCTTTTCAAGAATTCGCCGACGCGAGGCGCTCGCCTCACGCATCGCCTTTCACAACACCGACAAACGGCAATTCACGGAAGGCGTGCGCGACATCCATGCCGTAGCCGACGACGAAGTAATCGGGGCAGTCGAAGCCCACATAGTCGGCGGTGAGCGCGGTCTGGCGGCGCATGCGCTTGTCGAGCAGCACGGCGATGGAACAGCTTTTTGCGCCGCGCGACAGCATCAGGTCGCGGGTGAAGGTCAGTGTCTTGCCCGATTCCAGGATGTCGTCGATCAGCAGCACGTCGCGGCCGGCGACCTCATTGTCGATGTCGCGCAGCACCCTCACCTCGCCGCTGGTGGTGCCGGCGCCATAGCTGGAAATGAAGATGAACTCGACCTCTGGTGACAGGCCGACATCGTGCATGGCGCGGATCAGGTCGGCGGCGAAGATGAACGAGCCCTTGAGCACCGAAATCACCAGCAGATCGTGATAGTCGTGCCCGGCGATCTCCTTGGCGAGCTCGAGATTGCGCCGCGCGATCGCCGACGCCGAAAACAGGACTTCGATGTCCTTGCCACGTACGATGGGCATTGATGGTCTTCCCTGGTGATCGCCTATTCGGCGAAAGTAACCAAAACGGTCCTTACGCCGTTCTTAGGCACGTCGAGCCGGCTGGCAAAGCCGAATCTTTCGCCCGATGCCAGCGAATGGCCGGATGTCCCCAACGTATAGCGGGTTGTGCGCCCATCATTGCCCGTCACGCGGATTTCAAGCGGCGGCATTGTCGCCGGCCCCTTCCCGTCATTGGCGGCCTCGCCATCGACGAACAACACCGGATTGGCTCCCGAGGCATCGACGCGTGAGGTGACGCTTGAAATGGTCAGCGCCGATGCTTGCGCATCGGGCAGGAACGGCGCCTGGCGCACCAGCGCATGCCCGCCGGAGACCCAGAAGGCGGCCAACGCGGCACCGATGCCGGCGATCCAGAAGATCGGCCCACCACGCACGGCCGGCGGCCGTTCCGCCGGCGCTTCCGGCTTGCGCAGCATGTCCATGCCCTCGATGGACGGCGTGACGATCAGGCGCGGCGGCGGTGAAACGCTTTCCATGGCAGGGACAAAGCGCGGCATCACTTCATAGTCCGCATCGACGATATCGGCCGCCGGACCGCGCACGATCCGGTCCGCCACGGCAATTGCCGGGGGATCGGTCATGATTTCGCCGGAAACCGGGCGCGCGGTTCGTTCGTCAGCCATCATGGCCCCAGTATTGCGCGTGTTCGCTTTTCGTTTCTTTTGCGTAAACATAAATGGTTAACGCTTCCCCACCGGAGCCCTCGTGACGCGCCGAAACAAGCCAGGAATTAACCGCCGGTTAACCATGCCGGCCGATGGTCTTTTCCCAGAACGGGATGGTTCGCCGCAACCCGGAACTTCAGGTCGTCGAAATTGATTCGCTTCGAAAATGTCGGCCTCCGCTATGGCATGGGTCCGGAAATCCTCCGTGACATTTCCTTGCATATACCGGAGCGCTCCTTCCAGTTCCTGAGCGGGCCTTCGGGTGCCGGCAAGACGACGTTGCTGCGCCTGCTGTTCATGTCGCTGAAGCCGACACGCGGCCTGATCACCATATTCGGCAAGGACCGCTCGCGCATCTCGCGCACCGAGCTGCCTCATCTGCGGCGCCGCATCGGCGTGGTGTTCCAGGATTTTCGCCTGCTCGACCACATGACCACTTATGAGAACGTCGCACTGCCGCTGCGCGTGCGCGGGCGCGAGGAGGCGAGCTACCGCACCGATGTCACCGAGCTGTTGAAATGGGTGGGGCTGGGCGAGCGCATGCATGTGCTGCCACCGGTCCTGTCGGGTGGCGAGAAGCAGCGCGCCGCGATCGCGCGGGCGCTGATCGAGCAGCCCGAGATACTGCTGGCCGACGAGCCGACCGGCAATGTCGATCCCCCGCTGGCGCGGCGGCTGCTACGGCTGTTCATCGAACTCAACCGTCTCGGCACCGCCGTGGTGATCGCCACCCATGATCTTGGCCTGATGGAGCAGGTCGACGCGCGCCGCATGATCCTGGCCGGCGGAAGGCTGGATATCTATGACTGACCTGTCCGCCGAACATTTCGAAGAGCAAGAGCAGGAAACCGAGGCAACTGCGGCACGGCCGCGTGCCCAGCGCCGGATGGCACCGATCGTGCCGGCACAGAACATTGCCGGCCGGGCGCTGGTCCTGGTCATCGCCATCATGACCTTCCTGTCCTGCCTGACCTTCGGCGCGGTGACACTGGTGCGCGACACCGCCTCGGTCTGGGAAAACCAGATCTCGCGCGAGGCGACGATCCAGATCAAGCCGGTCGACGGCCTCGACATGGAGGCCGCCCTCACCCAGGCATCGCAGATCGCCGGCGAATTCCCCGGCGTGAAGTCGACAAGGATCATCGATCGCGATGCGACCGCCAGGCTGCTGGAGCCATGGCTGGGTTCGGGCCTCAACATCGACGACCTGCCGGTGCCGCGCCTGGTCATCGTCACAATCGACGAGAACAGCCCCCCCGACTTCGCCGCCATGCGCGCCGCGATCACGCCGAAGCTGCCAAGCGCGTCGCTCGACGATCACCGAACCTGGGTCGACCGACTGGTGGCGATGGCGCGCACCACGGTGACCATCGGCATTGCCGTGCTGGCGCTGATGCTGTCGGCGACCGTGCTGACGGTGGTGTTCGCCACGCGCGGCGCCATGGCCGGCAACGGCCACATCATCGAGGTGCTGCATTTCGTCGGCGCCGAGGCGCGCTTCATCGCGCGCGAATTCCGCCGGCATTTCCTGGTCACCGGCATGAAGGGCGCTGCCGCCGGCGGCGCGGCGGCGGTTCTCGTCTTCATCGTCTTTTCCTGGTGGTCGTCGCGCAACATGGCAACGCCGCAGGCCGACCAGGCAACCGCCTTGTTCGGCAATTTCGCCATCGGCTCTGCGGGTTATCTCGGCGTCGTCCTCATGGTGCTGGTGATCGGCGCGCTGACGGCGGCAACCTCGCATGCCACCGTCGTCGCCTATCTCAGCGACATCGACGTTCGCCAACCCGACGCGTGAGAAGCGAACATGCTTTGGCGAGGTCGAAAGCAAGGTGATCACGGATGGAGAAACGGCGTAACGCAAAGTGCGTCTTTTTCCTACCAAAGGCCGCATTTCAGGATTAACCATATGGCCATGGACGTGCGGGACTCGACCGGGACGGCTGGACAGATGCCAGTGGTGGTTGCTCGTTTGCGCGACCACGGCCGGATTAGCCGTTTAAAGACCGCACTTCGGATATCCGCACTCTCTCTTCTCGTCCTCGCAACCCTATTTGCCGGCGGCTTCGGCTGGTTCGCCAACAAGGTCAGCCATCTGACCACGCCCGCCAATCCGGCCAAGGCCGACGCCATCATCGTGCTCACTGGCGGCCAGTCCCGTCTCGACGCCGCGATGGAGCTGCTGGCGTCCGGCAAAGGCGAGCGCCTGTTGATCAGCGGCGTGCATCCCTCGGCGAGTCGGCGCCAGCTCCAGGTAGCGACCGGCGGCGACAAGAAGTTGTTTTCGTGCTGCGTCGACATCGACCGCGCCGCGCTCGACACGATCGGCAATGCCGAGGAAAGCGCCAAATGGGTCGAAAGCCACGCCTACAACACGGTGATCCTCGTCACCAACAACTACCACATGCCGCGCAGCCTGCTTGAAATGAGCCGGCTTCTGCATGGCGCCAAGCTGGAACCCTATCCGGTGGTCAATTCCAACCTCGACAATGGTGGCTGGCTGACCAAGCCGCAGGCCTTGCGCGTACTGTTCACCGAGTACAACAAATATCTGCTGGCGCTGGCACGCGGCATCGTGCCGGTGAAACCGACCCCGGACGGCATCGCACTGGCCGAGACCGCCGCCGGCGGCTGACCCCTCGACTGAACCGTCATTCCTTGTCTGTCCCCGTCGACGCCTGCTTCAGGCGCGCGATTTCCTGCTCGAGGTGCTGGATACGCTTGTCGCGTTCACCAAGCGCTGCCGCGACATCGGCGGCCTCGAAACGCTGCGGAATATGTTGCGGGCAGTTGGCATCCCATGCCGAGACTGTGAACAGGATGACCTGCTCGGGCCGCGCCTTGTAATCCTGCGGCATCAGCTTGGCCATCAACTCGGCATCGTCTTCTACGACGCGCGCCGTACCCCAGATCTTGATACGCTGGCGCAGCATATAGTCGATCAGGAACAGAAAGGCGCGTGGGTTGTCGGCCAGGTTGCCCTGCGTGATGAACTGCCTGTTGCCGGAAAAATCCGCGAAGCCGATCGTCCTTTCGTCGAGCACCTTGAGAAAGCCGGCCGGCCCGCCGCGATGCTGGATATAGGGCTGGCCATCGCCATTGGCCGTCGACAGGAAGACGCTGGTCTGCATCTCGATGAAGGCGGCAAGGTCCGGCGTGATCACCGATTTCCAGCCACCGCGCTCCTCGACGCGGGAGTAGGACTGGCGCGAGCCCTTGCGTGTCTGGATCGCCTTGACGGTCGGCGTGAAGGCGACGTCGCTGGCAAAAGCATGTGCGTTCATCGAAAGCCTCCTTGCATGGGGCGGGGCTTGCGGCGGTTGGCGCAATTCCTGTGGGAAACCGTTTCGCACTTTTCCCGGAATTGGTCTAAAGCCCGAGCTCCGACAATGTTGGGTGGTCATCCGGGCGGCGCCCGAGCGTCCAGTGATATTTGCGGTCGGCTTGCGCGATCGGAAGATCGTTGATGCTCGCGATGCGCAGGCGCATCAGCCCGTGCTCGTCGAACTCCCAGTTCTCGTTGCCGTAGCTGCGGAACCATGAACCGCTGTCGTCGTGCCATTCATAGGCGAAGCGCACGGCGATGCGGTTACCGTGGAAAGCCCAGACTTCCTTGATCAGTCGATAGTCGAGCTCGCGGCTCCATTTGCGCGTCAGGAAAGCCTGGATGGCATCGCGGCCTTGCAGGAATTCGGCGCGGTTGCGCCAGCGGCTGTCGGTCGTATAGGCAAGCGCGACCCGTGCCGGATCACGCGAGTTCCACGCATCCTCGGCCATGCGCGCCTTCTGCGCGGCTGTTTCGGCGGTGAAGGGCGGAAGCGGCGGGCGGCTTTCAGACATGGGAATCCTCTGCGACATGAAAGGTGGGGACCGGCGGACACCGCCTGCCCTTTCCGGATTCAGGCAGCATCGCGGACAGAAACAACCGGAAAATCGATCTCGGTCTGGGCAACTTCATTGATATAGTTGGTCCAGACGTTCAGGGCGACATGCTGGACGATCTCGATGATCTCTCCATCGTCGTAGCCTGCCAGCCTGACGGCGGAGAGATCTTCGTCGCCGACATGGCCGCGACTGTGCGCAACCTTGGCGGCAAAACGCACCGCCGCGGCCGCCTTGGGGTCCGTGGAGCCACCGTGGCGGTTGGCGAGCATCTCGGCATCGTCGAGCCGGGCGAGGTTCTTGCCAAGGTAGGTGTGTGCGGACAGGCAGTAGCTGCAGCCATTGATCTCGGCGACCGCCAGCGCGATGCGCTCGCGCGTCGGTGCAGGCAACCGACCCTTGGCCAACGCCCCGGACATGCCCAGATAGCCTTCGAGCGCGGCTGGACTGTTGGCGACCATGCGAAACAGGTTCGGCACGACGCCGAGCTGCTTCTCGACAGCCTGCAGCACGGGTTGCGTTGCTGTGGGAGCAGCGGCGATGGACGATGGCGTGGCGATGCGCGGCATTGCGATTTCCCTGTTGGTCACGCCGCTTATTTGCACTCTTCCACTTGCCGGATGTAGATGGCATATTTGCAATCAATCCTTCCAATTTCTGGAAGAACTGATGGATCGCCTGGAGGCCATGTCCCTTTTCGTCGCGACGGTGGAGGCCGGCAGCCTTTCCGCCGCCGCACGCCGTTCGGGCGTTCCGCTTGCGACCGTCAGCCGCAAGGTCTCCGATCTTGAACGGCATCTCCAGACACGTCTGCTGAACCGCTCGACACGCCGGCTGACGCTGACCGACGCGGGCGACGCCTATCTTGCCGCCTGCCGCCGCATTCTCGACGAGGTCGGCGAGGCCGAACGCGTTGCGGGCGGCGAATACAGCGCCCCGACCGGCGAACTGATCATCACCGCGCCGATCGTCTTCGGCCGACTTCACGTGCTGCCGATCATCACCGCGTTCCTCGCCACATACCCGCGAGTGGATATCCGCCTGACGCTCGGCGACAGGATAAGCCAGTTGGCGGAAGAGCATATCGATGTCGCCATCCGCATCGGCCGGCTGCCGGACTCGCGCATGGTTGCCCTCGGAGTCGGCTCGATCCGTCATGTTGTCTGCGCGAGCCCCGCCTATCTGGCCGAGCACGGCACGCCGAAGACCCCAGGAGATCTCGAGACACACAGTTGCATCACCTTCGAGGGTCTAGGCTCGCTCGCCACATGGACCTTTGCAGCGGACAAGGCCGACTTTGCTGTCCCGGTCCGCTCAAGGCTCCGGGTCAATACCGCGGAGGCGGCGATCGATGCCGCGATTGCCGGCCTCGGGATAACGCGCGTGCTTTCCTACCAGATTGTCACCGCTGTGCGCTCAAGGACACTCTGCCCGGTACTCAGGGACTTCGAACCGGAGCCGTGGCCGGTAAACCTGGTGCATGCCGGCCAGGGCCGGCTGCCGGTGAAACTGCGCGCGTTTCTCGACTTCGCCGCCCCACGCCTGAGGGAACGTCTAGCGCAGGCGACTTGGTAGCAATGAGCCGCATCGCTCTGTTTCCTTTTTCCCCTCGCTTGGTGTAACCAACGCACAATTCCCCACCGGACCTCCCCCATGCTCTATGTCAGATCGCTGGCGTTCAACTTCGTCTTCTACGTCAATCTGATCGTCCAGATGATCCTCTGGACCCCATACTATTTCCTGTCGCCCCGCCACCGCGCCTGGTTCGTGCCGAAATTCTGGTCGCGCAGCTGCATGTGGCTCTATGACAAGATCGCCGGCACCAAGAGCGACATCACCGGGCAGGAAAACCTGCCCCAGGGTTCCTTCATCCTGGCGCCCAAGCACCAGTCGTTCTGGGACGCGATCGCCTTCTTCCCCTTCCTTCAGGACCCGCTGTACATCCTCAAGCGCGAGCTGACCTGGATCCCGTTCTTCGGCTGGTACATCATGAAGATGCGCATGATCCCGGTCGATCGCGGCAGCCGCTCCAAGGCCTTGAAGGCGGTGGTCGCGGCGACCAAGAAAGAGATGGCGCGCAACCCACGCCAGTTGATCATCTATCCCGAGGGCACGCGCCGGGCGCCGGGCGACGAACCGGCCTACAAATACGGCATCGTCGAAATCTATGCGCAGCTTGGTGTTCCCGTGGTGCCGGTTGCCCATGTCGCCGGCCTCTACTGGCCGCGCCGCAAGTTTTTGCGCTATCCCGGCACCATCAAGGCGCGGTTCCTGCCGCCGATTCCACCGGGCCTCGGCAAGGACGAATTCATGGCGCGGCTGATCGGCGAGACGGAAGCCGCCTGCGACCAGATGCTCGTCGAGGCATCGCGCGCATCCAACCCGCCGGCACTGCCGCCGACGGCGGTGAAGCGGTTGCGGGAACTGGGCGCGAAAGTCTGAAGTCCCTCCGGCTAGGCAATCAGCCGTAGACAGCCAGCAGCGTGGTCAGCACCAGCGCCGCGGCGAAGACCAGATTGGTGATGCGCGAGGCGACAGGCCTGCGCAGGAAGCGGGCGAACGCCGCACCGGCAAGAAGCCACGCGGCGTGGATGACGACGATCATCGCCGCAAGCACCGTCAGCTTCAGCCATAGGCCGAGTTCCACACCGCCCTGGCTCGAAGAGGCGCCGGCGAACACGGCGGCGATCGCCACATAGGCTTTGGGGTTGGCGACCGCCAGCAGAAACCCGGCCAGCCAGGTCGGACGCGAAGCCTCGTCCGTGCGCGCCGCC
The DNA here is from genome assembly GCF_013170825.1 of Mesorhizobium sp. NZP2298. Taxonomy (NCBI): domain Bacteria; kingdom Pseudomonadati; phylum Pseudomonadota; class Alphaproteobacteria; order Hyphomicrobiales; family Phyllobacteriaceae; genus Mesorhizobium; species Mesorhizobium sp. NZP2298. The sequence goes on along the minus strand of NZ_CP033365.1, from coordinate 1,712,714 downwards.
AGCGGCGGCGCGGTGGCGATCTTGACGGCAAGATAGAGAATGTAGGCCGCGGACGCGACAACCAGCAACGGCGCCAGCCTCGGCATCGACCCAAGCACCGCCATGATCCCGGTCGCCACGACCAGCAGAACAGCGATCGTGCCCAGGACGATCCCCAAGGTGTAGCGCAGCGAATCGCGCAGGCCGAAGGCGGCACCAACAGCGGTGACGCTTATCGTTGCCGGCCCTGGACTGCCCATAACGACGGTCGCTGCAAGCACCAGTGCGAGCAGCGGTCGCCAAAGCTCCGGCTGCGAAAGAAGCGGCTCAGTCATTGCACCCTCTGTCTTGCCACGAGCGCAGGACGCTATGGCAAGACAGGAGCGTGGGTCTTGGATGTTCGTGCGTACAGCGACGGCCGAAACCTCAGCCGCTAACTCTGTCGAGCTCGGCCATGTCGTCGGCCGTCAGCTTCAACGATGCCGCCTTGATCAGGCTGTCCATCTGACTGGGCTTGGTGGCGCTGGCGATCGGCGCGGTGACACCTGGCCGCGCGATAACCCAGGCAAGGGCGACTTCCGCCTGCTTCGCCGAATGCTTGGCGGATATGGCATCAAGAGCGGCCAGAATGCGCATGCCGCGCGCATTGAGGTAGTCTTTAACCCCGCCGCCGCGCTCGCTTTGGCCAAGATCGGCCTCGCTGCGGTATTTGCCGCTCAGAAAACCCTTGGCCAGGCTGAAATAGGTGATGACGCCGATATCCTCGGCCACGCACAGATCGTGCAACGGCCCGTCGAAGGAGGAACGATCGTAGAGATTGTATTCCGGCTGCAGCACCTCGTAGCGCGGCAGGCTGCGTAGGCTCGCCACATCGAGTGCGGCGCGCAATTGGCCGGCGTCGAGGTTCGAGCAGCCGATATGGCGGACCTTACCCTTGGCAAGCAGCTTCTCGTAAGCGCCGAGGGTTTCCTCGTAGGGCGTGGCCGGGTCCGGCCAATGTGACAGATAGAGGTCGATGCAATCGGTTTGCAGCCGCTTCAGCGAGGCTTCGACAGCCTTTTCGATATAGGCGGCGGACAGATCCTTGTGGCCCTGCCCCATGTCCGAACCGACCTTGGTGATCACCACGACCTTGTCACGGTTACCACGGTCCTTCATCCATTTGCCGATGATGGTTTCCGATTCACCGCCTTCGTTGCCCGGCACCCAGCGCGAATAGGCGTCCGCCGTATCGATCGCGTTGAGTCCGCCGCCGACGAAGCGATCAAGCAGGTCGAACGAGGTCTTCTCGTCGGCGGTCCAGCCGAAGACGTTGCCGCCCAGAACCAGCGGCGCGATGGAAAGGTCGGTGCGACCGAGACGGCGTTTCTGCAAGGCGAATCTCCGTTATGATTGGGGCCGGGCGGATGCCGCCCGCTGGCTGGGTTCGGAGCCTAACCTAGGTCTTGCCTCGTCGAGATCAAAGGCCTGGCCGCCTCTTTCCGCAGAGCCAGCGCTTCACAAAGGCGCTATCCCCCGTGCCACCTCCTCCAGCCAATGGTCGCGAATGCCAAGTGCTTCCAGATGCTTCAGCGTGCTGAGAACATAATCCTCATTGTTGCCGGATTGGCCGACAGCGCCGCGCACCACCGCCGCCGCGTCCGCCGCGTCCAGCGCGCCGGCATATTGCTCATGTTTGCGGTCGACGATGTAGGCCACGGCTTCGACCCCATCGCCACCGTCGAGCCGGACCTTGAGGGTGCGCTCGAGATAGACTGATGTGACGAGTTCACGCTCGCGCAGATAGGCGATGACCTCGTCGCGCAATTCCCCGGGCACACGGAAAGCCAGGCCGACGCAGGAACCGCCATGGTCGAGGCCGAGCACCAGCCCGGGCCGCTGGCGCGTGCCGCGGTGCACGAAGGAATAGACACAAAGTGAGCGGCGATAGCCGTGCAGTCGGGCGCGTCGTGTCTCGACATGCGCGAAACCCGGTCGCCAGATCAGCGAACCGTAGCCAAACACCCAAAAATCGCCCATATCGCCGCGCCTGATTGCAAAAGATTGCCGACACCGCATCCGAATCGGTGTTTTTTCCGTCCGTGTCTGTCTACCTATTGTTGTCGGAATCGAAGCTCCGTCCACCAATACCCATGCGTTAATGAGAGCCAAAGCATGACGTCAAGTGACGAAGGCCAACCAAAGTCCCGCCGCGGCCTGCTCTGGCTCGTGGCGTTGATCGTTGTGCTGTTTGCCATCTACAGCGGCGGCTGGTTCTACCTGGCCAACAGGGTCAGGGCTGAAGCCGACAAGGCGGTTGCCACGCTCAACAAGAGCGGCGTCGAGGCCGGCTGCGCCAATCTCCAGGTCAGCGGCTATCCGTTGAACTTTACCGTCTCCTGCGACAACCTCGCCTACGAGGACGATGCCAAGAACATCGCCGCCTCGGCCGGCTCCTTCAACGCCGTCGCCCAGATCATCCAACCCCTGTCCCCGGTTGCCAATCTGCGCGGACCGCTCAGAACCTCCGTCCCGGGCATGATGCCGCTGTGGATTGACTGGGACAATCTACAGGCCAACGTCAAATTGTGGTACCCGCTGCCGCACCGTATATCCCTGCAGGCCGACGGCCTGTCCGGCCAGACCGATCCGGCTGACGACACCGATCCGGTTGAACTGTTCAGCGCTGGCAAGGCCGCTGCCCAGTTGCAGCCGAATGGCGGCGATCTCGACTATGTCGGCAGCTTTGGTGATCTCGAGATCGACCCGGATGCGATCGGCGGGCGCGTGCTGCCGGCGCTCGATGCCAGCGGCGATGCCACGCTGAAGAACGGCGTCGCGCTGATCGGCACGCAGGTGAAGAGCCTGCGCGGCCAAAGGATAGAGATTCGCAACCTCGATTTGTCGTCGGGCACGGCGAGGGTTACCGTTTCCGGGCCGTTGTCGGTCGATGCCGAAGGCCTGGTCGATGCCGATCTGATGATCCGGATCAAGGATCCGAAGGCCGTAGCATCTATCCTTGCCGGCGCCATACCCGAGCAGAAGAATGCGATCCAACAGGGCTTTGCCGCCCTCGCTTTGCTCGGCAGCGAACCGTCGATGCCGCTGAAGGTGGTCAAGGGCAAGGCCTCGCTTGGCTTCATTCCGCTGGGCAAGATCAAGCCGGTTCAATAGCGCTGCCGTGGCAAGACCCCCGAGACTCCTGAGTGTCGGCGCGCTGACGCTGGACACGATCCTGCGTGTCGAGACGCTGCCCGCGCATCAGGGAAAATTCATCGCCTCCGACGGCGTCCAGATCGCCTCTGGCATGGCCACCAGCGCTGCCTGCGCCGCGCATCGCCTGGGCGCCAACGTGTCGCTGTGGGCAAGTGCCGGCGATGATCCGGTCGGCGACCAACTGATTGCCGGGATCGGGGCCGAAGGCGTCGACTGCAGCTACGTGCGCCGCGTTAGCGGCGCCCGCTCGGCGCTGGCATCCATCCTGGTCGACGCTCATGGCGAACGCATCATCGTGCCTTTCTATGACAGTTTGGCCCAGACCGATCCCGATTCTTTGCCTTTCGCCGACATCGCGGCGTTCGATACCGTGCTGGTCGACGTGCGCTGGCCGGGTGCCGCGGCCCTTGCCCTCAAGGCGGCGCACGCCGCCAACCGGCCTGCGATTCTCGATGCCGATACCGCGCCGCTGGCGGTGCTGGAGCAGCTGTTGCCGCTGGCTTCGCACATCGTCGCCTCCGAGCCGGCGGTCCGCATCATATGCGGCCAGGCCCTGGATCTGGAGAGTGCTTGCACCGACCTCGCCTCCCGCACCGACGCCTTCGTCGCGGTCACCGGTGGCGCGGCAGGCACCTGGTGGTTCGATCGCGCGACGCAATCATCCCGTCATGTCGCGGCGCCCAAAATCAAGGCGGTCGACACGCTGGCGGCGGGTGATGTCTTCCACGGCGCCTTTGCCGTCGGGCTGGGCGAAGCCATGCCGGTCGAGCAAGCCTTGCGCTTTGCCAGTGCCGCCGCCGCGCTCAAATGCCAGCGCTTCGGCGGCAGGCTCGGTGCGCCGGACCGGGCCGAGACACTGGCCATGGTCGCGGCGACATGGCCTGAAACAGCCTAATTCTTCGACGGGTGCTCGATCGCCTGACGGCCGAAATCGGGCACATCGATGTCCTGGCCCGCCTCGATGATCGAGCGGCGCACGGCCCGGGTGCGGGTGAACAGGTCGAACAGCTTGTCGCCGTCGCCCCAGCGGATCGCGCGCTGCAGGAACGCCAGGTCTTCGGAAAACCGCGCCAGCATTTCGAGGATGGCATCCTTGTTGTGCAGGCACACGTCCCGCCACATGGTCGGGTCGGAGGCGGCCAGGCGCGTGAAGTCGCGAAAGCCGGAGGCGGAATATTTGATGACTTCCGTCTTGGTTACCGATTCCAGATCGTCGGCGGTGCCGACGATGTTGTAGGCAATGATGTGCGGTAGATGCGAAACAATGGCGAGCGTCATGTCGTGATGCTGCGGGTCCATCGTGTCGATGTTTGCGCCGCAGCGGCGCCAGAATTCCGACAGCTTCTCCAGCGCGTCCGGATCGGTGCCCGGCAGCGGCGTGAAGATGCACCAGCGATTGTCGAACAGGTCGGCGAAACCCGCATCCGGACCGGATTTTTCGGTACCCGCCAGCGGATGGCCGGGAATGAAATGCACGCCGTCAGGCACATGCGGCTGCATCTGCGCGATGACGGAGGCCTTGGTCGAGCCGACATCGGTGAGGATCGCGCCCTTCTTCAGCGCCGGCGCGATCTCCTGCGCCACCGCGCCGGACGAGCCGACCGGCACCGAGACGATGATCAGATCCGCATCGCGGACCGCTTCCTTGGCATCGGTCGTGTAGGAATCACCCAGCCCAAGCTCCTGCGCCCGCGCCAGCGTCGCCGTGCTGCGGGTCGAGATGGCAACGTGGCCGGCAAGGCCCTCGCGGCGGATGACGCGGGCCAGCGACGAGCCGATGAGGCCGATGCCGACCAGCGCGATCTTTTCAAACATCGGTGATGTCATGTCGTTACAGCTTTCGGGCGTTACAGCTTTCGGGCGTTCTAGCTTTTCAGGAATGTCGCGAGCGCGGCGACGACGCCGCGATTGGCCTCTTCTGTGCCAACGGTCATGCGCAGCGCGTTGGGGAAGCCGTAGCCGGAAACACGCCGCAATATATAGCCGCGCGCGGTCAGGTAATCGTCCGCCGCCGCCGCTGAATGCTTCTGGTCGTCGGGAAAATGGATGAGGAGGAAATTGCCGACGCTGGGCGTCACCCGCAGTCCGAGCCCGGTCATCTCTGCGGTCAGCCAGGTGAGCCAGGTCTCGTTGTGCGCCACGCTGCGCTCGACATGGGCGCGGTCGCGGATCGCGGCGATGCCAGCCTCGATCGCCGTCGCATTGACGTTGAAGGGGCCGCGCACGCGATTGATGGCGTCGACGATGTGCATCGGCCCGTACATCCAGCCGATCCGCGCCCCGCCAAGGCCGATCTTGGAGAAGGTACGCGTCATCACCACGTTCTCGGCGCTGCCGACCAGCTCGATGCCGGCTTCATAATCGTTGCGGCGGACATATTCGGCATAGGCCGCGTCGAGCACCAGCAGCACGTTTCGCGGCAGGCCGGCATGCAGGCGGCGCACCTCCTGGAACGGCACATAGGTGCCGGTCGGATTGTTGGGATTGGCGAGGAAGACGATTTTCGTGCGTGGCGTGACGGCGGCCAGCATCGCATCGATATCGGCACGCTCGTCGGTCTCCTTGACCGCGATCGGCGCGGCGCCGGCAGACTGGATGTAGATCTTGTAGACCATGAATGCATGTTCGGTGAAAATCGCTTCGTCACCGGGCGCGAGATAGGTTTGTGCCAGCAGGCCCAGAATCTCGTCGGAACCGTTCGAGCAGATGATATTCTGCGCATTGAGCCCATGCACCTCGGCGATCGCCTCGCGCAGCCGTTTGGCGGTACCGTCGGGATAGATGTCGAGTTTGGCGGCAACCTCACGCGCGGCTTCGATCGCCTTAGGTGAGGGGCCGAGCGGGTTCTCGTTCGACGACAGCTTGTAGACCTTGGCGACACCGGCCGGCGCCGTGCTCTTGCCGGGCACGTAGGCGTCTATGTCCATGATGCCCGCGCGCGGGGTTGGACGTGCCTGATCCGGTGTGTGGTTCATTTTTGCAAAATCCGTCGAAAATGCCTCCATCCGGAGGCCGCAGCGGAAATACAAGCCATGGACGGCAATGTCGAGAGGCGGCGGTGGGGCCAGCGCCGGCACAGCCTCCGGCATTGACGGCGAGGCGGGCGAGTTCTAGAAGGACAATGACAGTTCCGTGGTGATTTGGCCGGTCGGCTTGCAGCCACGTTAAACAATTCGCTAAAGGGCCGTTTGCGTGACGTAACCGGCTTTGCGAAGGCAATGCCGGTTTTTTATTGTCCGCGGCCGGCCGGACAAAACGCGTCGGCGGCGATTTTTCGTCGGGCACGATGCAGCAAGTGAGTACGTGAATGGCCGCTCTGCGCGCAGGAAAGACCAACAACGAGGCCGACCAGCCGTCGAGCCCGGTGTTGCGCTTCGGGCCCAATAAGCCGCTCAAGCTCGACGCCGGCACGCTTTTGTCGCCATTCCAGATCGCCTACCAGACCTATGGCACGCTGAACGATGCCCGCTCCAATGCCATTCTCGTCTGCCATGCGCTGACCGGCGACCAGCATGTCGCCAACACCAACCCGGTAACCGGCAAGCCGGGCTGGTGGGAAGTGCTGATCGGCCCCGGCAAGATCATCGACACCAACCGCTTCTTCGTCATCTGCTCCAATGTCATCGGCGGCTGCCTCGGCTCCACCGGCCCCGCCTCGACCAATCCCGCCACCGGCAAGCCCTATGGGCTCGACCTACCGGTCATCACCATCCGTGACATGGTGCGCGCGCAGCAGATGCTGGTCGATCATTTCGGCATCGAGAAACTGTTCTGCGTGCTCGGCGGCTCGATGGGCGGCATGCAGGTGCTGGAATGGGCGTCGAGCTATCCCGAGCGTGTCTTTTCAGCGCTGCCGATCGCCACGGGTGCCCGCCATTCCTCGCAGAACATCGCCTTCCATGAAGTTGGCCGGCAGGCCGTCATGGCAGATCCGGATTGGCATGGCGGCAAATATTTCGAGCATGGCAAGCGCCCGGAAAAGGGCCTGGCGGTGGCGCGCATGGCGGCCCACATCACCTATCTGTCGGAAGCCGCGCTGCATCGAAAATTCGGCCGCAATTTGCAGGATCGCGACCACCTGACTTTCGGCTTCGACGCCGACTTCCAGATCGAAAGCTATCTGCGCCACCAGGGCATGACCTTCGTCGACCGCTTCGACGCCAACTCCTATCTCTACATGACGCGGTCGATGGACTATTTCGACCTCGCCGCCGATCATGGCGGCAGGCTGGCGGATGCCTTTGCCGGCACCAAGACCCGTTTCTGCCTGGTGTCGTTCACTTCGGACTGGCTGTTTCCGACCGAGGAGAGCCGCTCCATCGTGCACGCGCTCAACGCCGCCGGCGCCTCGGTGTCCTTCGTCGAGATCGAGACCGATCGCGGCCACGACGCCTTCCTGCTCGACGAGCCGGAACTGTTCGCCGCCATCAACGGCTTCATCGGCTCGGCGGCCCGCGCAAGAGGGCTGAGCGCATGACCCCGCAAAGTTGCAGACTTTCAGGATCGGGATCATGCGCCACACAGGAGGCGACATCATGAGCGTCAACGGCAGCCAGCGCGTCGACCTCGAGGTCGTCGCCAACCTCATCCCGCCACGGTCGCGCGTGCTCGACGTCGGTTCGGGCGACGGCTCCTTGCTTGAATTGCTGCAGGAAACCAAGCAGGTCGACGGCCGCGGGCTTGAACTGTCGCAGCGCGGCGTCAACGAATGCGTGGCGCGCGGCCTCTCTGTCATCCAGGGCGATGCCGACAAGGATCTCGAATTCTATCCCGACAAGGGTTTTGACTTCGTCGTCCTGTCGCAGACCTTGCAGGCGACCCGCAACCCGAAGCTGGTGCTCGACGAACTGCTCAGGATCGGCAACAGGGCGATCGTCTCTTTCCCCAATTTCGGCCATTGGCGGGTACGCCTGTCGCTCTTCATCAAGGGCCGCATGCCAGTGACCCAGGACCTGCCCTACTCCTGGTACGACACGCCCAACATCCACTTCTGCACCATCCGCGACTTCGTCAACCTGTGCGATGAGCTTGGCGCGACGGTGGAAAAGGCGACCGCGCTCGACGCCGCCGGCCAGAAGATCGGCCTGTCGATGCCCTGGTGGTTCTGGAATTTCTTCGGCCAGCAAGCGGTGTTCTTGCTGAAGCGGTAAGGCACGGAACGTCTAGCCCAGGACATCCGTGGCCTTGTGCGGATGCTCGACACCGTCGGCGAACACCACATCGGATTGGGAATTGTCCGTGCGCACCTTGCTCACCAGCCAGTTGCAAGAAAGCGGACATGACTTCGTCCGGGTAGATGCCCGAGCCATGGCCGGCGTTGGCGCCGCAATCTCTACAATGAGTTTCGCAACCGGTTCGGCGCCCGGCCGGCTTAGGTGCCGCCAGACCTACCGGTCGAGTTCCGGGAAATAGGGATCCGACAGGAACCGCCTGTCCCGTTCGCCCTTCAGGCAGTCGATCGGCGCGTCCGTGTCGACGGGAATGATCTCGGCCTTGTCTTGAATACCGCTCACTTCGAGGATCAGCTTGCGTCGGATGGCGGTGGAAAATTCGGCGGCCGCATGGATCGGCAGCACGAAGGAGCCGGGCCCGCCGGTGACGCACTGCGCATAATATTGGTCGAGATGGCTGAAAGTCGGCGACGGGTTGATCAGGATCGGCAGGCCGTTGATGACGATGCCTTTGGCGATGGCCGCGTCGCGCGTCGCGGTGACCGGCGGCCCGATATTGTTGGGACCATCGCCGGATATATCGATGACGCTGCGTTCGCCGGCGAAGTTCGTCCTGTCGAAAAGCCCGGCACCGAAGGCAAGCGCGGTGGAAATCGAAGTGCCGCGAAAACTCCGGAACGGGCGCGCCGCCACCTTGTCGGCAAAGCTGTTGGCGCTTTGCGCGCCGTCGATGATCTGCCAGCCGATGATCGCGTCATCGCGCACGGTGCCCGCCCATTCGAAATAGGCGAGCGCGATGCGGCCCGTATTGCCGGAACGGACGGCCTGGATGAAGTCGGGATGCCGCAGTGCCTCGACATAGCCGGCGCGTTGCAACGCGAACTCCTTCTCGTCCATCGACAACGAGATGTCGACCGCCAGGACCAGTTCGACGTCGACGGCCAGCGCCGGTGGCGAGGCAATGGGGGCAGCCTGCGCGCAGGTGAGACAGGCAATCAGAAGAGCATCAAACATGGCGGCGCCAGGGTTGTTTCCCCGGGAAATCTTCCATCGCGATCACGGCAAAATAAGGTTTTGCGCACGCAACCGGAGAAACAGCCTACTTCTTGCGGCGGACGGCGGGTGGCGGATCGATGGCGCCGGCCCTGACGCGGGCGGGCTTCAGCGCCGGCGCACCGGAATCCTTCACGATCGTCAAACCGCGCGGAAAGAACTGGTTGTTGTGCTGGCCGCGCCCGATATTGATGATCGTGGCTCCCGTCAGATGCTTTTCCAGCATCGCCAGCACGCGGCGTAGCGCGGGTCCATCGAACGCATCCATCGCTTCGTCGATGATCACCCATTTCGGCCGCCGCAGGGCGAGCCTGGCCACGCCCAGCAAGCGCTGTTCGTCATCACCCAACTCATGGTCCCACCGCCCGACACGGTCGAGCGACGACGACAGCCGTTCAAGACCAACCTCGGCCAACATCGCCGACATGTCGGCATCGCTCGCGGGCGCATGCCCGTTCGCATGATTGAGCACCTCGCGCAGGGTGCCGGTGGGCAAATACGGGACACGTGGCACGAAGATGAGGGTTTCTCCCTCCGGCAGGCCGATCTTTCCGCTGCCCCAGGGCCAAAGCCCGGCGATGGCGCGGAAGAATAGCGTCTTGCCGGCGCCTGGCTCGCCGGTGATCATGACGCGCTCGCCGGCGCGGATTTCGACATGTTCGTCGGAGAGTTTTGTGCAGCCCTCCGGCGAGGCCACTTCGAGCTTCTCGAAGGTCAGGCTGCCATTGGCGTTTTGGTCGAAGGTGATGCGCTTTTCGGTGTCGTGCAGCACATCGGTTTCATTGAGCGCGATGCGGAAATCGGCGACGCGCATCAGCGTGGCGCGCCAGTCGGCGATGCTGCCGATATTGTTGATGAACCAGCGCAACGACGAGTGGACCTGGTTGAAGGCGCCGACCGCCATCATCAGCCCGCCGAAGCTGATATCGCCCGAGAAATAGACAGGCGAGGCGACCAGGATCGGTGCCACGACGGTGATCCAGCCATAGGTATCGGTTACCCAGGACAGGTTGATCTGGGCGGTATAGATGCGCCGCATGGCGCCCAGCACCGTGCCGAGGTCGAGTTCGAGCCGTCGCCTGGCATCCTCCTCGCCATGGTAGAGCGCGATGGCATCGACATTCTCGTTGACGCGCACCATCGAGGAGCGCAGCTCCGCTTCGCGCGTGTAGCGGTCGCTGTTCAGGCTGATGAGCGGGCGCCCGACCAGCCAGCTCAGCCAGGAGGCGGTGCCGGCGTAGAGGAACGCGGCCCAGACCATGTAGCCCGGTATGGCCAGCGACCAGCCGTTGACGTGGAAGACGAAACCCGAAGACAGTTCCCACAGCACACCAACGAACGACACGAGCAGGATGAGCGACTGCAGGAGCCCGACGCCGAGGTCCGTCGACAGGTCCGACAGATGCGCCGCGTCCTGCTGCATGCGCTGATCCGGATTGACGCCGATGGCGCCGGCATTGGCCAGGCGGAAGGCGCGCGCCGGCCGCATCCACTGGTCGATCAGGTCCAGCGTCAGCGCCTCGCGCAGCTTCAGCCGGATCATCTGGTTGAGCCAGGTCTGGCCGATATTGAGCACCAGCAGCCCACCGGCGATCACGGCAAAGACAAGGAGCTGGTGCAGGAAGGCCGCCATGTCGCGGCGCGCCAACGCATCGTAGAAAGGCTGGTTCCAGCGATTGAGCAGGACCTGGCCGATCGATGTCGCGACGATGACGGCCATGATGCCGACCGATGTCCACAGCAACCACTTGCGAACCGGCGACACCACCAGCGCTTGCTTGATCGTCGCGACCTGATCACGCAGGCTGCTGGCCACGGCGACCGGCTGAACGGTGGCCTGATTGTCCAGTTGATCAGCCATATCAGAAGTCCTTGCGCTCAGATGCGATGCTGAAACCGGATGAAGAGGGCCGACGGCCGCCGCCCGTGCACGACAGATAGGTCGGAAAAATGCCGCGCGGGGAGAGTTTCCGCACCGATCACGAAGGTTTCACCTGGCGAGTCGACGGTGCCGCGCCTCCGGCGTCTGCCCGGCGGCCGAGCCGTGTCGCGCCATGCGGCGACAGCACCGGCACGAAGACGCGGCGAGACGCGCGCTGGACCACCGGCACGCCCTGGTAGAGCCGCTTCTGCGCCTCGACGACGATGACACCGGAAAAGATCGGCCACAGCCGCCGGCCGAAGCGCTCCAGCACGTTGTGGAAGCGCATCATGAAGCGTCGCCGCGATGGCGGGAAGAACAACGCATCCGACCACGCCGCGGGCGTGAAATTCGCCTCGCGCAGCAGTTCCGTCAGTTGTCCGCGCGAGAAAGGCCGGCCATTGCCGAACGGCGTGTGCTCGAAGCGCGCCCAGACCCCGCGCCGGTTCGGCACGACTATGACGACACGCCCGGCGGGCGACAGCACCCGCCAGATCTCGTTCAGCGTCTCGCGCGGGTTTTCGACATGTTCGAGCGAATGGACGAGCAACATGCGGTCGATACAGGAATCGACCAGCGGCAGTTCCTCGTCGAAGACCAGCGCGGTCGCCGTCGGCCCTGTTGCCGGCCAGACCACGGCGCCCTGCGTCGCCGGCATGAAGGCGAAGACCCGCTCGGCGTCAGAGCCGAAACGCTCCAACCAGGGCAAGGTATAGCCGAGACCGACCAAGCGTTCGTTTGGCACGGCAGCCCATATCGAGGACAGCGCCATGGTGATCGAGCGTTCGGCGAACCGGCCGAGCGTTGTCGAGTAGAACGAGCGAAGGTCGACGATGTCGGAATGCATGTCAGGGATGTAGCCGTGATATCGGCAGGTTTCAACAAAGGGTCCTGAGGGGGGCCGGCACATCCCCCGGATGACATTGGTCTTCCCGGGGATGACATTCGTCACCCCTAGATGACATCCGCCCTCTGGCGCCCTATGTCTGCGGCGACAAATGGAGAGACGCGATGGCGATCGAAATCGAACAGTTCATGTGCCGCACCGACAATTTCGGTGTGCTGGTGCATGACCCCAAGAGCGGTCAGACCGCGATCATCGACGCGCCCGAGGAGGCGCCGATCCTGGCCGCGATCAAGCGCACCGGCTGGACACCGACGATGATCCTGACCACGCATCATCATATGGATCACGTCGAGGCGAATCTGGCGCTGAAGGAGCGCTTCAAGCTGCGCATCGTCGGCCCGGAAGCGGAAAAGGCCAAGATTCCCGGCATTGACGAGACGGTCGAGGAAGGCTCCGTCCTCCATCTCGGCGATGAGCGCATCGAGGTGATCGCCACCCCCGGCCATACCGCCGGGCACGTCTCCTATCATCTGCCGGCATCGCAGGTGGCGTTCACCGCCGATACGCTGTTCGCGCTCGGCTGTGGACGGCTGTTCGAATGCAAACCGCCGGTGATGTATGATTCTCTGAAGAAACTGGCCGCGCTTCCCGCCGCGACGACAATCTATTGCGGCCACGAGTATACGCTCGCCAACGCCCGTTTCGCGCTGACCGTCGATCCCACCAACTCGGCCTTGAAGGAGCGCGCCGGCAGGATCGAGGCGCTGCGGAGCGACAACAAGCCGACACTGCCAACGACGATCGGCGAGGAATTGTCGACCAATCCCTTCCTGCGCTGGCACGATCCGGCGATCCGCAAGCATCTCGGCATGGAAAAGGCCGGGGATGCCGAGGTGTTCGCCGAGATCCGCAAGCGCAAGGACAATTTCTGAGCCTGGTGGTATCGTCGACCCCATGACGAGTTCCGCGGAAATCATCGCTTTGCTTGGTCTGAAGCCGCATCCGGAAGGCGGCTGGTACGCGGAGACATTTCGCGACGAAGCCGGCGGTGCGCGTGGCCATTCGACCGCGATCTACTTCCTTTTGGAACAGCACCAGCTTTCGGCATGGCATCGGGTCAGGGACGCCGCCGAGGTCTGGCATTTCCACGCCGGCGCGCCGCTGGCGCTGTCGATGTGGGAAGAAGGCGCAGCCGTGATCGAGCAGGTGCTGGGCATCGAACTCGCGGCGGGCGAACGGCCGCAGATCGTCGTGCCGGCAGGCTGGTGGCAATCGGCGCGCAGCCTGGGCGACTGGACGCTGGTCGGCTGCACCGTCGCGCCGGGGTTTGATTTCGCCGCCTTCGAACTGGCAGCGCCGGGCTGGCAGCCTAGCCCAGCAGGAAACCAAGCGTGATCGCGAGCTGGGCAGCGTAGTACAAGACCCAGACGGCGAAACGCATCCAGCCGCGATGTGGCGAGATGGCCGCGACCAGGAATTTCTCCGTGGCCAGCAGCCCGTCCGATGCCATGAACAGCACTGCGCCGCCGATGACCCAGGCATTGCTTGTCGTCAGTGCCGCCATGCCCATCGCCAGGATCGCCACGACATAACAGGTGATCGGAACACGCAGGCTAGGGCCGACGCGGCGCCAGAGCGCGGCCAGCATGACGATCACGAATACCGCCAATGCCAGGGCAATCGCCCCGCGCCAGGATTCTGCGCCAAGCAGCGCCAACCCGCCACCGCTACGCAGGAACAGCGCGATATAGACGATGTGGGCGACGAGAAAGCTGGCCAAACCGCCGAGAAACGCCTTGTCGCCGTCGCGCGACAGGAACGCGTCGCCAATGGCGCTCAGCGCAAGAGCGGCGACCAGCAGCAGTGGGCCACCTTGCAGCGCCGCCAGCACGGCAAGCATCGCGACGGCGAGCGTCTTTGCCGCCGAGCGGGCGAGCGTCGGCGCCATGCCTGACGAGAAGGCGTAGATCGCCGCCGCCACCAAAGAAAAGATCAGCGTTGCATTGGCGTTGGCATCGATGCCGCCGGCAAACGGCATCGTCATGCCCCGGCTCCGCTTTCGGATGCCCCGGCCTCGCCCTCAGCCGCGGCCGGCTTGCGCAGGAACAGCGACTTCGCCGCCAGGGCCGCACCGCCGGTGATCAGCACGCAGGCCGCGAGAATGCGCAGCGATGGCTCGGCGACGCCGGCCGCAATCAGCATCAGCGTCGACAGCAGCGGCGCCGCATAGCTCGCCGCGCCCAGCACCTGGATATTGCCGCGCTTGACGCCGATGTCCCAGGCATAGAAGGCAGCCCCCACCGGCATCAGGCCAAGGCCAAGCACCGCCAGCCACTGTCCGGCGCCGTCCGGCAGGTCCGTTTGCTCCAGCGCCAGATGGCAAACGAGCGACAGCACGGCGGTCGCCGCGCAGAACCAGGTGACGATGCTGGTCGGTACAGACGGAAAGCGCCGCGACAGGAGCGAATAGGACGACCACAGCAGGGCGCAGACGGCGGCCATCGCATAGCCGAAGGTATAGCGTGCATCGAAGGCCAGCCCGCCACCCTTGGTCACGATCAGCACCGTGCCGGCCAGGCCGAGCAGCGCGCCGACGACATGGTTCCACGCCAGTTTTTCACCCGGCATCAGCGCGGAGCCCAGCACGATCAGCAGCGGCCACAGATAGGCGATCAGGCTCGCCTCCACCGCCGGCGCGTTGCGCAAAGCGGTGAAATAGAAAAAGTGGTAGCCGAACAGGCCGGCAATACCGATGACCCAGACCTGGGGTGGTATCTTCTGGCTCCTGTCGGCCGCCGGAATCAGGAGACGCGCGACAAGACCGACCCCTGTACCGATCGAGAAGGTGATTGCCGACAAAAGGAACGGCGGCACCTTGCCGGATGCGTCGGTGAGCAGCGCCAAAAGCGCCCACATGGCGACCGCCGAAAAGCCGATCAGTGTTGCGCGCCCCATTTTTTCTCCCGTGGCGCGCCCTCCTCTGTTTCCGGTGGCGTGCCTATTGTACCGCTTCGAAACGCCCGGCGCTGATGGTCAAGGTGCCGATCTGCGTTCCGACCGTGGCGTGGATCGGCGCATATACTCCGGTTTGGCCGAGCGGCGCAAACGTCACCATCATGCGGCTTTTGTTCTTGAGATAGTTGAGCGCCTTACGTCCCTTGCGATAGCCGGCCACCGGCTCGAAACCCATCTGGCAGGTGACGGTGTCGCCCTTGTAGCCCGGGACCGAGATCGTGCCTTTCGAATCGTAGGTCAGCGTCAGGTCGGCGCGCATCTCGCCGTCATAGAACTTGACCTTGCGGCCGCAGACCTGGTCGAGGCTGTCGGCATGGATGACGGTCGCCGCCATTGGATCGAGCACCGCGGCCAAGTCGCCGGCACCGATCGGCACCCAGGCATTGGGGTCACGCTTGCCGGGCGCCGGGATGACCTGCGTCGAGGTCACGTTGCCATTGGTAAAGCGGATGTCGATCGCGGACGCCTTCTTGCCGGAGGTGTAATCGGCACGAAATGCCTGGGGCACCATTTTCTGGCCCGAAATCGTGCCCTTGGAAGAGATCGTACCCCGCGTGTCGTCGAACAGCTTGGCGAGACCGGCCGCCGTCACCGTACCGTCGATCGCGTAGGCGCCGTTCTCGTAATGGCTTGAGAAGGTCGATCTTGCGATCGAGAGGCCAAGGAACGAAACCGTATATTCTCCTTTGAAGGACTGCGGCGAGGCCGCGGACGCGGCCGACGGCAAGGCGATGGCAAGCACGGCAACAAGTGCGTGAGACAAACGAGGCATGGCGGGATCGGATCCTTGATTTTCGGCCGGAGGCGGGCAACTCCGGTCTGGCATGTCCCTATAAGACCGCTTATAGGGTGAAATCCGGCCTTAATATGAAATGCCGCGCGCTTCCGTGGCGAAGCCGGAGCTTGACGCCCCGGTGAAATGCAACTATGGAACGCCAACTTTTTCCATAAGGCCGCCTGACCAGAACCGCGCGCCACCCGGCGTGGGCACAAGGGTTTGACAGGTCCCGAGAGAACTGAAGGTTAGAATTATGTCCCGCACCTGCGAACTCACTGCCAAGGCAGTCCAGACCGGCAACAATGTGAGCCACGCCAACAACAAGACCAAGCGTCGCTTCCTGCCGAACCTCGTCAATGTGACGCTGATTTCGGAAGCACTGAACCAGAATGTGCGCCTGCGCATCTCGGCCAATGCGCTGCGTTCGGTCGAACATCGCGGCGGTCTCGACGCTTTCCTGGCCAAGGCCGACGTCAAGGAACTGTCGCAGCGCGCGCGCCTGCTGAAGAAGCAGATCGCCAAGAAGCTGGCCGAACAGGTCGCTGCCTAACATCGGATAAAGGCGGGGGACCGCCCGGGCCAACCTCTTGTTGGCTTGGAGCATCGGATGGATCCGCAAGGTTCGACAATCCGATGCTCGACTACGAAGCGAGCACCGCCCGATGGGCAGATGCTCCGCTGGTTCCATTACCCAGGATAAAAAAATGACATCCTTCTCGCGATATTTGCCCTTCGTGGCCGCCATGGCGCTTGTCGTCGTGGCGTCGAACATCCTCGTGCAGTTCCCGATGCAGGGCCAGATCGGCGGCCTGTCGCTGGCGGACCTGCTTACCTGGGGCGCTTTCACCTATCCCTTCTCGTTCCTCGTCACCGACCTCGCCAACCGCCGCTACGGGCCTGCCGTGGCGCGCCGGATCGTCTTTGTCGGCTTCATGACAGCGGTGGTCTGCTCGATCCTCGTCCCGCCCTTCCTGTTCCGCCATGGCCTGATCGAATTCGAGACCGCCGCTGACCGGCTGGCGCGCATCGCCGCCGCTTCAGGCGCGGCATTCCTGTCCGCGCAATTGCTTGACGTGACCGTGTTCAACCGGCTGCGCAGGCAGAGCTGGTGGCGGGCGCCGATCGTCGGCACGCTGGTCGGATCGGTGTTCGACACGATGGTCTTCTTCACCGTCGCATTCTCGGCCGCCTTCGCCTTTGCTGGCCCCAATGATAGCTTTGCGCTCGAAACGGCGCCCCTGATGGGCGTCTTCCACATCGAGGCCATGCGCTGGGTTTCCTGGGCGCTGGGCGATCTCTCGGTGAAATTGATCATTGCCGTGGTCGCGCTCATCCCCTACCGGCTGCTCGCTGCTCGATGGAGCCAGCCGGCAGTCGCGGCCTAGACCCGTGATACCCTGGGTCCAGCTCGATTCGGCAAAGACCGGGGACGGTGTCCAAGAACTTCGCCTCAAGCGGCGCGGCAGCGAATTCTCGATCATGCTAGGCACCAACGAGTTGATGAACAGCCGCCTCAGCGGCTCCGAGCAAGCGCTGGCGAAACTGTCCTGCCAAAAGATTGCGGGCCATCGGCAGCCGAGGATCCTCATAGGCGGCCTTGGCATGGGTTTCACGCTGCGCGCTGCTCTTGCCGAACTCGGCAAGGATGCCAGCATCGTTGTCGCCGAACTGGTGCCGGCGGTCGTCGCCTGGGCACGTGGCCCGATGGCGGAAGTTTTCGGCGATTGCCTCGACGATCCCCGCGTCGCCATAGAGGAGACCGATGTCGGGCAGCTGATACGCTTCGAGCCCGCAGCCTGGGACGCCATCCTGCTCGATGTCGACAATGGCCCCGAAGGCATCGTTCACAAGGGCAATGACGCCCTCTACAGCCTGGCGGGCCTTGGCGCCGCGCGCAGTGCTCTCAAACCCGGCGGCGTATTGGCAGTGTGGTCGCAGGGGCCGGATACAGGTTTCACGCGGCGGCTCAAGCAGGCGGGTTTCGCTGT
Source organism: Mesorhizobium sp. NZP2298 (assembly GCF_013170825.1). NCBI lineage: Bacteria > Pseudomonadati > Pseudomonadota > Alphaproteobacteria > Hyphomicrobiales > Phyllobacteriaceae > Mesorhizobium > Mesorhizobium sp. NZP2298. Next base: position 1,694,767 of record NZ_CP033365.1, on the reverse strand, counting down.
CGAGGAGGTCAACACGCGCGCCAACGGCAAGCGTGGCGCGCGCCATGTCATCTGGATCGCCACCAACGGCTCGTGGTGAACAGTCGACCCCCACTCCGTCGAGCTTCGCCGCGAAGCAGCGACGGAGTGGGGGAAGGATCAGACCAAATCGAACCCGCCGTCGAAAACCCTCAACTCAGCTTCGCAGTTGGAGCTGCGGCTCAATCCTGGTGGAGAATAAATTCCAGGTAGAGGTTGCGCTGCAGGATCGAGTGGTTGTCATCGGAGATCAGCGACACCATCAGCGCGCCGTCATAGCGGGTCCAGACGTCGAGACCTTCCATATTGTCGATCTGGTAGCCCATGTCGGCTTCCAGCAGCACCGGCCCGTCGGCGACAGCGCCCTTTGCGACGCTCTCGCCATAGATGCGCCGCAGGCGCATCTTGAGGCCACCCGCCATAGAAAAGCTGCGCTCCAGCAGCAAGAGGTCGCCGTCCGGCAGGAAGGCGCCATCTGTGATGTCGAAATCGCCGTTGCGCTTGACGGTGAAGACGCCCTTGTGCGGCCCTTCGATGATGGCGGCATAGATATTGCCAGCCTTGTCCAGGCTCTTTTCCGAGACCACGACCAGACCGCCCTCGTGCTGGCCATTGGCATTGGCATGGGTGACCGTCTCGAAGCCGCGGTTCTGGCGCAGCTCTCGCGCCGGTACCAGGAAATCGAGTTGCCGGTATGGCGCCTTCATATTGGTCGGGTCGATCCTGAACTGGGAGACGCGGTGGTTGCGCTCGAAACCGACCGTGGCGATGCCATCCTTGACCGCAAGGCCCTCGGCGTCGACTTCCCATTTCTCGTCGATCGGCTGCCCGCTCTGGTCGACCATCTGCTGCATGCGGAAGTTCTGGATGGCCACGGGTCGCCCGTCGGCATCACGGGCCACCGTCCCGAAGAACCAGTAGCCGGTGTCGGCCACGCCGATGAAATCGCTCCCTCCTTTCAGAAACCGAAAGGCAGACAGCGCACCGAAATCGCGCGATGGCGAGGTCATTTCCAGCCCGCCCACGAATTCCAGCGGACCGAACTGTTTCTCGTCATGTCCGATCTTGAATTGGCTTATCGGTCTCGCCGAAACCTCGGCCGGCTCGACCGAAGCCGGCCCGGCCGCAATCGCTGGCGAAAGCACCACGCCGGAGAGTGCGCAAGCGGCAAGAACCGTTTGCCGAAACCCGCCCCGCGAAAGGATCATCCGGCGCGCCGCATGCCGCCGCGCCGCGTGTCGCGTACGCTTTCTTCGGCAAACAGCGAGGCCAGTTGCTCGGTCATGGCGCCGGCCAGTTCCTCCGCATCGACGATGGTGACGGCGCGGCGGTAATAGCGCGTGACGTCATGGCCGATGCCGATGGCAAGCAATTCCACCGGCGAGCGCGTCTCGATCAGCTCGATGACGGCGCGCAGGTGCCGCTCAAGGTAATTGCCCGGATTGACCGACAGTGTCGAATCGTCGACCGGCGCGCCGTCCGAAATCATCATCAGGATCTTGCGCTGCTCCGGCCGGGCGATCAGGCGATTGTGAGCCCACAGCAGCGCCTCGCCGTCGATGTTTTCCTTGAGCAGGCCTTCGCGCATCATCAGGCCGAGATTGCGCCGGGCTCGGCGCCACGGATGGTCGGCGGATTTGTAGATGATGTGGCGTAGATCGTTGAGGCGGCCGGGGTTCGGCGGCTTGCCGTCCTTCAGCCATTTCTCGCGCGCTTGCCCGCCTTTCCAGGCCCGCGTGGTGAAGCCGAGGATCTCGACCGAGACGCCGCAGCGCTCCAGCGTGCGCGCCAGAATGTCGGCGCAGGTGGCGGCGACCGTGATCGGCCGGCCGCGCATCGAGCCCGAATTGTCGAGCACCAGCGTCACCACCGTGTCGCGGAATTTGGTGTCGCGTTCCTGCTTGAAGGACAGCGGCTGCATCGGGTCGATGACGACGCGTACCAGCCGCGCCGGATCGAGGTAGCCTTCTTCCAGGTCGAAATCCCAAGACCGGTTCTGCTGCGCCATCAGGCGGCGCTGCAGCCGGTTGGCGAGCCGCCCGACGACACCGGACAGATTGGCAAGCTGCTTGTCGAGGAAGGCGCGCAGCCGGTCGAGCTCTTCTTCTTCGCAAAGCTCCTCGGCGCCGACCGTCTCGTCGAAGGCAGTGGTGTAGACCTTGTAGTCGATTTCCTTCGGCAGATTGGCGAACGGGTTGTCGTTGCGGCGCGCCTCGCCGGGCGTCTCGGCATCGGCATCGTCATCGTCGGACAGATCGTCGGCGGTGGCGTCGGAGGCTTCGGTTTCCGACGACTGCTCGTCATCGGCCGAAGCCTCGGCATCCTCGGACTGCGACTGCTCAGAGCCGGAATCCTCTTCGCCGCCTTCCTCGCTTTGCTCCTCGCCTTGCGGCTGGTTGTCGTCATTGTCCTCGGAATCTTCCGTCTCCTGGTCGTCGCCGAGTTCCTCGGCCATTTCCATGGAGGCGAGCATTTCGCGCACGACGCGGGCGAAGGCCTGCTGGTCGTCGAGCTTGGCCGACAGCCCGTCGAGGTCGGCCTTGGCCTTCTCCTCGACCCAGGGCCGCCAGAGTTCGACCAGCCGCTCGCCGCTCTTCGGGACCGGCCGGCCGGTCAGCTTCTCGCGCACCATCAGCGCCAGCGCTTCCTCGATCGGCGCGTCGGCCTTGTCCTTGACGTCGACAAGGTTGGCCTTGGCGTATTTATCCTCCAGCATCGAGCCGATATTGTCGGCGACGCCCTGCATGGCGCGGCTGCCGATCGCCTCGACGCGGGCCTGCTCGACCGCGTCATAGATGGCGCGGGCGGCCTTGCCTTCCGGCGCCAGCTTGGTGTGGATGCGCGCATCGTGGCAGGCGCGCTTCAGCGCCATGGAATCGCCAAGGCCGCGGGTGATGGCGATGTCGGTCTTCGACGCCTTCTTTGGCAGTTCGGGCAAGCGGGCGCGGCTGCCGGCGAGTGCCGGCCTATCCTTGGCGAAAGCGACTTCCAGGTCCTTGTCGCCGGCGATGGCACGCATGCAGACGGTGACTGCGCGCTTGAAGCTGTCGGCTTCAGAACCCGTCTTCGACTTGTTGCGCGTGTTGTCGCCCGGACCCGCCATCGATTATTCCCTGGAGCACGATGTTGCCGGATAAGTCATATGACCTTCCGGCATCGCGCTCTTAGCCCAGCACCACGTTGGCGGCGCTCTCGGGCAGATCCTCGCCGAAGGCGCGCTGGTAGAATTCGGCCACCACCGAGCGCTCGAGTTCGTCGCACTTGTTGAGGAAGGTCAGCCGGAACGCCATGCCGATATTGCCGAAAATCTCGGCGTTCTCGGCCCAGGTGATGACCGTACGCGGGCTCATCACGGTCGACAGATCGCCATTGATGAAGGCCGAGCGCGTCATGTCGGCAACGCGCACCATCTTGTTGACGATGTCCTTGCCCTTGTTGTCGCGATAGTGCTTGGCCTTGGCCAGAACGATGGCGACTTCATTGTCGTGCGGCAGATAGTTCAGCGTGGTGACGATCGACCAGCGATCCATCTGCGCCTGGTTGATCTGCTGGGTGCCGTGATAGAGGCCGGTGGTGTCGCCGAGCCCGACCGTGTTGGCGGTCGAAAACAACCGGAACGCCGGATGCGGACGGATGACCCGGCTCTGGTCGAGCAGCGTCAGCCGGCCCGAGGATTCCAGCACGCGCTGGATGACGAACATCACGTCCGGGCGGCCTGCGTCATATTCGTCGAAGCAGAGCGCGACATTGTGCTGGTAGGCCCAGGGCAGGATGCCGTCGCGGAATTCGGTGACCTGCAGCCCGTCCTTGACGACGATCGCGTCCTTGCCGACGAGATCGATACGGCTGACATGGCTGTCGAGGTTGACGCGCACGCAGGGCCAGTTGAGGCGGGCCGCGACCTGTTCGATATGGGTCGACTTGCCGGTGCCGTGATAGCCCGACACCATGACGCGGCGGTTGTAGGCAAAGCCGGCAAGGATCGCCAGCGTCGTCGCCTTGTCGAACAGATAGTCCGGATCGATATCAGGAACATGTTCCGATGTCACCGAGTAGGCCGGCACCACCATCTTGGAGTCGAAGCCGAATTTCTCCTTAACCGACACCGTCGTGTCGGGCAGGTTGGCGATGTCGCGATCGACCTTGTTCATATCTCTCAACGTCTCCACGGGCGAAACGTCCCGTTTCGCCGGCAATCGATTTTGTTCGGGGGCGGTCTTAAAGCCTTTTCCAACCTTATGAAAGTTGGAAAACGACACAAACCATAGGGTCGCTCAGCACAGGCCCGCCTGTTTGAGCACGCGATAGGCCTGCAGCACATCGCGGAACCGGTCTTCCGAACCTCTATCGCCACCATTCGCATCCGGATGGTGACGCTTCACCAGTTCCTTATAGCGCGCCTTGATATCCTTGCCAGTCGCCTTTGTATCAAGGCCAAGCGTTTCCAGCGCCTTGGCCTCAAGCGGCTTGGCCTTGCGCTCGCGCGCCTCGCGCGGATCCTTCGGTCCCTTGAACAGGTCGAACGGGTCGCGCATGCGGTTGTAGTAGCCGGCGCGGCCGGAGCGCATCTGCGCCATATCGGGCGACGAACGCGTCGAGGCGCCGTTGACGCCCATCTTCCAGGTCGGCCGGTGGCCGGTCATCGCTTCCTTCTGGAAGCGCGCCACCTCGGTATCCGGCACGCCGGAGAAATAGTTGAAACCCTTATTGTACTCGCGCACATGGTCGAAGCAGAAGCGGAAATACTCGCCCTCCTTCATGCGCCCCACCGGGGCGCGATGGGTGCCCGGCTCCTTGCAGCCGTCCCACTGGCAGATCGGCGAGTGCGACTTCAGCTCCGCGTCCTTCTCCGGGCGGATGCGAATCTTCTCGAAATATTTGGGGTACGGCTTCATCTCACCCATTTATGGGGCGTTCGCAGATGCGAAACAAGAATTGACATTTTCGCGATCATCGCCCTAACCGCTGAATCGCGGCATAAAGCAGGCGAATGGCGGATTTTGTTGCGAAACAGCAGGCCCCTTGTGAAACCGGCTTCCGGTTTTCACGCTGGTACGCCAACCATATGTGGTGAACGGAGACGGCGATGTCCATACAGGCGACCATGGAAGACAAGCTCAACAGGGCATTTTCGCCCGACCGGCTGGTCATCATCAACGAAAGCCATCTCCACGCGGGCCACCACCACCACGGCTCCGACCATCATGGCACCTATGACGGCACCGGCGAGACGCATTTTCGCGTCCGCGTCGTCTCAGCCGCCTTTGCCGGCATGAGCCGCATCGACCGCCACCGCGCCGTCAATGAACTGCTGGCCGACGAACTGAAAGCCGGCGTGCACGCGCTGGCGATCGAACCGGCGGCCCCTGGCGAAAAGACGCGCTGGTAGGTCAGCCCCGCTCGCCCGTTGGTTGGACGGTCAGATCACCGCTTCGATCAGGAACGGGCCGCGCCGCGACAGGGCGCTGTCCAGAAGCGCATCGAACCGCTCGCAGGTGTCGGCGCGCGCCGCCTCTACCCCCATGCCCTTGGCCAGCGACACCCAGTCCAGCGCGGGATGGTCGAGGTCGAGCATGCGCCTGGCGTTCTCGCCGATCGCATTGACGCCGACATTCTTCATCTCGCCATGCAGGATCGCGTAGGTGCGGTTGGAAAAGACGATCGTCACCACGTCGAGATTTTCCCGCGCCTGCGTCCACAGCCCCTGTACCGTGTACATGCCGCTGCCATCAGCCTCCAGATTGATCACCTTGCGGTCGGGACAGGCGATCGCAGCTCCCGTGGCCATCGGAATGCCGCCGCCGATCGATCCGCCGGTGCCCATCATGTAGTCGTGCGGAGCGGCAAAGGCCGACAGCGCGAAGAAACGCCGCGCCGAGGTGACCGCTTCGTCGCAAATGATTGCCTCCGCCGGAAGCTTGCGCGCCACCGATAGCGCGATGGCGTCTTCCGTAAGCTGGCCGCGCGGCGCTGCCTCGTCGGGAAAGGCGGTTGCGAAGTCAGTCCATTGCGATGGTTTGACGCCGAGTTCGTCGCGAAGCGCTTCCAGCGCCGCAAACAGATCCTGCCCATGGGCCGCGAGCGTCAAAACCCGACAATCGTCACGCACAAGCCGGCCCGGTTTCCCTGGATAGGCGAAGAAGGCGACCGGCTCCTTGCCGCCGACCAGCACCAAAACGTCGATGTCACTCAGCAACGCCGTCGCCGCGTCGATTGGATAGGGGATGCGGGTCGGCGCGACACGCCCACGCCCGCGCTGCATCCGTGCGACCAGCACCTCGCTGAACAGGCGCACATCGCAAGCCGTCGAGATCTGGCCGGCGAGCTCCAGCGCATCGGTCCGCGCCGCCCGGCCACGAACGATCATGCCGACGCGCCCCGGAGCCGAACGGATCGCCGCGGCGGTCTCGCCGACGACGTCCTTGTCAACGGCCGGCGGCGGTGAAAGGACGACCTTGCCCGGTGAGGCCAGAGCAGCATCGCCCCAGGCCGCATCCGCCGGCAGGATCAGCGTCGTGACGCCCGGCGGGGTGAGCGAGGCGTGAAAAGCCGCCTCCGTGGCCGATTGGACATCGGCTGGTCCCGTGATGCGACGAACCCAGTTGGACATCGGCGCCGCCAAGCCTTCGATGTCGCTGGTCAGCGGCGCGTCGAGCGGCAGGTGGTAGGAGGCATGGTCGCCGACGATATTGATCATCGGGCTGAACGCACGGCGCGCATTGTGCATGTTGGCCAGCCCATTGGCCAGGCCCGGACCTGTGTGCAGCAAAGTCGCGGCCGGACGGTCGGCCATGCGCGCATAGCCGTCGGCCGCCCCCGTCACGACGCCCTCGAACAGGCCAAGCACGCAACGCATTTCCGGCTTGCGGTCGAGCGCGGCAACGAAATGCATCTCGGAGGTGCCGGGATTGGCGAAGCAGACCGTCACATCATTGGCCAGCAGCACGTCGCACAGCACATCGGCACCATTCATGCGATTTTTCTCCCATTCGCGGTCAGGAGCAATTCCGGGAAAGGCGCGTAGCGCTTTCCCTGGAGAATTGCGTCAAGACAGACAGATGGAGCAATTGCACCCGCGGATGTCCACGCGGCAATATCCCGCCGCCGCTTTTGGCATGATCCAGTTGCCGGAGTGGCCGAGCGGAAGTCGCCGGCTATCAGCGGGCCGCGGATTTGAGGAATGCCAAGGCGGCAGCGGTCAGCGCATCACCATCTTTGCCGAAATCGCGATTGATCGACATATGCGTATAGGCACTGCCGTCGAACAGCGTCACCGCAGTACCCGTGGCGCGCAGGCGATCGGCAAAGGCTTTGGACTCCTCGCCACGGCCCTCGGCGCGCGAATAGGCGATGAAGGTCGGCGGATGCTTGCGGCCGGCGACATAGCTGGCCGGCGACAGTGCCGCCCATTGCGAGCGATCGGAAAACACCCGGGCATAGGCCCGCACCATGCCGCCATTTTTCTCAAGCGCCGGCAAGTCATAGGCCCTGGTATCGTCAAGGAGCAGGCCGGCGACGCCGGGCAATCCACCGCGCATGCCGGTCAGCGCGATCAGGTGGCAGCCGGCCGAATGGCCCATGCCGACAATGCGCTTGGGGTCGCCGCCATGCCCGGCGATGTTGGCCCTGACATAGGCATAGGCCTTCTCGACATCATTGGCCTGGGTGGCGACATCGGCCTCAGGCAGCATGCGGTAGTCGATCGAAACGAAGCAGAAGCCGTTGGCGAGCAGGAATGCCGGCTTGGCGCCCACCTGGCTGCGTTTGCCGAACTCCCAGGCGCCGCCATGGACGAAAAAGACGACAGGCAGTCCTTTCGCGCCGTCCGGTGCGTAGATATCGAGCTTGGCCGGGCCGTAGTCGAAGGTTTTGGGAGATGGCGACGACTGGCGTGCAAATGTCGTGGCCGGCAGAAAAGCCGCCATCGAAGCCAGAAGCAGAGTTCGCCGATCGATCATCATTTTCTCCTGGCTGCCCCGCGCAAAATGCACCGGGACGCCACGAAGTTCCAATGAAGGATTGGTAACGTGGTCCTCGGCTTGGCGGGTCGGACGTGCTTGTCTTGACGGACCACATGCCTTGGAGATTGGCGAAAACGCCCATCACGTCGTCATCCTATGGCGAAGCAAGGAGCGAAGCGAAGCGGCGCAGACCATAGGATCCATGCCGCGACTTCAATGCGTTGCAGTGGCCCAGAATTCTGCTCCGCCGCATCCTTCGGCCGGGGTCGCGGCATGGATCCTCGGGTCTCCGCGACGCCGCTTCGCGGCTGCTCCGCCCGTGGATGACGAAGTTGGGGCTGCGCCAATCCCGAACGTCTACGGTTTCTAAGCGTCGCCGGCCGGCCTGATCCTCAACCGGGCGATCCGGTTCTTGTCGCGCTTCATGACGATGAAGCGCTTGCCGTGGAAGGTGAAGGCCTGCTTCTCCTCTGGTATCGACTGTGTCTCATGGATGACGAGGCCGGCGATGGTGGTCGCCTCCTCGTCCGGCAGATTCCAGTCGAGCGCCCGGTTCAGGTCGCGGATCGGCACCGTGCCGTCGACGACAACGGAGCCGTCCGCCTCCTGCTTGACGCCCTGTATGTCGACATCGTGCTCGTCGGCGATTTCGCCGACAATCTCCTCGATGATGTCCTCCAGGGTCACCAGCCCCTCGACCTCGCCATATTCGTCGACGACGATGGCAAAATGCGCCTTGCGGCGCAGGAAGGCGTTGAGCTGTTCCTGCAGGGTCGTGGTGTCGGGCACGAACCAGGGTTTCGAGGCGATCTTCATCACGTCGATCCTGGAAAAATCATTGCCGACTTCGTTCAGCGCACGCAGCAGATCCTTGGCGTGCAGCACGCCGACGATATTGTCGAGCGAGCCCTTCCACAACGGCATGCGCGTGTGCGGGCTCTGCAGGATCTCGCGCACCACCGCTTCCGGCGCGTTGTCGGCATTCACCGATCGCATGTTGGTGCGGTGCACCATGATATCGGAGACTTCGAGCTCTTCGAGATCGAACAGGCCGCCGACGCGGTCGCGGTCCTCGCGCACCACCTGGCCGTCGCGGCGGAAATCGTCCACCGCGCCACGCAATTCGTCCTGGCTCGACCGCTGCGGCTCGATTCGCGACAGCTCATAGCCGAACATGGCGAGAAGACGCGTGCGCACGGCAACGACCAGCAGGATGACGATGCCAAGGACGGCGACGACGATCCAGCCCGTCTCGTTGTCCATCTCAGCCGGCTTTCCGGCTGGTGGGATGGTTTTCCCTCAGGAAGGACAACACTTCCGAAGCAGGCACGTCCTTGGCGATGAAGGCCTGGCCGACGCCGCGCGTCAGGATGAAGGTCAGCGCGCCGCGCGATACCTTCTTGTCCTGGCTGATGAAGGAAAGCAGCGCCTCGGCATCGGGCAAGTCACCTGGAATATCGGACATCCGCCACGGCAGGCCGACGGCGCGCAGATGCGTCTCGACGCGCACCGCGTCGTCGGGACTCGCCAGATTGAGCCGCGAGGAGAACCGATGCGCCAGCGCCATGCCGATGGCGACCCCCTCGCCATGGACGAGGCGGGCTCCGTCATATTGCGTGGCGGCTTCGAGCGCGTGACCGAACGTGTGCCCGAGATTGAGCAGCGCGCGGTCGCCGGTCTCGAACTCATCGCGCGCGACGACATCGGCCTTGGCCCGGCAGGCCTCGGCAATCGCCTGTGCCCTCGGCGGCCCTCCGGCGAAAACTTGTCTCCAGTTCACTTCCAGCCAGGCGAAGAATTCCGGCCGGTCGATCAGACCGTATTTGGCGAGTTCGGCATAGCCGGCGCGGAATTCGCGGATTGGCAGCGTGTCGAGCACTTCGGTGTCGGCCAGCACCAGCTTGGGCTGCAGGAATACGCCGACGAGGTTCTTGCCGCGCGGGCTGTTGATGCCGGTCTTGCCGCCGACGGAGGAATCGACCTGCGCCAGCAGCGAGGTCGGGATCTGCACGAAATTCATGCCGCGCCGCACGATGCCGGCGGCAAAACCGGTGAGATCGCCGATCACGCCGCCGCCAAGCGCGATGACGACGTCGCCGCGCTCCAGCCTGGCTGCCAGGACGCCATCGACCACCTCTTCGAGATGGGCAAAGCTCTTGGTTTTCTCACCCGGTGGCATTGTGATGACTGTGGGCTGGATGCCGCCCTTCTCAAGCCCGGCCTTCAGCGTATCGAGATGCGCGGCGGCGACATTCTCGTCGGTGACGACAGCGGCGCGCGTGCCCGGCAGCCGGCGAGAAATCTCCTCACCGGCGCGCGACAGAAGGCCGGAACCGATCAATATGTCGTAGGCCCGGTCGCCAAGCCCGACTTCGACGGTGACGGGTTGATCCGCGCTCACGATTCGACCTCGCCCGTCGCTGCGATTTCATCGATGCCGAAATGCCGGCACAGTGCGTTCAGCACCTCGGCGGCGATGATCTCCTTGCGGTCGTCGCGGGTCGGCACGGTGACATCAGCGGTCGCATAAACCGGATAGCGCTCTCCCATCAGCCGTTCCAGCACGGCGCGGGGATCGGCGCTCTTCAGCAGCGGCCGGTTCTGCTTCTTGGAGACCCGTTCCATCAGAAGGTCGAGTTCGGCCTTCAGCCACACCGACACGCCATGGGCCGCGATGGCCTCGCGCGTCTGCGCGTTCATGAAGGCGCCACCGCCGGTCGACAGAACCTGCGGGCCATTTTCCAGCACGCGCAGGATGACACGCTGCTCCAGCGCCCTGAACTCGGTCTCGCCGTAGCGCTCGAACAGCTCCGGCACCGTCATGCGCGAAACGCTTTCAATCTCCTGGTCGCTATCGATGAAGGGCAGCGAAAGCATGGTCGACACCTTGCGGCCGATCGCCGTCTTGCCGGCGCCCATCAGGCCGACAAAGACAATGGACCTGCCGCCCAGCCGGCCAAGCAGCGCGGCGTGGGTCTCGCCTGGAGGATTTGCCTGGTGCGCGTTCATCAGCTGTTTCTTGGGCCCTCTTTGCCGGCGTATCGACATGAAAAGCCGGTTTGCGTCAAGCGTGCCGAGCGCCCGGGGCCCGATATGGGCGGATGGGCGCCTGCATCAGAAGTTGCTAACAGGCCTCCGCTTCGTCCTTGAATTGGTCGGATTGGCGTCCCATAAGGGCACAGGGTTTGGAAACGCAGAACAAGAAGACGAGCGAAAATTGATGCCGACACTGTTTCGCTTTGTCGTGACCCTCGCGATTCTGGCCGGCATTGCCTATGGTACGATGTTCGCACTGGTGATGTTCGTCGAGCCGAAAAAAGCGGAGATGAGCGTGCGCATCCCCCCGGACAAGCTGAATCCCAAGAAAAATTGACCCGAGGAAACTGATCCTAGGATGAACAGCGCCGCCCGCATCGAGGCCTTCCTGGAAATGATGAGCGCCGAGCGGGGCGCTGCCGAAAACACGCTTTCCTCCTACCGGCGCGACCTCGAAGACGCTTCGGGCGAGATCGATGGCGGGCTTGCCGGTGCGGCCGTCGCCGATATCCGCGCCTATCTCGACGATATCGCCGCGCGCGGCTTCGCGCCGACCTCGCAAGCGCGCAAACTGTCGGCGATCCGCCAATTCTTCAAATTCCTCTATGCCGAGGGTCTGCGCGGCGACGATCCGACCGGCACGCTGGACAGCCCGAAAAAGGGCCGGCCGCTGCCCAAGACGATGAGCGAGGCCGAGACCGGCCGGCTGATCGACCGTGCCGCGCAGGAAGCCTGCGACGCCGGGCTCGGCAATGGTGACCGGCTGGCGGCCCTGCGCCTGCATGCGCTGGTCGAAGTGCTTTACGCCACGGGCTTGCGCGTGTCCGAGCTTGTCGGCCTGCCGGTGACGGTGGCGCAGCGCGACGACCGTTTCTTCATGGTGCGCGGCAAGGGCGACAAGGAGCGCATGGTGCCGCTGTCGGCCAAGGCGCGCGCGGCGATGCGGACCTGGCTAGCCGCCCGGGCCGGGGTGCCGGCCTTCGCCGACAGCCCGTTCCTGTTTCCGGCCGCATCGGACAGCGGCTACCTCTCGCGCCAGGTCTTTGCCCGCGACCTGAAAGGACTGGCAGCGCGAGCCGGCATCGCTTCGGGCAAGATATCGCCGCATGTGCTGCGTCATGCTTTCGCCAGCCATCTCCTGCAGAATGGTGCCGATCTCAGGGCGGTGCAGCAGCTGCTCGGTCATGCCGACATATCGACGACACAGATTTACACCCATGTGCTGGAGGAGCGGCTGGTGCGGCTGGTCAACGATCATCATCCGCTTGCCGACTAGGCCTCATATCGCTATGTGAGGACAACATTTCACCGCCCGGAACCTTGATTTCAAGGGTTCCGCGGTCCTTGCCTTCCGACGTATCGGTCCGCTCAAGCATGTACAATTATCTCGATTTCGAAAAGCCGGTGCAGGATCTTGAACTCAAGATCCTCGAGCTCAAGAAGCTCGCCGAGAACGGCGAGGCGGTCGATGTCGCCGATGAGATCACCAGACTCGAGAAGCGTTCGCGCGACGCGCTGCGCGATCTCTACAAGGCACTGACGCCGTGGCAGAAGGTGCAGGTGGCGCGCCATTCCGACAGGCCGCACTGCGTCGACTACATCAAGGGCCTGTTCAGCGACTTCACGCCGCTCGCCGGCGACCGCAATTTCGGCGAGGACCAGGCGATTGTCGGCGGCTTTGCCCGCTTCCGCGGCGAGCCCGTCGCGATCATCGGCCAGGAAAAGGGCTCCGACACGACAAGCCGCCTGAAGCACAATTTCGGCTCGGTGCGTCCCGAGGGTTACCGCAAGGCCGTGCGGCTGATGGAACTCGCCGACCGCTTCAAGATCCCGCTCCTGACGCTGGTCGACACGGCGGGCGCCTACCCCGGCGTCGGTGCCGAGGAGCGCGGTCAGGCCGAAGCCATAGCCCGCTCGACCTCGGCCTGCCTTGCGCTGAAAGTACCGTCGATTTCGGTGGTCATCGGCGAAGGCGGTTCGGGCGGCGCCATCGCGATCGCCACCGCCAACCGCGTCTACATGCTCGAGCACGCCATCTATTCGGTGATTTCGCCGGAAGGCGCCGCCTCGATCCTGTGGCGCGACACGACGCGGTCCAAGGACGCTGCGACCAACATGAAGATCACCGCGCAGGATCTTCTGGAACTGAAGATCATCGACGCCATCATCCCCGAGCCGATGGGCGGCGCCCAGCGCGCGCCCGAAAAGGTGATTGCCGCGACCGGCGACCTCATCGCCAAGACGATGAAGGAATTCGCCGGCGCCAACACCGATTTCCGCGAACAGCGCCGCGAGAAATACCTGGCCATGGGCCGCAGCCTCTAGGGGACTGGGTCACGATGGACACCCTGATTTAACGGCGGCTAGTTAAGCTTGTCGTTTTACGGGGATCCGAGATGAAAAATACGAGGGACCGACGCTGGTCAAAGCGGCCCGACTACAAGCACTAGCGGCGCAACAGGCGAGTTCCCAACCGCCAGTGGACATAACGAAGGCGGCAGCGTTACCTGGTCCCCGGCAAATCCGGATCTGTCAAAACGTGTGATCGCCTTGGGATTGCCCCGGCCACCACACGGCAAAGTGGCGGGAAGGCACGATTCCGCCACAAAAATGCCGTCGCATTCGGTTCAATGAAATTGCCGCGAGGCGTTGGCCGAGGCTTGCGGTAAGGAATTTTCAAGGTTAACGGGCTTACGGTCCGTGGGTGTTCAGCATGCGGGCCCGGCATTTTGAAGCCATTGGCCCGAGGGAAAAGACATAGCCGTATCCATGTTTGCCAAGCTCGCCCGCACCGGAGTCCTCATCACCTCGATAGCCGTCGCCGGCTGCAATGATTCGTCGATGAAGGACTTTGCCCCGGAAGCCAACAAGCCGCTGCCGGACAAAATACTGGCCGACATGAGGGCCAAGGGGATGGTGCGCACCTCTTCGGTGATGGCGCGCATCTTCAAGGAAGAGGGCAAGCTGGAGATCTGGAAGGCCAAGACCGACGGCCGCTACGGTCTCGTCGCTTCCTATGACATCTGCAAATGGTCGGGCAAGCTCGGCCCCAAATACACCGAGGGCGACCGCCAGGCGCCTGAGGGCTTCTACACGGTGCGTCCGTCGCAGATGAATCCCAGGTCGAACTATCACCTGTCCTTCAACATAGGCTTTCCCAACGCCTATGACCGTGCCAACGGTCGCACGGGTCAGAACCTGATGGTGCACGGCGCCTGCTCGTCGTCGGGCTGCTACTCGATGACCGACGCGCAGATCGAGCAGATCTATGCCTTCGGCCGCGACGCCTTCCAGGGCGGTCAGACCGAATTCCAGATCCAGGCCTTCCCGTTCCGCATGACCGCCGCCAACATGGCGCGTTATCGCAACGACCCGAACTATGAATTCTGGAAGATGCTGAAGGTCGGCTACGATAATTTCGAGATTACCAAGGTGCCGCCGAAGGTCGATGTCTGCGAAAAGCGCTACGTCTTCAACCAGGTCGCCGCCGACGGCCAGACATTCGATCCGACCGGACCGTGCCCGGCGACCACCCAGCCGGATTCGCTGAAGAGCGCCTACAACGCCTACCAGAGCACCTACGACGCTGCATTCAACGGCGCGCTCAAGGCCAGCGTGCCGCCGCCCAAGCCGACCATTGCAGGCATCAAGGAAGCCAGCATCGTTTCGGATTGGTCGAAGCGCCGGGCGCGCGGCGAGCGCGTGCCGATCGATCCGCCATCGCTCAATTCCGACGGCTCGGTGACCGAGACGGCGCGCATGGGTCGTATCGATTCGCCGGCCGGCCGCAAGATGGCGGCATTGGATGCCGAGAAAGCCGCCAAGCAGAAGGCCGAGGAGCAGCGGCTGGCGGCCATAGAGGCCGCCAAGCAAGCCAAGGAAGCCGCCAAGGCGCAGGCGTTGGCCGAAAAGGAAGCTGCCAAGGCGCAAGCCGTTGCTGCAAAGGAAGCGGCCAAGGCCGCGAAGGAAGCCCCTGTCGCCACCGCCACCATCGCGGCCCCCACGGATGTCGCGCCGGTCGCCGAAACGCAGGCCGCGAGCGCTGATGAAAGCCGGGTGACAAAGCTGAAGAACAAGCTGCTCGGCATGTTCGGCGGCTGAGCTTAATCTTGACCGCGGATACCGCCAGCTATGACCTCAAGGGCCTGAACTGCCCGCTTCCCGTGCTCAAGGCGAAAAAGCGCCTGGCCGGGATGGAGCCCGGCAGTCGACTCTGGCTCGAAACCACCGATCCGCTGGCCGTCATCGACATACCGGCATTCTGTGCCGACAGCGGCCATCATCTGGTGGAAACGTCGGCCGTTTCCGGCGGTCATCGCTTCCTGGTCGAGCGCGGCGAACAGCGATCGTAGAAATTCAAAGCCCGGCGATCGCCAGCGGGTTGTTTTCCAGCGCCGCGCGGTCGGGCGTATCGATCGACGGCCGGTTGGTGAAGGCGGCGAACAGCCGGCGCACATAGTCTTCGGGCATATCGAGCGTGATCAGCACCAGCCGTGTGCCGCGCTGGCCGTCGGGCCAGGCCGGCAGGCGCGCCGGCGGATGCAGGATCTTCTGCACGCCGTGGATGACCAGCGGGCGTGACGGATCCTCCCTGAGTTCGATCACGCCCTTCATGCGCAGCAGCTTTTCGCCATGCGTCGAACGCAACAGGTCGAGAAACATTTCTATCGCCGAAAACGGCACCGGACCATCATGGACGAGCGAATAGGAGCGCACGCGGGAATCGTGGCGATGGTCATGATCATGACTGTGATCGTGATCGTGGTCATGACCGTGATGATGGTGCTCATGCGCCGCTTCCTCGCCGAGCCAGCGCCGCACGTCGGCGGATTTGGTGGCGGGATTGTAGAGGCCGCAATCAAACAGCGCCGCCACGCCTGTTGCTGAATTGCCGGCGTCAAGCAGCTCGGCGCCCGGATTGATCTGCCGCAGGCGTGCCCGCAGCGTTTCGAGGTTACC
The DNA here is from genome assembly GCF_013170825.1 of Mesorhizobium sp. NZP2298. Classification (NCBI taxonomy): domain Bacteria; kingdom Pseudomonadati; phylum Pseudomonadota; class Alphaproteobacteria; order Hyphomicrobiales; family Phyllobacteriaceae; genus Mesorhizobium; species Mesorhizobium sp. NZP2298. Next base: position 1,678,793 of record NZ_CP033365.1, on the reverse strand, counting down.
CGGATCGGTGACCAGGTCGGCCTTGCTCAGCACGATGCGGTCGGCGACGGCGACCTGCTTGACCGCCTCTACATGGGCATCGAGCGTGGCATTGCCATTGACCGCATCGACCAGCGTGATGACACCGTCGAGCCGAAAAGCCTGGACGAGCGCTGGATGCGCCATGATCGACTGCAGCACCGGCGCCGGGTCGGCAAGCCCCGTTGTCTCGACGATGACGCGGGCAAGCCGGGCGATGCGGCCGGTCTGCAGCCGGTCGACGAGGTCGGCCAGCGTGTCGACCAGTTCGCCGCGCACGGTGCAGCACAGGCAGCCGTCCGAAAGCTGGATGATGCCGTCGGAAGACTGCTCGACCAGCAGATGGTCGATCGCCACTTCGCCATACTCGTTGATGATGACCGCCGTATCGGCCAGCGCCGGATCTTTCAGGAGCCGGTTGAGCAGTGTCGTCTTGCCGGCGCCGAGGAAGCCGGTCAGCACCGAGACAGGGATCGGGAATCCGCTCATCAGGTTAGTTCGCGACCTTGACCGGCTGATCGCCTTGCGCGGCGGAACCGGCAACGGCCGGACCGGCGCCGGTCGGCGCTGGCCGATCCGGCCGCCAGCTCGGGATCGGCACGTCGGCATATTCCTGGCCGCCCTGGTCGAGCATCGCCTTCGGCGCCGGACCTGTGGCGCCGCCGAGGCCGACGGCGACCAGCGTCGGCACATGGTCGAGCTTTTCCTGGTAGGGTGATTTCGGCACGTCCTTTGCGGCGGCGGCCGGCGGCGCCTCGGACTGCTCCTCCGGCGTCTTTTTCTTGCAGACCTCGTCATGCATGTCGTTGGGCGAGACCGTGTCACCGTAGGGCGCCAGCGTCGCGACAGTGGCCGAACCGGCGGCTTGGGTGTCAAATCCCTGGTCGAGCAGTCTTGCCGCGGTCTCGGCACGGCTGACCGCCGATTTCTCGCCAAGCACAACCGCGACCAGCGTACGCCCATTGCGCGTCGCCGAACCGATCATGTTGAAGCCGGAGGGGCAGACAAAACCCGTTTTCATGCCATCGGCGCCGGGATAGCGACCGATCAGGAGATTGTAGTTCGGGATCGCCTTCTTGCCGACCGCGAGCCCTTCGATGGAGAACCACGGCGCATATTGCGGGAACTCGTGGCGGATCGCCATCACCAGCACCGAAAGGTCGCGCGCCGTGGTGTACTGGTCGGGCGAGTAGAGGCCGTTCGGATTGACGAAATGGGTGCCGTTCATGCCGAGCCGGGTCGCCTCGGCATTCATCCTCTCGGCGAAGGCGGCCTGCGAGCCGCCGACATTCTCGCCGACCGCCATGGCGATGTCGTTGGCCGATTTGACCAGCATCATCTTCAGCGCGTTGTCGAGCCGCATCACCGAGCCTGGCTTGAAACCCATCTTGCTCGGCGGTTCGCCGGCGGAGTGCTTGGTCACCTTGATCGGCGAATCAAGCTGGACTTCGCCGGCCGCGATCGCCCGGAAGGTCACGTAGGCGGTCATCAGCTTGCTGAGCGAGGCCGGATACCAGCGCTTGAACGCATCCTGATGCTGCAGGATCTGGCCATTCTTCAGGTCGAAGACAACCACCGGATTGGCCAGCGCCGGCCCGGCCAAGACCGAAAGCGCGATTGCGCCGGCCGAGAGTAGTTTGAGGAAATGCCTGTGCCGCATGATCGAATCCGAAATCGCCTCTTGCCCTGATCGCCCCTGGCTCCGTAAGATTTCGTTACGTGACCGCCAGCATAAGGAGTCCGTCCCTCAAAAAACGGACCGCATCGTTGCGGTGCTATTTACCCTATGTGACGCCAACATGGCAAAGCACCTGACAATCACAATTGCAAAACACCCGGCACAATTGCAAAACGGGCACAATTGCAGAACACTGGGCCCAGTTGCAAAACACCAGGCTGAAGCCGGCTGCTCCAACCACGAAATGGAACCATCATGCCAATCCTGAACCGCGCCGCTGAAATGCAGGACGAAGTTGCCGGCTGGCGTCGGCATCTGCACCAGACGCCGGAGCTTAATTTCGACGTCTTCAAGACGGCCGCCTTCGTCACCGAAAAGCTGAAGGAGTTCGGTTGTGACGATGTGGTCACCGGCCTCGGCAAGACCGGCGTCGTCGGCATCATCCGCGGCCGCCAGGGCGAAGGCGCCACCATCGGCCTGCGCGCCGACATGGACGCGCTGCCGCTCAACGAGATCACCGGCAAGGCCTATGCGTCTACCGTTCCCGGCAAGATGCATGCCTGCGGCCATGACGGCCACACGGCGATGCTGCTGGGCGCCGCCAAATATCTCGCCGAGACGCGCAATTTCGCCGGCTCCGTGGCGGTGATCTTCCAGCCCGCGGAGGAAGGCGGCGGCGGCGGCAATGAGATGGTCAAGGACGGCATGATGGAGCGCTTCGACATTGTAAAAGTGTTCGGCATGCACAACATGCCGGGCCTGCCTGTCGGCCAGTTCGCCATCCGGCCGGGCCCGATCATGGCGGCGACGGCCGAATTCACCATCACCGTGAAGGGCCGCGGCGGCCACGCCGCGATGCCGCATGGCACGATCGACCCGATCGTCATCGCCAGCCAGTTGGTCGGCGCGCTGCAGACGATTGCCTCGCGCAGCACCGATCCGGTCGAGGCCGTGGTGGTGTCGGTGACCAAGTTCCATGCAGGCGACGCTTACAACATCATTCCCGAATCGGCCGAGATCGCCGGCACCGTGCGCACCTTGCGCAAGGAGATCGCCAAGAAGTCCGAAGAGCGCATCCGCACCATCTGCGACGGACTGGCGACTGCTTTCGGCGCCAAGATCGAGGTCGACTACCAGGCAAATTACCCGGTCACCTTCAACCACGCCGAAGAGACGGTGTTTGCCAGCGACGTTGCGGCAAACGTCGCCGGCGACAGCCATGTCCACCGCAGCATCCAGCCGGTGATGGGCGGCGAGGATTTCTCCTACATGCTGGAAGCCCGCCCCGGCGCCTTCATCTTCATCGGCAATGGCGACACCGCCGGTCTTCACAACCCAGCCTACGATTTCAACGACGAAGCCATACCGCACGGCATGAGCTACTGGGTGAAACTGGCGGAAACCGCGCTGGCCGCTTGAGGCCCGCCGCGCAAGGAGCCGGCCGAATTGCATGCGGCCGGCCTCTTGGCGAAACGATCCGAAGCGGCTATGTGTCTGGCCGCGTGGTCCCGTAGCTCAGTAGGATAGAGCGGCAGATTCCTAATCTGTAGGTCACAGGTTCGATTCCTGTCGGGATCACCAATTAAATCAAATGGTTGGAAGGTCGGCGCCGTACTTTTCCCGGCGCCAGCGCCGCTGTATCTCGTGCGTGAGATGGCCGCCTCCTCACTTGGGGCGCGCCCGAAGGTCTTGCCGTCCCCAGGCCGTGCTTTGTTCTCGTCATCGGTCACCTTCATCTCGATGCGGAATAGCGGATAGTCCCGCCTCCCCTGGCCATCGAGCCCGGCTTTGCCCGTAAGCGTCTCATATTGCGGCTTCAGTGTGCAGAGCGTGCCGACAGGCGACATCTCCATCATGCACCACCCCGTGGATGACCTGGGAGAGCTATTCTTGACCAATCAAGGGGATGTTGCGGAGAAGGGTGGCGAGAAGGAACGCGCCGCCTTTAGGCCGCTTGTTAGACGGTTTGACCAAAATTGCTCGCTTGTTAACCGCCAAATGACGATATCTGTTTCCCAGGTTCAGTCAAAATCAGCCAATAATGATAGGAATCACGCATCAGGGTGACAAATCATTGGGCTAGCCCGAGGGATTCGTGATATTCGCGACACAGAGTGCGCTGTGAATCAGGTGAGCGCGTCGCGACCATGCGGAGATACGAACGTGGCAAGGAATGTCCGAAAATCAACAGCGGAGGACGTGGCGCCTGTCGTGTCCGCCGGGGCATGGGAGGACGATGGCGGACGCGGGCGGGTCGATCTGATTCCGGCCAAGCGTCACGCCTTCATCCTCGAATGCCTTAAACGAGAAGGAGCCGTCGGCGTTCAGGAACTCATCGATCTCATCGGCGCCTCGCCTTCGACGATCCGGCGCGATCTCGAGACGCTTGAACGGCAAGGAGCGTTGGAGCGGACGCATGGCGGCGCAATGCTTCAGCGCACGGAACTGGCCACATTCGAGCCGGATCTCGCCACTGCAGCGCAATTCGCCAGAGCCGAGAAAGAGGCCATAGGCGCCGCCATGATGTCGGAACTTCGAGCCGGACAGAGCGTCATTTTCGACGCAAGCACGACCGTTCTGGAAGTCGCCCGCGCTATCGCCGCGGCGCCTATCCCGCTTACGGCTGTCACCAACAGCCTTGCGATCGCGCAGATACTTGCACCTGTGCCGGGAGTGCGTCTCGTGATGCCCGGAGGCACCTGCAAGCCTGGTTCGCTTACTCTGATCGGCCAGCCTGGCGAGAATTTCCTGCGGACCATTCACGCCGATGTGGCCATTCTGGGCACTCATGCCATCACCGGAGACATGCTCACGGAGACCTCGCTGGAGGTTGCGGCAATGAAGCAGGCGATGATTGCCGCGGCGCGTCGTGTGGTCGTGCTTGCCGACCATTCGAAATTCACTGTCCCCAATTTTTGCACGATCTGCCGTCTGACCGAGATCCACCAGATCATTACCGACGAGGGCATCGATCCGGCTCACCTCACCAATCTTCGGACGCTCGATGTAGACGTCAAGGTCGTGCGCGTCAGCCGTTCGGGTTGTTAAGTTGAGCACTCCTGAGGTTACGGATATCCGGGTCGTCGCGGACGACTTGACCGGCGCCCTGGATAGCGCGGTTTCCTTTGCATCACCTGGGAATGGCATTGGGGTAAGCTGGCAGCTGGACCGTACGTTTGCGGGACGTATGGCTATCGACACCGCCACCCGGGAGGGGCCTGCGGCGACGGCGGTCGAGCGACACCGGGCGCTTGCGCCATGGCTCGCCGGCGGACAGTTGAGTTTCAAGAAGATCGACAGCCTTTTGCGCGGCCACGTCATCGCTGAAATTGAGGCCTGCATCGTCAACGGAACGTACCAGCGGGTTGTTATCGCACCTGCGTTCCCATTTCAGCGACGCGCCACGCGCCTTGGGCGGCAATGGCGGCTTGATCAAACTGAAATGGTAGGTCCCGACCTGGTCGCCGGTCTAGGCCAGCGCTTCGCGGCTGGGCGTTCGGCACCAGGGTCGCAACCAGTTGATTTCATCACACTCTACGACGCCGAAACGGATGCGGACCTGGACAAGATCGTCGCGACCGTGCCGAAGCAAGCGACATTGTGGGTCGGCACTGGCGGCTTGGCGGCGGCACTCGCACGGCACATGAATGTGCCGCACAAGCCTGTTCCTGCGTTTTCCGATCCATTTCTGGCTCTTGTCGGCACAAATCATGAGGTCACGGCGGGACAGGTAGCCCTCTTTGCAGCCAGGCATGAGGATGCGCATGTGGTCGTGGAGCACGACATCGACAAAGCGAGAAGGCGTTTGGCGGAAAGGATGATGCGCGGGGAGCCGTCGGTCGTCAGCGTCGCTGCATCGGGTGATCGCCACGCCATCGCAGTCCATATCGGCAAGGTGCTTGCCTCGCTTCTCGCAGGCTTGCCAAAGCCCGGCACGTTACTCGTCACCGGCGGTGAAACATTGCGATCGGTGTGCGACAGCCTGGGCGTCATCGAACTCACGGTCGAATGCGAGATCGAGCCAGGGCTTCCGGTCTCCAGAGTCAAAGGTGGTGTTTTCGAGGGGCTGGCCACCATTTCGAAATCCGGCGCATTCGGCGACAGCGCCCTGCTCTGCAGGCTCGCGGCTCTCGCGCATCGCTGATCAAGACGATCTCCGGTCAAAAGCACCGGCGGGCCCGTCCCGCCGGTCAAATGGCGTCAAACGATATTTCAGCAGCCAGGTAACTCGGAATCGCACGAGGCAGGCGAAGAGGCGACTCTCACGTTCATATGATTACCGATGACCGAAAAAGAAAACTATTGCGCGTCGATGGTTGAAAGGATTACAAGATGACCACAATTGACCGATTAGAGGCGTTTATGTCTGGTCCAAGACTCGGCATCACAATGGGTGATCCTGCGGGCATCGGCCCTGAGATCATTGCAAAAGCATGCGCAAGGCTGAAACCGCGGCTTGCCGACGGATCATTGTCGCTTCTCATTATCGGCAGCGTCACCGCGATGCGCGCTATGGAGTCCATTTCAGGACATATCGAGTTGGAAGAACCGTCAGCTTCGGCAGCGGGGACCTTTCCGCCCGTGGCCATTCTTGAGGCTGGACCGGAGCGGACCCCCATTGAGACAGGCGTCATGTCGGCTGAAGGCGGGCGCCTCGCCTATCTGGCGATCGAAAAAGCTGTACGCCTGGCGCAGGCCGGTTCAATCGCAGGTATCGTTACGGCTCCTCTCAACAAGGAAGCGCTCAATCTGGCCGGCTATCATTATGCCGGTCACACCGACATGCTGGCGGAACTGACAGGCGCCCGCGATTCCGTGATGATGCTTGCCCATGGCGATTTCCGCGTCAGCCATGTCTCGACCCACGTAGCGCTGGCCCAGGTTCCGTCGAAACTGACCGAGCCTCGGCTGCGGCGGGTCATCCAGTTGACGGTCGAGGCGTTGCGCGGCCTCGGCATTGCCCATCCCCGCATTGCGATTGCCGCGCTCAACCCGCACGCTGGTGAGGGCGGCATTTTCGGTCGCGAGGACATCGACATCACGGCCCCGATCGTGGCCTCCTACACCTCTGCGGATTTTACGGTGGTTGGGCCCGTTCCGGGCGATACGGTTTTCGTCAAGTTGCGCGCCCGCCAGTATGACGCAGTGGTCGCGATGTATCACGATCAAGGCCATGTCCCGGTGAAGCTGCTCGGCTTCAACGTCGATCCCGCGACCGGTGAGTGGAAAGCGCTCTCCGGTGTCAATGTCACGCTCGGCCTTCCGATCATCCGCACCTCCGTCGACCACGGCACGGCCTTCGACATTGCCGGCAAGGGCATCGCCAATGAGGACAGTCTGATCGAGGCGATCGAGTTCGCGGTCCAGATGGCTGCGGCGAAATCCAACCCTTAGCGTCGGCACGCCTGCAACGCACGCAAAAGCGATCGAACCATGGCAGCACAAGACAATAAATCCTATCTCATGCTGATTGACGGGAAGTTTGTCACCGGCGAAGCCGGTATGCGCCCGGTGATCAATCTGCACGACCGCATCCCTTGCGGGCCTGATGCTCGCGGCCCGCTCCACGGCAGGCAATCCCAGCCTGGCAACAGGTCTCGAACTGGACGTGATCGCGGCCGTGATCATAGGCGGGACAAGTCTCTTTGGCGGTTATGGATCAATCGTCGGTTCGGTCGTCGGTGCGATCTTCATAGGCATTCTCGGGTTTGGCCTTCTCGTGCTGGGTCTTTCGACCAGCATCCGGGAGGTCATCAAGGGAGCCATCATCATTGCCGTCTCGTTGAACCGGCGTTGATGGCAGCAGGACCGATGATCCGACCATATGCGCCCATCTCAGGAATTTGGCCTCCGCAACGGCAACTGCGGCGGAGGAAAGCTCACATCAATTTGAAAGCCGGCGGTGGTCGCCGGACAACGGGAGGAAAGTGAAATGAAAAGACATATGACGCTTCTGATGATGGGCGCCCTTGCAGCATCCACCGCAACGCTCACAAGCGCCCGGGCGCAGGACACCTACAAGCCGGACTGCTATGCTCCTGCACCGGACAGTGCTTCGGTGATCTCCTATCCGAAGAAGTCCGGGCCTTATAAAATTGCCTTGGTCAACGGCTATGTCGGCAATGACTGGCGTGCCAACTCCATCCAGACCGCAAAAGCCTGGGGCGCGCGTCCTGAGAATAAGTCCAAGCTGTCCGACCTGAAGATCATATCGGTAGGCAACGATTCCACGGCGCAGATCTCCGCGATCGACAATTTCATCGCCGCCGGCTACGACGCCGTGATCATCAATGCCGTCAATCCCACCGCCTTCGACGCAGTCGTGAGGCGTGCCAAGCAAGCTGGCGTGGTGCTGGTTACCTATGACAACGTCCTCGACTCCAACCAGGTCGTGCAGATCAATGAAGATCAGGTCGAGCTGGGCCGGATCAAGGCGCAGGCCGTGGTCGATGGCATCAAGGCCAAGAAAGGCAATGTTTCGGGTCAGGTTCTGGAAATCGATGGCGTCCCCGGCAACAGCGTCGACCGCGACAACCAGGCGGGCTTCAGCGAGGTCTTCTCCAAGTACCCCGATCTGAAGACGGTCAAGGTCGAAGGCGACTGGGACGTGGGTAAGGCGTCGAAGGTAACGTCCGACGCCATCGCCACCAACGGCAATTTTGACGGCATCGTTGTCCAGGAGGGCTCCGTTGGCGCGCTTGAGGCGATGGCCGCGGCCAAGCACCCCGTGGTCCCGGTCGGCGTCGATGCCGGCAACGGCACGCGGATGCTGGTCAGCAAGGGCAAGTATCCGGGGACTACCGCCGCTCAGGCGCCGGCGCTGGCCGCCATGGCGTTGGAGGCCTCGGTCGTGCTGCTGGAGGGCAATGCGCTGCCGCAGAAGGTTTTCCTGCCAATCCCGCACAAGGACAACGCGGACCTGACAGAGGGCAAGGATTTCTTTCCCAACCTGCCCAAGACCTTCTACACGGCCACCGGTTTTCCGCAGTGCTTCCCCGTGTTCACGCCCGATGAGTTGAACGGCCAGACGGCCGATAACTCCAACTAGGCAATCACACAGGAGCCTGGCCGGCGTCTGCGCCGGCCAGGTCGACGGCAGGGAGCGCGCATGGCCGACCGCTATGTTGAACTGAAATCGGTGTCGAAATCCTATGGTGGCGTTCCAGCCTTGACCATGGTGGATTTCCGCTGCGAGCCAGGACGCGTGCACGCCATTCTCGGCGAAAATGGCGCCGGCAAATCGACGCTGATGAAATTGTTGGCCGGTGTCATCCAGCCGGATACGGGAACGATCTCCATCGGCGGGCAGACGGTGCAATTTTCCTCGCCGCGCGAGGCGGCCGAACAGGGCACGGTCTGCATGTTCCAGGAACTGTCGCTGATGCAGCACCTTTCGGTCGGCGACAATATCGTGCTTGCCGCGCCCCGCACCCGGATGGGATTGATGCAGCGCGGTGTTTATCGTGAGGCGCGCGCGGCGCTGGATCTGGTAGGGGCCAAGTCGATCCCGCTCGGCGCCCGAGTCTCCGGCCTGTCGCTGTCCGAACGCCAGCTTGTGGAAATCGCCAAGGCCGTGTTCCGCAAGCCCAAGCTTCTTATCCTTGACGAGGCAACCTCGGCGTTGACCAGCGAACTCGTCGAAACGGTGTTCGGTGTCCTCAGAATGCTGAAGGAGCAGGGCGTCGCCATCCTTTTCATCTCGCATCGCATGCACGAGGTCGAGGCCATCGCCGACCGCATTTCCGTCTTCCGCAACGGCAAGCATATCGAGACCTTCGACGTTGGCGCACGCACGACCGATGAGATCGTCGGCCTGATGATTGGCCGCTCGCTGGAGGAGCTGTTTCCGCCGCGCCGCCCGCCTGTGCCCGACACGGCGCCGATCGTTCTGGATGTGTCCAACGTCAGTTGGCAAAACCAGCTTGTCGACGTGTCGATCGCCGCTCGCGCCGGCGAAATCGTCGGGCTTGGCGGTTTGGATGCCCAGGGCCAGCAGCAGATCATGCATGCCGTCTTCGGTGTGCTGCGCGGAGTGACGGGCCGCATCACGTTGAATGGCAAGCGACTGAATGGTTTGCAGCCGCCAAGGGTGAAACAATCCGATGTCGGTCTGGCGCTCGTGCCCGAGGATCGCAAGACCGAGGGGCTGATCCCCGGCATGTCGGTAGCGCAGAACCTGCGCTTGGCAGTTCTTGGGCGCGCGCCCTTCGGCCTGCTCGACCTGAACGGCGGTAACGAGGCCCGGCTTCAAGGCCTGATCGAACGGCTGGCATTGACCTACGGTTCGCTCGATGATCCCGTCGCGACGCTCTCGGGCGGCAACCAGCAAAAGGTGGTGCTGGCCAAATGGCTGGTGCTGTCGCCCAAATGTCTGCTGCTGATGGACCCGACGCGCGGCATCGACCTGCCGACCAAGGCCCAGATCTACAGGCTGCTCACTGACCTGGCGGCCGAGGGAATGGCAGTGATCCTGCAATCGACCGATTATGAGGAACTTATCCACTTGTGCGATCGGGTCTATGTCTTCTACCGGGGCAGTGTGGCCAGGGAACTAAAGGGCGACACCCTGTCCGCCGATGCGCTCATCGCCGCCTCGATGAACGTGCACCTTCACGCTGAGGCCCGAGCATGATGTCCTGGCTTCGCCAAAATGCCAAGGAAGCGATTGCCGCGCTCGCGCTGATAGTGCTTTTCGCCGGCTATATGGTCGTCCATCCGCGCGGCTTTTCAACCTATGTGGTTACAATCTGGTCGAACCAGGGGGCACTGCTTGGGCTTGCCGCGATCGCTCAGTTCTTTGTGGTTCTGGTCAAGGGAATCGACCTGTCGGTAGGATCCATTATTGCACTGACCAACGTGGTGGCGTCGTTCCTTCTAAACGGATCTCCGACCTCGATCGCCCTTGGGATGATTGCAGTGCTGGCCGTCGGGGTGGCATGTGGGCTGGTGAACGGGATCGCGGTTGTCTATGGCCGGGTGCAGCCAATCGTCGCCACCCTTGCGACGGGTGGCATCTTCGGCGGCATCGCTCTGCTTTTGCGGCCTACGCCCGGAGGCAGCATCGATGAGACGATGTCGGACGCGCTCACCTATGCAGTTGCGGACGTTCCGGTCTCGGCGATGATTCTTGTCGTCGTTCTTGTCGCACTGATGGTCTTTCTGCGCCGGTCGGCCCTCGGCCTCGGCCTCTATGCTGTCGGATCGTCTGAACAGTCGGCTTACATGACCGGCCTTCGCGTAAACCGGCTCAAGCTCATCGCCTACGGCAGCAGCGGCTTCATCGCGGCCCTTGCCGGCATCTATGTCAGCATGGTCACGCTTACTGGCGATCCCAATATCGCGCCGTCCTACACGCTGAATTCGATCGGCGCCATCGTGTTGGGCGGAGTGGCGCTGAGCGGTGGCGTCGGCAACCCCATCGGTGCCGTTATCGGCGCTTTGATCCTCAAGACAATCTCGTCGCTGATGTTCTTCTCCGGGCTGCCACCATTGGCGCAGCCGTTCTTCGAGGGATTGATCCTCGCAACTGCAATCGCACTGGGCGCGCTCGGCGTCTTCCGGGTGCGCAGCCGGCTTGAGTTGTACCGCTGATGACTGATGCAACCGCACGACGCGCAACGCCCCACAAATCCCGCCGCTGGTTAAGCCGGGATCATGTGTCCGTCCTGCTGATTGGGCTGGGCTGCGTCGCCCTGCTCTTGGGTGGTTCGCTACTGTACCCCGGATTCCTGAAGCCCAGCTACATTCTGCAACAGCTTCAGATCGCCGCCTTTCTTGGTATCATCGCCACCGGTGCCATGCTTGTGATCCTGCTTGGCGAGATCGACCTTTCAGTGCCCTGGACGATCACAGGCACTGCGATTGTTGTCATCTCGGCCACTGGCAGTTCCAATCCCGTGATCGCCGGCCTGGCAATTCCACTGGGCCTGTGCTTTGGCATGGTTATTGGGCTCTTGAACGCCATCGGTGTCGCTATCTTTCGCGTACCCGCGATGGTCTGGACGCTGGCGGTGAACGCCATGCTGCTTGGCGCCACGGTTTTCTACACCGGCAACAGCCGTCCCAACGGTGAGGTCCCCTGGCTGGCGACACAGGCGGCGATCGGTCGGACCTTCGGCATCCCCAACGCCTTTCTCGTATGGCTGGGAGTTGCCGTGATCACAGTCTGGGTGCTCCGGCGTACCGTCTATGGCAACTACCTCTATGCACTGGGTAATTCGCGACGTGCGGTGTTCCTTGCCGGGGCGCGGGTCCGCCTGGTGACAGTGGCAACCTTCGTCCTTGCCGGAGCGTTTTCCAGTTTCGGCGCTATCCTGCTGCTGGGCTACACCAACCAGGCCTATCAGGGCATGGGCGACCCCTATCTCATGCCGGTCATCTCGGCTGTGGTGGTCGGAGGAACCTCCATTCAAGGCGGTCGGGGGAACTATGTCGGCACCTTCGCCGGCGCGATCTTCATCACGCTTCTGTCGTCGATCCTTTCGGTGATGCAGATGCCCGCTGCCGCGCGCGAGATGATCTTCGGCGCGATCATCCTTGTCATGCTGCTGATTCACGGTCTCAGCGCCAAGAACAAGGACATCTGAAGCTGTTGGCGGACCTGTCAATGAGGCGTCATACATCTCTTCAGCAACCCGAGGCACTTAGCCCTGCGATGGGATGCGACGTCCGCGGCTATCAGGCCTTCATTGCCCATAATGCCGACGGGGCCGAGCGCGAGCTGCGCAGGCGTTTGCGCGACGTTGAAACGCTCGGTCGGGTCATGTGCAAGCCCGAAGGAACCGGCCGATCGGCAAGGCAACCCAGCAAGCAAGGCACCTGAAGATGACATACTACGAGGTTCTTGATCGTCGCTTCCACGATTTCATTATCCCGTTGTGCAAACTCGAAAAACTTCACACTGGAATGCGCTGGGCCGAAGGGCCCGTGTATTTCGCCGATGGGCGCTTTCTGCTCTTCAGCGACATTCCCAACAACAGGATGCTGAAGTGGGATGAAGTGACGGGTGATGTTTCCACTTTCCGCTATCCTTCGAATTTTTCCAACGGCAATACGCGCGACCGGCGGGGACGCCTCGTCAGCTGCGAACATGGGGAACGGCGCGTCACGCGTACTGAATATGATGGCAGTATCACCGTCCTGGCCGATCGGTTCGAGGGCAAGCGTCTCAATTCGCCCAACGATGTGGTGGTCAGATCTGACGATACTGTCTGGTTTAGCGATCCGCCCTACGGTATCCTGAGCAACTATGAGGGCTACAAGGCGCCCAGTGAGATCGGAGCTTGGAACGTCTACCGCCTTGACCCCAAGTCAGGTACGCTATCGGTAGTTGCCGGCGACTTCGACAAGCCGAACGGCCTTGCCTTTTCCCCGGATGAGACACAGCTCTATGTCGCCGACAGCGGCCGTTCCCATGGCTGGGATAAGCCGCACCATATCCGCCGCTTCGATGTGGACGAACACGGCCGCCTTTCGGGCGGCAGCGTCTTTGCCGAGATCGATCCCGGCATCCCTGATGGGTTTCGTATCGATGTTGACGGCAACCTATGGGTGTCTGCTGGCGATGGCGTGCATTGCTTTGCGTCGGACGGTACGCTTCTTGGCAAGATTCTTGTCCCGGAGACCGTTGCCAACGTGTGCTTTGGCGGACCTCATCGAAATCGCCTGTTCATCACTGCCGACAGTTCGCTTTATGCCGTCTATCTCAATACGGCCGGGTTGCATTTCTGCTGAGCAAGGAAATTTCCATGCGCCCGGATGCATCGCCGATGATGCGGACCGTTGGCGCATCCATAGCTGGCGCGGGCATGAGATAGGCATTGCAAAGTGGATTGGGCGAAACCCGTAACCGAGCACGCGGGGCAGAAAGCCAGCGGCGATCGACATCAGCGCAGCGGGCCCGTTCATGCTCCGCTTCCAATAGCCGGCAAGAAAGTTTTAGGGCGAGCGCCACGATCGGGAAGTCGGCTGATTAGATCCCGCCGGACTTCACCGCCAACGCGGCGAGAGAGCATTGTCGCCGGCCACAGCGGCCATTTCAGCGCGATGGAAATGCGGGACGGGCGCGCCGCGGAAGCGATGCTCCATCAAAGCCCGGGATCAAACATCTACGCGAGAGCTTTCCGCCTACTGAGCTATCCTCGATGACAGGGTCCGCCCAACTGGGGCAATTCCTGGTAGGGCGGCAGCGGGATCAGGACAGGTACACGAGATCGATCATGTCGCGCACGGTGATGCGATCACCAACGCCAAGCGCCTGAACCGCCGCCGTGTACATGACCGTGTCCTTCGGGCAGGCCACGACAAACTGTCTGGCATCGCCCAGAGCCAGCGCCTCCTTGATGCGGTTCTCGCTCGGCCGTTCAACCGATTTGCTGTCGTCCATCCAGATACGCCCGCCGCCGGCGCCGCAGCAGAAACTGTTCTCTCGGCAGCGGCCCATTTCATGCAGTTCGTAGCCCGCTTTGCGGATGATTTCGCGCGGAGCGTCGAAACCGCCATTGTAGCGGCCGAGGTAGCAGGGATCGTGATAGGTGACGACGCCTCCGTCGTTGGCCAAAGGCTTTAGCCGGCCCGACTCCAGAAGCTCCAGCAGCAACTGCGTATAGTGGATCACCTCATAATTGCGGTCGAAGAAGCGGTATTCTTGCCGCAACGCGTTCAGGCTGTGCGGATCGGTCGTCATGATCCGATTGAACTGGCAAGCGTCGAGCACTTCGATGTTCTGGCGAGCCAGCACTTCGAAGACGCCTTCCTCACCGGCCCGGCGGACATCATTGCCGCTGTTCTGTTCGGCGTCGTAGAGGATACCAAAGTCCACTCCGGCCTCGTGCAGCACGCGCGCCACCTTCAGCGTGATGCGCTGGACCCGGGCATCGAAGGACGCGTAATCGCCAACGAACCAGAGGATGTCGACAGGCTCCTCGCGCGCGTCCTTGATCTTGAAGTCCAGGTCTCTGGTCCATTTGGCGCGCTGGCGCGCCGGCTTGCCCAGTGAGTTGCCGTTGCGCTGCAGGCTCGCCAGCGAATCCTGCAGCATCGGCTCGACATCGCCTTCCTCAACCAGGCTGCGACGCATTTCGATGATCTTGGTCATCGGCTCGATATGGACGGGACAAACGTCCAGGCAGGCGCGACAGGTCGTGCACGCCCAAAGCGTTTCTTCCTTGATCACCCCGCCGATCAGCGGCACGTCGCGGCAATTGCCACGCTCGCGGTCCATCATATGATCGCGCAGATCCATGATCAGCTTCTTGGGGCTGAGCGGAAGCCCGGCGGCGTTGGCCGGGCACGCCTCCTGGCACCGGCCGCATTCGGTGCACGAAACCAGGTCGAGCTTGTGCTTCCAGTGGAACTGATCGATGTCGGTAATGCCCGCAGCCTCGGAGCCGGCGGGCGTGAGCAGGCCCTTTGGCCCGATGTTGCGGAAATAGATGTTGGGAATGGCCAGGAACATATGGCGGTGCTTGGAACCCGGAATGTAGATCAGGAAGGCAAGCACGACGCATATATGCGCCCAGTAGAAGAATTCGGCCCCTCCAGCCGCAACGGCCGGGCTTATGCCCAGGACGACAAGAAACGAAGCTATGGCGCCGGAGACTGGGCGCCAGGAAGTCGCCGTTCCGACGGCCACGATATGGAACGCGTTCTCCAGCAACATCGTGCCGACCACGCAGCCGACCAGCCCGTAGATCACCCAGGCATCGACGGCATTCGAGCCCTTGAAGCGAGCCGGCCGCAGAAAGCCGCGCTGGAACGCCGCCAGCGCCAGCGCCGCGATGATCAGCACGGCGAAGATGTCCTGCGCCAGCGCGATCCAGGTGTTGCCGCCGATCGCAGCCAGCGAGAAACCGGGGAAAAATCCGGAACCGAAGCTCTGGATGATCGCGGTGAAGAGCACGACGAAGCCGGAAAACAGCATCGCATGGAGCAGCCCGGAATAGCGTTTCCGGAATAGCCGTCTGTGCAGGCCAACATCGGCCGCGGCTCCAGCAGCACGCTGCCGGGGGTGGTCGAGCCTGTACACGGACGCCCCCCGGAACACCGGCGCCAGGATCCTATAGAACCGATATCCGGATATGGCGACGGTGGCGGCGACCAGGGCGGTCAGAACAAGCTGCGTCTGAAGCACGTCAGCCCACCTTCCTGGCCAGAGCCTCCTTGAAGGCAGGGAGGAAATCGGCGACGTCGACAGCCGCACCGAAATGCGCATGGTCGAAGATCGGCGCGCCGGCGTCGGTGTTGATCGCCACGATCGTGCCCGCACCCCCCATGCCTTCGATATGTTCGGGCGCACCCGAAACGCCCAGGGCGAGGTACAGCTGCGGCTTGACTTTGCGGCCCGATTTGCCGACCTGGCGCTCCTTCGGCAGCCAGCCGGCGTCGATGATCGGCCTGCTGCCGACGATTTCGCCGCCCATCAAATCGGCGACTTCGCGCGCCTCCTCGATGACGTCCTGTTCGCCAATCCCGCGGCCCACGCAGAGCAAGCGGCTGGCCTTGGTGATATCGACCGCATTCGGATCCGGCCGATTGGCGGACAGCAGCCGCACCGAGGACTGAGGCCTGTCGGGAAGCTGAATGATCTCGGCATTTTCGGCCTGGCTGCCGTTTTCCTCGCTGAAGGTGCCGGCATTCACGAGGAGCACGGCAGGCATTGAAGCCTCGGCGGTGGAAACAAGTTTGCCCCCATAGATCTGGCTATCCGCCTCCACCGTGCCGCCGGAAATCCGCACCGCCGTGCAGTAGCTGAGAAGCGGCAGGTCGTTGCGGAACGCAAGGACAGGCGCAAGGTCGAGACCCGAGGTGGTGCAACCGAAGACAATGAGGTCGAACCCGTTGTCGGCCACGATGCCCTGGAGATAGGCGCCATGCGCCACGGGATCATAGGGCGAAGGGGTCGATGTGAAGACGCGGGAGGCGCCCAGGTTCCTGGCCGCGTCGGCGTCGCCGCCAATCAGCGCCAGTTCGATGCTGCCGCCCTGCCCGGCGAGCCGGCGCGCGCCGGCCACAAGTTCACGCGACAGCGCGGTGGGAACACCGTCCTGAAGATCGAGATAGACGAGTATCTTCATCGTTCAGGCTCCGACCAGTCCGCGTTCGGCGAGCATATCCACGAGCTTGGCGGCAATCTGCTCGGCGCTTCCGGTGATCATGTCGGCCTTGGTGCCGGATTGAGACGCGCCAAGGCGCGTCGAGACCTGAGCTCGGAAACCGTCCGGGACTGTCGACACCACCGAGGCGATCGTGGCTGTGCTTGCCTGGCGCAGCTTGCTGCCCGAGACGTAACGCGGCGGCTTCGACGCGGCCTGGATTCCAAGGACTGCCGGCAGTTTCACGGCGAGGCGGGAGGAATAGCCGCCGCTGTATTCCTGCGTCACCTCGAGCCCGCCCTCCGCAACGGACACGCCGTTGATCGCATTCAGCACCGGCCATTGCAGGTCCGCCGCCAGGAACGGGGCCAACTGCCCGAAGACATCCTCGGGCGTCTGCACGCCGGTCAGCACCAGATCGGCACCAAGATTCTTCATGACCGAACCCAGCAGATGCGCGGCGGCGCGTGCGCCTACCGCGCCTTCCTGGTCATGATTGACGACCATGGCATTATCGGCGCCACGCGCGATCGCGGTCTGCAACTGGCGTTCCGCGCCGTCGCCGGCAAGCGTAACGGCCGTCACGCGCGCGCCGGTCGACTCCTTGAGGAGCACCGCTTCTTCCAGCGCATGATCGTCGAACTCGTTGAGCTTGAGGCCGATCCATTCACGATCGATCTCCATGCCGTTGCCGGCGATCTCGATCTCCTCCGTTACGTCTGGCACGATGCGCAGAACAACCGCAATATGCATTGATCCTCCCCTTAAAGCCGCGCCGTCAGCGCGCCTCCGATGGGCCGTGAGCCCCGGATTGATGCCGCCTCCCGCAGCCGTCTTGAGACCCATACAGCGCGCGCCACCAAAAATGTCAACTATAATGTCGACAATGTTGTCAGAACGTTTTTGGTGTGCAAAGGTGACGATATGGCAGTCCTCTCTGGGCCGCCCGTCATGATGTTTGGGAGGAGGAACCGCATGGCACCCCAGGGTAGACCACCCCAAGTCGCGGATGTTTTGATCATTGGCGCCGGCGCATCCGGTTCGGTTGCGGCGAAGCACCTCGCCGCCAACGGCTTCAGCGTCGTCTGCCTCGAGCAGGGCGGGCGTGTCGACAATGCCGAATTCTGGGGCAACAAGCCGGAATGGGAGTTGATGTCGCAGAAGCGCTGGCATCCCAACCCCAACGTTCGCGATCTCGAGCAGGACTATCCCGTGGACACGTCTGAATCGGACGTGAACCCGTTGATGTACAGCGCCGTCGGCGGCAGCACGATTCTCTATGCGGCGCATTGGCAGCGCTTCATGCCGTCGGATTTCCGCGTCAAGACGCTGGATGGCGTCGCCGACGACTGGCCTTTCACCTACGAGGATCTCGAGCCGTTCTACGATCAGATGGACATAGAGATGGGCGTGTCGGCTCTGAACGGCGATCCAGCCTATCCGCCGGGGAAAGCATCGCCGTTGCCGCCACTGCCGATCGGCAAGATCGGCATGAAGGCCGCCGAGGGCATGAACAGGCTCGGTTGGCATTGGTGGCCGGCACCCAATTCCATTCCCTCCAAACCTTATGGCGGGCGCAACCAATGTGTCCGCTGGGGCACGTGCCTGACCGGCTGCCCCGAACGCGCGAAAGCCTCCTTCGATCACACCCATTGGCCCGACGCGCTTCGCGACGGGGCCGTTCTCATCACCGGCGCGCGTGTTCGCGAAATCACGCTCGACGCCCAGAACCGTGCCAACGGTGCCACCTATATCGATCGCCAGGGCCGTGAGCGGCATCAAAAGGCGCAGACCGTCATCGTCTGCGCCAACGGTGTCGGCACACCGCGCCTGCTGCAACTGTCGACCTCCGGCCGTTTTCCCAATGGGCTCGCCAACTCCTCCGGACTGGTCGGCAAGAACCTGATGATGCACCCCTATGCCGCTGTAACGGGCTATTTCGACGAACCGCTGGAGAGCTGGCTCGGACCGGCCGGCCAGACGATCCAGTCGATGCAGTTCTACGAAACCGACAAGTCGCGCGGCTTCGTGCGTGGCGCCAAATGGCAGGTCATGCCCTCGGGTGGCCCGCTCGGCATGCGCGCCGCCTATGGTGGCAAGCCGCTCGACGAGGCCTGGGGCGCCAATCTGCACCGCAACACCCGCAAGGTCTTCGGCCGCGCCTTCGAATGGGGCATCATCGCCGAGGATCTGCCTGACGAGACGAACGCCGTTGTGCTCGATCCGGTGTTGAAGGACAGCGACGGCATTGCCGCGCCGAAAATCATCTACAAGAACTCCGACAACACCAAGAAGATGATCGACTTCCATCTAGAACGGGCCAAGGAAGCCATGCTCGCCGCTGGCGCGGTGGACATTTCCACCACGCCTCTGATGCGCGACTGCGGCTGGCACCTCATGGGCACCTGCCGCATGGGCAACGATCCCGAGCGCTCGGTCGTCGACCAGCACGGCCGCTCGCACGACGTGCCGAACCTGTTCGTCTATGACGGCAGCGTCTTCGTGACCTCCTCCGGCTTCAATCCGACGGGCACGATCGCGGCCGTGGCGCTGCGTTCGGTCAAGCACCTCATCGCCAACCGTCGTGATCAGCAGGTGGCGGCATGAGCCAGTTGGACGCCAACATTCGCGAGACATTCGCAGCCATTGCCGATGTGCTTATTCCCAATGCCGAAGGCATGCCCGCGGCCAGCGAGATGAACGTGCAAGGCGACATGCTTGACCGCATTCTGGAGCTGCGGCCCGACCTGCGCGAGAATTTCCTGCGCGGCCTTTCGAAGGCTGGCGGACGCGACGCATCGGAGGTCGCCAACGAGCTGAACCGCACCGATGCCGATGCGCTCTCCGCGATCGGCCTTGTGGCTTCCGCCGGCTACTATATGACCCCGCATGTGCGGGACCTGATCGGCTATCCCGGACAGCAGAGTCGCCCGGAAGCAAACCCGGATGCCGTTCCGGAATATGTCGCCAACGGCATGCTGCAGCAGGTGATCGACCGGGGTCCAATCTTCCGGTCGACACCGAAATAATAGTGCTTGTCTCAAGGGAGGAGATCATGGCTGCGATCGCAGCGTCCGGTTCTCGCGCCGGGCGGGAGGATATTGCCGACGTTTTGATCATTGGCGCGGGGCCGTCCGGTTCCGTTGCGGCAAAACATCTGGCGCAGGCCGGCTTCAAGGTGGTCGCGCTGGAGCAAGGCCACATGCCGGATGCCGGCCGCTATCCCGGCCGGCGCCCCGAATGGGAGTTGGTCACCCAGAAGCAGTGGCATCCCAATCCCAATTTTCGCGACATGCCTCGCGACTATCCCATCAACACTACGGAATCAGACGTTAATCCACTGATGTTCTGTGGTGTCGGCGGCAGCGCCACGCTCTATGCCGGCCACTGGACGCCGTTCATGCCGTCGGACTTCAAGGTGCGTACGCTTGACGGTATCGCCGACGATTGGCCTTTCACCTACGAAGATCTGGCGCCATACCTTGAGGTCATCGAACGCGAAGTCGGCGTTTCCGGACTGGGCGGCAATCCCGCCTATCCGCCCAAGATGGCCTATCCGACCCCTGCCCTGCCGATCGGCAAGGTCGGCCATAAGGCTGCGGAATGCCTGGACAGAATGGGCTGGCATTGGTGGCCGGGGACCAACGCGATACCGTCTGTGCCCTATAATGGCCTGAATGCCTGCGTGCGACGCGGCACCTGCATGAGCGGCTGTCCCGAAGGCGCCAAATCGACCACCGATCTCACCCATTGGCCACACGCGATCAAGGCTGGCGCCCGCCTCGTCACCGGTGCCCGGGTGCGGGAAATCACCGTCGACGAACGGGGCCTCGCCACCGGTGCCATCTACATGGACGAAAATGGCCGCGAGCGGCGTCAGCGGGCGGCCACGGTGATCCTGTGCGCGAACGGTATCGGTACGCCGAGACTGCTCCTGCTGTCGAAGTCGGCACGCTTTCGCGACGGTCTCGCCAATTCGAGCGGACTGGTCGGCAAGCGCCTGATGATGCATCCCTTCTCGGCCGTGCAGGCCACGTTCGAGGAGGATCTCGAATCGTGGCGCGGGCCGTTTGGCCAGAATGTCTCCTCTTACGAGTTCTACGAGACGGACGAGAAACGTGGTTTCTTGCGCGGCGCCAAATGGGGCGCCATGCCGGGTGGCGGACCGCTTGGCGCGACAAGCTTCGTCGGTTCCAAGGTCTTTGCCGACCCCAACGCCAAGGTCGAGGACATGTGGGGAACGAACCTCCATGACCTCGTTTCCCGTCGCTTCGGCCGCACCATGGTCTGGGGAATCATTGGCGAGGATCTCCCGGAGGAATCCAATCAGGTCCTTCTTGATCCGGAACTGACCGATACCGATGGCATCCCCGCCCCCAAGTTGATCTACAAGGTCTCCGAGAACTCCGAACGCATGCTCAAATTCCACGAAGAGCGCTGCGCGGAGGCCTGTCAGGCCGGCGGAGCCGTGGAGATCTCGGTCGTTCATCAGATGCCGGATACAGGATGGCACCTGCTGGGCACCTGCGTCATGGGAACCGACCGCGAAACCTCGGTCGTCAACGAATGGGGCCAGACCCACGACGTTCCCAATCTCTTCATTTTCGACGGCAGCACATTCCCGACCTCGGCCGGCCTCAACCCCACGGCCACCATCATGTCTGTCGCCTTGCGGCAGACCCGTCGCATGATTTCTGAACGCCGCAACCTGGAGGCCGCGTGATGCCGAGCGCCAACCAGATCACTACGGACATGCGCAAGCTTTTCGGCCGGATCGCCGACATGCTGATCCCCGCCTACAAACAATTCCCCTCGGCCACTGCGGTCGGCGTGCATGAAAAGTTGCTTGACGATGTGTTGGCGTTCAGGCCCGACATCGTGGAGAGCTTTCGGCGCGGCCTGGCTGGTATCGACGCGGATGCCTTGTCAAGGAGCATCAACGATCTTTCGCGTGACGATCCGGAGGCCTTCAATGCGCTGACACTGGCCGCTTCCGGCGGCTACTACATGGCGCCCGAAGTGCACACGGTGCTTGGCTATCCCGGGCAGGAGTCCGTATCCTACAACCCCCATGAGGTGGCCGATTATCTGACGAACCATATGCTCGAACGAACCATGCGCCGCGGCCCGATCTATCGCCCGACACCCCAGTCCTGACCGGCCACTCAGGTGCCGGACTTGGACATCCCAATCTGCGAGCCAGCAGACCTTGCGCCGCGAGCGCCTCGGAGCGGTCTCCCGGCCAATGCCATCGATACGCATTTCCATGTCTTCGGCCCCCGGCCGGACTATCCCTTCGCATCCGGCCGAAGCTACACCGCTCCTGACGCCAGCCTTGCTGACTACGAGCATCTGGCGCGCAAGATCGGTTTTTCCCGGGCCGTGGTGGTGCAACCCAGCGTCTACGGTACCGACAACAGGCGTACACTCGACGCGTTGCGCGAGGCGCGCATTCCCATGCGGGCCGTCATCGTTGTCGATGAGACCCTGCCGGAGCGCGAATGGCTTGCCTTGCATGAACTCGGCGTGCGCGGCGTCAGGATCAATCTCGTCTTCAAGGCCGGCAATGGCCTTGCCACGGCCCGCGCCTTGGCCAGTCGCATCCGCGAGTTCGGCTGGCACCTGCAGTTCCTCGTCGACGTGTCGACGATACCCGATCTGGCGGATTGGGTACGGGCATTGCGCGTGCCGGCGGTTTTCGATCATTTCGGCCACGTGCCGGCGACAAGGGGCCTGGCAGACCCCGGCTTCCAGGCGCTTTTGGATCTGGTTCGCGAAGGCAGTGCC
Source organism: Mesorhizobium sp. NZP2298 (assembly GCF_013170825.1). Taxonomy (NCBI): domain Bacteria; kingdom Pseudomonadati; phylum Pseudomonadota; class Alphaproteobacteria; order Hyphomicrobiales; family Phyllobacteriaceae; genus Mesorhizobium; species Mesorhizobium sp. NZP2298. The sequence continues at coordinate 1,656,218 of NZ_CP033365.1, read as the reverse complement.
TGGGTCAAGCTCTCCGGCGCCTACCGCATCACCGGCATACCGCGTCCGCCCTATGACGACGTCAGGCCTTTCGCGGAGGCATTGCTGGCAGCCAACCCAGAAAGGGTCTTATGGGCGACGGACTGGCCACACCCGGCCATATCAGTGCCAATGCCTAATGACGGCGACCTGGTCGATATGGCACTGGACTGGACCACGGACCCCGACCTTCGCCGCAAGCTGTTCGTAACCAACGCGGAGCAGCTCTACGGCTTTGATACGGCAATATCCCGCGCTGAGGACGATGCATGCTGAAGGCTGTTCTGATCGCCCTGGTTGCCGGCTCCGTCCTGCCAATCCAGGCGCTCGTCAACGGACGGCTTGCGGCAGGTCTTGGCAGTCCATTGATAGCGGCCGGCATCTCCTTCCTTGTCGCGACGCTCGCGCTCATGGCCGCGCAGCTGCTTCTGAGAACGCCACTCCCCCCGATGGAACAGGCCGTATCCATACCGGGCTGGGTCTGGCTTGGTGGATTGCTCGGCGCGATCTATGTCACCGGGGCGATCGTCAGTGTCGGTGCGCTCGGCACGACGACTGCGATCTGCCTTGTCATCGCCGGACAGATAGGGGCCGCGCTGCTCGTGGATCGCTTCGGAGTCCTTGGCGCCTCAAGCCATCCGCTTGGCCTGTTGAGGTTGTTCGGCGCCGGCCTCGTTCTGGCCGGCGCCATCATCGCCGTGAGGGGTTAGCTTCCTGTCCAGCCAACGACAACGTCCCCCACCCATTGCTGAAGCGGGGGACGCGGTAAGCCGCATCGTATCTTTGGTAGCTCAGCCTGCCATGGCGGCAGCGGCGGCGGAAGCGATCGCCTCGTCATCCGGCGGCATGCCACCGGCCACGCCGACGGCGCCGACGACCTGATCACCGCGTGAAACCGGAACGCCGCCGGCAAACACCACCAGCGGCAAGCGGTGTGAATTCTCCATTCCGTAGAGCGGCCCACCGGGCTGCACCAACGGCATCACGTCGCCAGTCTTCATGTTGAGCGAACGCGAGGTATAGGCCTTGGCTTGCGAGATTTCGACACTGGCGAGCAATGCGCCTTCCATGCGCACGAAACCCAGCAGGTTCCGCCCCTCGTCCACGATGGCGATGCTGGACGGCGAGTTCAATTCGCGCGCCTTCTTCAGACCCGCCTGCAGTCCGGCCTGTATCTTTTCGGCAGTGATCGTCACGTCCTCTTCTCCTTGATGTTACGCTGCGATTTCTGTTGTGCTCCCGCCCATGGAAAGAGCGAGAAGCTGGTCGTAGTTGCAGTCCGTCTTCCTGGCCGCGTGGACGATCGCGCCCTTGCGGACCACCACCACCGTCTCAGCCAGCGAAAGGATCTCCTTGATCGACGAGGAGATGATGATCACCGCCGCACCGCTTTCGGCCAGCCGCAGAATGATGTCGTAGATCTCCTTGATCGCGCCGACGTCGACGCCGGAGGTCGGCTCGACGAATACGTAGACACGTGCCTCGGCCTTCAGCCATTTGCCGATCACGGCTTTCTGCTGGTTGCCGCCGGAGAAGAACTTGACGATGGTGTCCGGCTGTCGTGGCATGACATTGAGTTGGCCCATTACCGCCTGCGCATAACCATCCTTGAGGCGTCCGTTGACCAGGCCCCATCGGGACAGTCTTGAGAGCACGGGCAGGCAGATATTTTCCGCCATTGTCAGATTGGGAAACAGCGCCTGCTTGCGCCGGTCCTCGGGGATGACTGCGATGCCCGCCCGCCGGGAGGCGGGCGGATCCGGAATCTGCCGCGCCGTCCCATCGACGCGCACCGTGCCCGAGGCCGCGGCTATCCCGCCGAGTGCAAGCTCCAGCTGCTCCATGCCGCCGCCGACCGGACCGGTGATGCCGAGAACTTCGCCGGCATGAACCTTGAGCGACAGCGGTTCGAGCTTGGCCGTTCCGACGGCTTCCAGTTCGAGCACCACCTGCGCCGTCGAATGGCCGGTGTTGTAGGTTTCCAGATCGCTGCGGCTGCGATCGACCATCAGCTCCGTCACCCGATCCTCAGTGATCTCGTCACGGTCGAGCGTTGCCGAAACCGTGCCGCCGCGCAGGACAGTCACGCGATCGCAGATGCGTTTGATCTCCTCCAGCCGGTGCGAGATGTAGATGATGGTGATGCCTTGCGACAGGAAGTTCTGGATGATCCGGAACAACAACTCCACCTCGCTAGCCGACAGTCGAGCCGTCGGCTCGTCGAGAACGATCACCTTGTAATTGCGGTGAAACAGCGTGCCCAAGGTGACGAGTTGCATTTCGGCTGCGGAAAGCGTCCTGGCAAGGCGCGTGGCGTCGATCTCGATGCCGATGCGGTCGAGGATTGCCTGCGCCTGAGCATGGATATTCCTGTTGCTGATCAGCGCTTTTCCCGGCTCGTTGCCGAGCAGCAGATTCTGCCCGACGGTGAATCCCCCGATCAGTTCAGCATCCTGATAGACGGCGCCAAGCCCGAGCCTATGGGCGTCGAGCGGGCTGCCGATCCGCACCGGCCTGTCCTCCAGCAAGATTTCACCGCTGCTGGCGCCATAGACGCCGGTCAGGATCTTGATCAGCGTGCTCTTGCCGGCTCCATTTTCACCGAGCAGCCCGTGGACCTCACCGCGCCGGAAGCCAAGATCGATGCCTTTCAGCACCTTGGTCCCGCTAAAATCCTTGGTGAGGTTGCGAACCTCGAGAAGCCATTGCGACATGATGGTGTCCTCCGGCTCAGATGAATTTGAGGTGAATTTCCTCGCGGTTCAGCATCGCATTGGCGCCGACGGCGAGGATCAGGATAAGGCCCGAGAACAGCTGACGCGCGGCGAAGGGGAAGCCGACCATACTCATTCCGGAATTGACCATGTAGATGAAGAAGACGCCAAGCAGCGTGCCGAACACATGCGGCTTGCCCTTGCCGAGCACGGTCGCGCCCAGGAACACCGCGGCGAACGCCTCCAGCAGATATCCTTCGCCACCCACCGGCTGCGCCGAGGAGGAGACGGAGGTCAGAATGATCCCGCCGATCGACGACATGACGCCAGCCAGTATGAAGGCCAGGATCAACCAGTGATAAACTTTCACGCCCGAATAGTAGGCAGCCATGGGATTGTCGCCGACGGCGGCGATGTAGTGCCCGGGCTTGGTGCGCGTCGAGACGACATGCATCAGCGCCACCACCGCCAGCAGGATCAGGACCGGAAAGGCGACGAAGCCGATCTTGCCCTGACCGATGAAGGCGAACGCCGTTTCCTTGTAGTCGACGGCGATCTGGTAGCCATCGGTAAGGAAGATGTTGATGCCGCCGAGCACGAACATCATGCCGAGCGTGACGACGATGCCGGACAGCCGCCCGTAGGTGACCAGGAAGCCGTTGAGCAGACCGATGAAGGCGCCGACGAACAAGGCGCCGACGATTGCCAGCCACGGCCCGACGATCGGGATAAGGAAGGCGGTTACGATCGACGTCGTGGTTACGGTCAGACCAACGGAGAGGTCGAAGCTGCCACCGACCACCACAAAGGTGAGCCCGACGGAAACCAGGCAGCTGACGATCATCGAGAACAGGATGTTGTTGAAGTTCGACAGCGTCAGGAACCAGGGCGAGGCAAGCGCGAAGCCGATGCCCGTGGCGACGATGACAACGATCGTGCCCCAGCGGCGCAGAAAATTGACCAGAGGCGATCCTCGATCCTGCTTCGGCTTGCCTTGCATCGCGACTGTCCCCGAACCGATTTCAGTTGTTGACTGTGCCATCTCATTCTCCTCCCAGGCCGATCCGAGCTTCTCAGCGAGAGGACTCAGGAATTGTAGACGCCGCCATCGATCGTGATCGCCTGTGCGGTCATGTAAGAGGACTCGTCCGAGGCGAGATAGACGAACATCGGCGCGATCTCGCTGCTCAGGGCCTGCCGGCCCAAGGGCACCACCGAGGACACGGCTTTCGCCTGGGCGTCGAGGCCACCCATGAAATTGATCGCCGGCTGGTTGAAGGCGGTATCGACCCAACCCGGACAAATCGCGTTGACGCGGATATTGTCGGCCGCCAGCTCCATCGCGAGCGCGGTGGTGAAGGCGATCACCGCGCCTTTCGAGGCCGAATAGGCGGTCATCCCCGGCCCGCCGCGCTTGCCGGCCAGCGAGGAGGTGTTGATGATCGACCCCTTCCCGTTCTTGCGCAGCATCGGAACCGCGTACTTCGCGCCAAAGAAATGGGCTCGCGCATTGACCGCGAAGAGCGCGTCCCATTTCGCGGCATCGAAATCGGTCACGGCGCCTGAGTGCTGGAGACCGGCGTTCTGGCAAAGGACATCGAGGCCTCCGAGCCATGCGGCACCCTCTTCGATCAGCGACCGCACGCTGCCTTCCTCGGTGACATCGACCTTTATGAAATGCACCGCGCCGCCAAACTCTTGCGCGGTGGCCGCACCTCTCTCATCCCTGTCGCCGATGACGACTCTTGCACCCTCGGCCACGAAGCCACGCACGGCTTCCTTGCCGATATTATCGACAGCGCCCGTGATGATGATGCGCTTTCCGCTCAGACGTCCGCTCATTTTCGTTCCTTTTCCTGAACGGCTATTGCGGCGATGTCGGACAGCAGTTGCCCGCCGCGACCCCAGCTCTCTTCCGCAACTTCGTTGATGATGACGTGGACACGGTCCCTGGCCGCGCCGCATACGTCGACCAGCGCATCCGTGATGCGCGAAACCAGTTCGCGCTTCTGGTCGAGCGTGCGCCCATCCTTGATATTCACCTGAACGACAGGCATCGCCTACTCCACAAAGACCTGGTCAACACGATCATGAGGGGCCGGGTCCGAGCCCGGCCCCATTTCGACTTGGCTCAGCCGCCGTAGTCCTTAAGGAAGGCGATCGCTTCCTCGTCCATCTTCTGCACCTCGGCCAGCGCCTGACCCGCCTGGTCCTTGGTGATCGCCGTCACCGGAACCCGGCTCTGATAGGGCGGCACCGTCTCGCCCTGTCCAAGCTTGATGGCGATCTCGGCGACCTGCTCACCCATCAGATGCCAAGGCACGTCGGTCGAGAATTCGACCGGCGAGTTCGGTTTGACCATCTCTTCCAGCAACTGGTTCGAGAAGTAGTGGTTGAAGATGCGGACATCGGTGCGGCCCATCTGCTGCATCGCTTGCGCGGCGCCGATCGTCAGCGGCCACCACCAGGAGATGATACCGGTCAACGAGCCAGGTTCAGGATTGGCCTGGAGCAGCGCCAGAGCGTTCTCGCGGCCCTTGGATATCTGGTCCTGGGTCGAGACCGAACCGGAGACGAATGGCAGCACCTTCATGCGTGGCTCGTAGCTGGCCATGAGGCTGAACTGGTCCGCCTCCTGATCGAACGGCGTATAGAACCCTTTGCTTTCGGCGGTCTGGACGAATGTACCCTGCCGGCCGGTGACGTTCAGCACATGATAGGACAGCGTGGCGCCTGTGCCGTAGGTGTCTTCCGTGACAAATGGCGAATCCTTGACCGGTACCGCGAAGCCAACTGTCTTGATGTTGCGCTTCTTCGCCTCGTCGACGAGGTAGGCGGTTTCCGATTCCAGCGAATAGATGCCAAGCACCAGGACATCAATGTCGCGATCCAACAGCGAACGCGCCGAATCCTGTTCGCTCTGCTTGCTGGGTGTGCCGCGCACGGTGACGGCCTCGCCGCCCAGTTCCACGACCTTCTTCAGCAGCGTGTAGCAGCCGCGCCGCCAGGGCTGATTGAAGGGCCCGTAATTCAGCCCCAAGCCGACCCTCACCTTCTTGGCCTGGGCAATTGCCGGCGTGGCCAGTCCAGCGCTCAAAAGGCCCGCGGCGGCCATCGTGCCGCCGGCTGCTGTCAGGAATGTGCGGCGGCTCAGGCCGGGCACGGCAGGTGATTTGATCTCCTCGGTCATTTGTTCTCCTCCGGTTTGTCACCCCAAGCGGGTTTGTGTGGCGGACGCATCTGATCCGCCTGTCTGCGGGTCGAGCTCGGCCGTAACTTCGGCAAGGAACTCGGCAATGACGCGGGTCACGCGATCGGGCTGCTCGATCGTGAACAGATGGGCCGCGTCCTCCAGAACGATGAAACGCGCGCCTTCGATACGTTCATGAAGCCGCGCCATCGTCTCAGGCGGCGCCGAAGGATCGTCGGCCGCGGCGACCAAAAGCGTCGGCAGCGAGATATGCTGGGCGGCACCGGAAATATCCATATCGCGGATTGCGGCAGCACATCCGGCATATCCTTCTGCCGAAGTCTTGCCGATCATGCCGCGCACCGCGTCCACGACATCGGGACGCGCCGCCCGAAATCCAGGCGTCAACCAGCGCGTGAGGGTCGGTTCGATCAGGGGTTCGACGCCCTCTTTGCGCGCAAGCTTGACGCGCTCGTCCCACATCTCGATCGAGGTCGAGGCAAACGTCGCACACAGGACCAGACTGGACAGCCGATGGGGCGCGCGCACGGCGAGAAGCTGTCCGATCATTCCGCCCAGCGAAAGTCCGACGAAATGCACTTTTTCGATGTCCATCGCATCCAGAAGCGAGAGGACGTCATCGACCAGAAGATCGAGAGAATAGTCGTCCGCCGTAGCTTCCGTCCGCCCGTGTCCCCGGGCGTCGAAGCGGATGACACGGTAGTTCTGCGCCAACTGCTGAGCTTGCGCGGCCCACATCGAGGTGTCCGCCGCAAGGCTGTTGCTCATCAGCACCGCCGGCGCACCGACAGGTCCGATCTCCTCGACGTGAACGGAAATCCCGTTGACGAGCAGCCGCTCCAAAACGCCCTCCCCACTCTTGCGCAAACGCATTCCTCGCCATCATGAGATTGCACGGCGACAATTTTGTCAACAATCTTGTTGCAGATTTTGCCGACATATGGCCAATTGCGGAAAAGAGGTGTTGGATTGGATATCGAAACGATCGTCGTCGGAGCTGGCGTCATCGGCCTCGCGGTCGCGCGGCAACTGGCGCTGCATGGCCAGGAAGTTCTTGTGCTCGAAGAGGAAAATGCCATCGGCACACACACCTCGTCGCGCAATTCGGAGGTCGTCCACGCCGGGATCTACTATCCGTCCGGAAGCTTGAAGGCGCGGCTATGCGTCGCCGGACGGCGGATGCTCTACGACTATTGCGAGCGCCGCGGGGTTCCGGTGAGCCGGCTCGGCAAGCTGATCGTCGCCACCACCCCCGCGCAGATAAAAACACTCGAAGCCCTGGCGAAGCGGGCAGCCGAAAACGGCGTTCTTGATCTGATCGCTCTCGATGGTGTTGAAGCCCGGCGCATGGAGCCGGAACTCGAATGCCTGGCCGCGCTTCACTCGCCCTCGACCGGTATCATCGACAGCCATGCATTCATGCTCGCCTTGCAAGGCGACGCCGAGGCCCATGGCGCCCAATGTGTTCTGCGCACGCGGGTGAATGCCGCGAGACAGCGAGCCGATGGATTCGACGTTCAAGCAGCCGGCGAAAACGGTGCCAATGCCATATCGATAAGCTGCAGAAATCTGATCAATTGCGCGGGGCTCGGAGCCCAGGCGGTCGCCGGCAGCATCGAGAACCATCCACCGGGCCGAATCCCTCGCCGCTTCCTGGCGAGAGGAAATTACGTTTCGGTTTCGGGAGCGACACCCTTTTCTCGCCTCATCTACCCCGTGCCGGTGGAGGGCGGTCTCGGTATTCATCTGACTCTGGATCTCTCCGGCCGGATGCGCCTCGGTCCCGATCTTCATTGGATTGATGAAATCGACTATATACCTGATGCACAGGTTGCAGAGGAGTTCTACACCCTCGTGCGATCATACTGGCCTGGGGTCATGAACAGGGAACTCAATTGTACGCACTGCGGTGTCAGGCCCAAGATCAGCGGCCCTGGCGCGCCGAGCGCGGATTTTCTGGTCGAAGGCCCACTTGACCATGGAATCCCGGGGCTAGTGAATTTTTTCGGGATAGAATCACCCGGTCTGACATCCGCGCTCGCGCTTGCCGAGTATGCTGTCGGAAAACTATTGGAACGGAGTTGAGATTTTGGCCCAGAACAAGAACAGCCAGCATGTGGCTCAGATCGTCGATTTCATCAAGCAGAAGATCATCTTTGGCCGACTCAGGCCACGCGAACGCCTGATTGAGGAAGACATCACCGCTCAGTTCGACGTCTCCCGGCACATCGTGCGTTCCGCCATGGCTGATCTCGAGCAGATGGGGCTTGTCTCGCGCCGCCCCAACAAGGGCGTGACGGTACGCGATTTTTCCGTCGAAGAGGTCGAGCAGATCTACGAGACCCGGGCGCTGCTGCAGACCGAAGCCGCACGGCGCATTCCCCTGCCCGCCAGCAGGGAGTTGATCGCCGACCTCGAGGCCATCCATCGCGACTATTGCGCCGCGCACGAGAGTGGCGAACTTCAGAAGGTCTGCACGCTCAATAACAAGTTCCATCGCCGCATCTGGGCGGCATGCGGCAATGTCTGTCTGGCCGGCCTGATCGACCGCGTCTGGGTGGAAACCCTCGGCATCCGTTGCTATGGCATCGGCGACCCGGTTCTCCTGAAGCTTGCGCGTGAAGAGCATGGCCGCATGATCGATATGTTGCGCACCGGTGACCGGGAGGGTTTCATCAGCCTGTCGGTCGATCACATGCAGCCCGCGCTCGAAGCCTACAAGCGGGCGCATGGCGGCTGGAATACCTTGCCCGAGACATTGCGCTGGGTAGAGGAAAGGCAAGCCTCTTGAACCCGTCCTACGAGATCGTCGTTGCCGGGAACAATCTGCGCCTGAAAGACGATTTCCTGGGGATGTCGAATGTCACGCTGATCCATGGCGGGCGCGGTCCGATCCTCTTCGATACCGGTGGCTACATTTCCCGACTCGGCCTGCTGAAGAAGTTGCGCGAACGTGGCCTCGAGCCGTCCGACATAAAGACCGTCTTCCTGTCGCATCTGCATTTCGATCACGCGCACAACATCGATCTGTTTCGCAACGCGCGGATCGTCGTCAGCCGGACCGAGTGGAACTACGCAGCCAACCCGCATCCCGATGATCTGCTGGTTCCCTGGGGCATTCTCGACCAGTTGTCGCGCGGCCAGGTCGACCTGATCGATGGCGAGGGCGAACTGGAACCCGGCATCTCCTATTTCCCGGCGCCCGGCCACACACCCGGCAGCTATGCGCTGCGCTTCGAGAGTGCGGAAAAGGGCCGAGTCATCATCGCCGGCGACGCCATCAAATATATAAAGGAGGCGATCCTGGCGCGATGCGACATGGCCTTCGACACGCTGGAAGCAGGCACAGCCACCATAAAGCACATTCTTGCAACGGCCGATCGCATCGTGCCCGGTCATTTTCCCGAGCTTATCAGGCAGCCCGAAGGTTCCTTTTCATGGGAGGGCGAGGCGCCCTTCAACCTTCTGGTCAGATAGTCGATCACGCGCTGGCCGGACGCGTTCCGCGACGCGATGATCCTTGGGCAGGAAATTGGGATTTGGCACGAATCCCCTGACCCCTGGCGCGACCCTTGAACATTGCTCGCACCTCCAATGCCGCGGAGCGTTCCATGCCACGGTCCACTTACTGAAAGTTTGCCACAGAACCCTCTCCCCCGGCAACGCGCGTCAGCTGCCGGGGCGACATCCAGTCTCTGGATCACCGCTTTCGCCGCTTGGACGGATCCTCTCGTGTCGTATCTTCAACGCCAGACGTGGACGTCGCGATTGTGCAAGCCCGCGGCGGCCCGTCAGTGGTAGTAGATGCCGCCGTCGACGTTGAGCGACTGGCCGGTGACGAAGGCCGACAGATCCGAGGCGAAGAACAGCACCGGCCCGACGACGTCTTCCGGTGCGCCGAGGCGCTTCAGCGCCGCGACATCTTCCCAATGGCGGATCGCCGCCTCGCTGCCGAGGTTGTTCTTGCCCATCTCGGTCAGGATGATGCCGGGGCAGATGGCATTGACGGTGACGCCGTCCATGCCGACTTCCTGCGCCAGCACGCGGGTGAGCGTGATCACCACCGATTTGGTCGCCGCGTAATGACCCTGCGTCGGCACGCCCTGGCGGCCGGCGATCGAGGCGATGTTGATCACCCTGCCCGATCTCCTGGCGCGCATATGCGGCAGCACGGCCTGGCACATCATCAGCACGCCCTTGGCATTGATGTCGAAATGCGCGTCCCAACTGGCCTCGTCGAGATCCTGGAGCAGGCTGGGTTTCAGGATGCCGGCATTGTTGACCAGCACGTCGATGCTGCCAGCCGCCTCAAGCAGCGCCTGTGCCGTCGCCTCGATCTCGTGCTTCCTGCTGACATCCATTGTGTAGACATAGGCCTTGCGGCCGGCCGCCTCGATCTCGGCCTTGGTTGCGGCAAGCTCCGCCGCCTGCGACGGCAGGTCGGTGACGGCGACGTCGAAGCCCGCGTCGGCGAGCCCCTTGGCGAGCGCCCTGCCGATACCGCGGCTGGCGCCGGTGACGAGAGCCGTTTTGCCCTTGGCCTCAGGAAGAATGGTCATGCTGCTTGCACCTTTGATGTCTTGACAGGGAGCGAATTCATCGCCGCCACCGTGTCGTCGAATGAAACGAGTTTGCCGTCGGAGCCGAGCCCCATCGCCACCTTGGCGGCGACGGCGGTTGCGAACCGCGCCGACTGTTTGAGGTCCCAGCCCTTGACGATTCCGACGATGATGCCGGCGGTGAAGGAGTCACCGCAGCCCGTGGTGTCGAAGACCTCGACGTCGAAGGCCGGCAGGTGGAAATCCTCGCCATGCTGCGGCGAGACATGCACGCCATCGGCGCCGAGGGTCAGGATGCAGTTTTTCACGCCCCTCGCCTTGAAGAAGGCGGCAACGCGGGCCGGATCCCGGTCGTGCGCCATCTCGCCTGCCTCGTCGATGCTCGGCACGAAATAGTCGATATAGGGCAGACACGGCTCGACCAGCTTCCAGGTTTCCGGCGTCGCCTGGATCAGATCGAAGGTTGTGATGCGGCCAAGTTCCTTGGCGCGTTTCAACAGCTTGACCGTCGGCGCCCCGTCAAAACGCTTCAACAGCCCGGTGCCGCCTACATGGACGACCGTGGCGTCAAGCGCGGCGTCGAGATCGGCGTCTGCGACCTCGAACACGGCGGCCGTCCCCGGCACATGCAATGCCGGACGCTCGCCATTTGGCCGCACCGGCAGAATGGTGGAGGAAGTCTGGACGCTGCCGTCGCGGCGCACCAGGCCGCACTCCAGGCCATATTTCTTCAGCTTGGCGAGGAACCAGTCGCCCATATCGTCGGTGCCGAGCGTGGTAACGGCCCGCGTTTTCAGCCCGAGGATGGCGCAGTCCATGCCGGTCGCGCCGGCCGTGCCGGCGACTGTCATGCGGATCTCCTCGATATAGTCGGCGCGGCCGCCTTCGGGGATGCGCGACACCGGCCGCCCCAGGATGTCGAGGACGTAGAAGCCGATCGAGCTGACGTCGAATTGTGGCATGGTTGGCTGACCTTTCGAACTCATGTGGTCGAACTCAATGGGTGGCGCGGCGCAGGCCGAAGCTCACGGCGAGCACCAGGAAGACCAGCACGCCGATGCCGACCTGCTGCCAGTAGAAATTCCAGCCAACGAGGAGCAGCCCGTTCTTGACGATGGCAAGCAGCAGGACACCGAGCAGCGTGCCGATCACCGAGGGCTTGCGCTCGCGGCTGAGCGTCGTGCCGATGAAGGTGGCGCCGATGGCGTCGAGCAGGAAGGCGTTGCCGGACAGCGGCACGTAGGACTTGACCGTTGCCGACAGCAGGATGCCGGTGACGCCCGCCAGCAGCGCGCACAGCACATGCACCATCGACAATTCGCGCGGCACGCGGATGCCGGAATACCAGGCTACGCCCGGCTGCGCGCCCATCGCCTGCACATAGCGGCCGAAGACAGAGCGGTGCAGCAGGACGTGAACCGCGATGGCCGAGACGATCAGCACAATCACCGGTGTCGGCACGCCGAACAGAGCGGTGCGGGCAATGGCGTTGAACTGGTCGCCGGCATAGCCGCTGGTGAGGTAGATCGGCTGGCCGCCGCTGGTGGCGAGCTGCTGTGTGCTCTGGCCTATGAACAGCACGCCAAGCGTTGCCAAGAACGGGCTGATGTTGAGCCAGGTGATGAGGATGGCGTTGAGGATGCCGACGACCAGGGCAGCACCCAGGCCGCCACCGACGCCGACCACGCCACTATAGCCGGCGGCGAGCAGCATGACGAAGACCATGCTGGCCATGTCGACGGACACGCCGACGGAAAGATCGATGCCGCCGGACGATATGACGATCGTGAGCCCGAGCGCCACGATCGCCAGCATGACGACATTGTTGACCAGCACGTTGAAGAGGTTGGCCGGTGTCAGGAAGGTCGGGCTCGCCATCGCGAAGAAGATGACGATTGCAGCAAAAGCAATGAGCACGCTGTATTTGGCAAGGAAGGCGCGCAGGCTCATCTTGGGACTGTCGTTGGCCGAGACGCTCATCGTGAACCCTCCGAGCCGCGGGCAAAGGATGTGATGGCCACCACCAGCAGGATCAGCGCTCCCTGCACGCCGTTGACCCAGTAGCTCGAGACGTTGAGCAACTGGAAGCCGTTGGCGAGCAGGCCGATGAACAGCACGCTGAGCAGCGTGCCGCCCATGGTCGGCACGAAGCGGCGGGAAAAGACGGTGCCGAGCAGCGCCGCCGCCAGCACCGACAAAAGCAGTTCGCCGGAACCGGGCGTGCTGGCCGAGAGCCGCGAAACGGTGAGGACGCTCGCCACCGCCGCGCAGAAGCCGCTCAGCACATAGGTGAAGGACACGTAGAACGGCACGCTGAGACCGGCCGCGCGCGCGGCCTCGGGATGGCCGCCGACCGCGTAGAGCCGAAGCCCGAAGGCGGTGCCGTGAACGATCACGATCATGATCGCGGAGAAGACGATCAGCGCCCAGGCAAGCGCGGAGATGCCGAGGAAACTGCCCGAGACCAGGAAGCCGAGCAGCGGGGAGGATGCGCCGACGACCGTGTTCTGGGTGAGCGTGAGTTCCATGCCGGCGGCGACGTTGAGCACGGCAAGCGTCGCCAGCAGTGGCAGGATGCCGAGACCGACGACCGCAAGGGCGTTCAGCGCGCCGACCGCCATGCCGACGGCGATGGCCGCCAGCACCGAAAGGAAGTCGCCATAGCCCATCGACAGCAGCGTGGCGTAGACGGCGGCGCACAGCCCCATATTGGCGGCGATCGACAGGTCGATGCCGCCTTCGGTGACATCGGAGCCGCCGCCGATGATGACGGAAGTCATGCCATAGGCGAGCACGCCCAGGATCGCCGACTGCTCGACGACGTTGATCAGGTTGAAGGTCGAGGTGAAGCCCGGCGCAAAGACGACGAAATAGGCCATGATCGCGGCGAAAGCGGCAATCGCGCCGAGCCGCACGACGAGGGTGGCGAACCGCCGCCCAGCACTTTTGCCTGTGGCGCTGGCTTGGTCGGACACGCCGGCCTGGGCGTGGACAGTTGTCGCGCTCATGCCGCCACCCCGTCAGCGTTGGAGCGCGCGCCCGACGAGGCCGCGAGCAACGCATCGCTGTTCATCGCCGTACCGGAGAAGGTACCGGCCAGCCGGCCGCGATAGACGACCAGCACCCGGTCGCAGACGCCGACCAGTTCGAGCAGGTCTGACGACAGAAGCAGGATCGCCGCGCCCTCGCCCGCCAGGCGGTTCAGCAGATTGTAGATCTCGACCTTGGCGCCGACATCGACAGCCACCGTGGGCTCGTCAAGCACATAGACCCGCGACTGGCAGCTCAGCCATTTGGCGATCGCCACCTTCTGCTGGTTGCCGCCGGAGAGTTCGCGCACCAGCGCGTCGCGATGCGGCGTCTTGATCGACAATTCCCTGATCAGTCCGTCGACCGCCTGGTTCTCGCTGTTGCGGCTGACCAGCCCGCTTCTGGAATAGCGGCGCAGGCTCGCCAGCGAAATATTTTCGCGTACCGACAGGCCGAGCGCCACGCCGTGCGCGCGACGATCCTCCGGCAGCATGGCGATGCCGTCACGAACTGCCTTGACCGGCGTCGACAGCGACAGCTGCTTGCCCTCGACCTTGATCGAGCCGCCCTCGGCGGTCTTGAGGCCGAACAGGCACTGCACGATCTCCTTGGCGCCGGATCCGAGGAGGCCGGTGAGGCCGACGATCTCGCCGGCGCGAACGTTGAAGCCGATGTTTTCGAAGCTCCCGCCGAGCCGCAGATTGGCGACTTCGAGCACCGGCGCGCCCAACGTGACCGAACGCTTGGGAAACATCTCGCCGACATCGCGGGCGATCATCATCGATATGATCTCGTCGATCGATGTCTCACGCGGGTCGACCGTACCGACATCGGTGCCGTTGCGCATCACGGTGACGCGGTCGCAGAGCTTTTCGATTTCCTGCATGTAGTGGGAGATGAAGACCACGGCGATGCCGTCGTCGCGCAGCCGGCGCAGCACATCGAACAGGCTGTCCACCTCGCGTTTGACCAGCGCCGCCGTCGGCTCGTCGAGCACCAGCACGGACGCTTTCTGCGCCAGCGCCCGCGTGATCTGCACCACTTTCTGCTGTGCCGTGGTCAGGTCCTTGACCAGGGTTCCCGCCGGCAATTCCATGCCGAAGAACCGCTTCAGCAGATCGCCCGCCTTGCGCTCCATGGCGCGGCGGCTGACGAACGGGCCGAGGCCGATTTCGTGGCCGAGGAACACCGCCTCGCCGACCGTCGCGGTCGGCACCAGCAGCCTGTCCTGATGGATGAAATGCACGCCGAGCTTTTCCACAGATGCCGGCGACAGCGAGGTCACGGTCTCGCCATTGATGACCACGGTGCCGCTGTCCGGCCTGATGATGCCGGCCAGCACCTTGATGATCGTCGACTTGCCGGCGCCGTTCTGGCCGACAAGGCCGAGGATCGAGCCGCGCGCGATCTCGAGGTTCGCGTTTTCCAGCGCCCGCACCGGGCCGAACCGCTTCGATATGTCCGTCATCGATACAGCAATTTCACGCTTTGCTGTCTGCATGGCCGTCAATCCTGGTTGATGGTGGCGGGCGGCCATTTCCCTGGAGATGGCTGCCCGCCGTTTCGTTCCGCCTATTTAACGCCTGCCTTTTCGGCGGCGTCGAGGAACGGCTTTCCTTTTTCCGCGGCATTTTCCTTGTTGATCAGCACCGCGGGCACGAAGGTGAAGGGCGCAACCTTCTGGCCGGCAAGATATCTGGCGGCATTGTCAACCGATGTCTTGCCGATTTCATAAGGCTGCTGCGCGGCCACCGCGCCTGCCGACGACTTCGGATCCATCACCATCTTGATGACTTCCGGGCTGCCGTCGATGCCATAGGTCTTGACCTCGTTGCGGCCGGCGGCCTCGACCGCCTGCGTGGCGCCGATCTGCGGCACGTCCCAGCAGGCCCACACCGCGCCGATCGAGCCCTTCTCGGGCGACTTGGTCAGCATGTCCGTCACGTTGGAATAGGCGCTCTGCACGGTGTTCGGGATGACGTCGCGCAGTTCCGGCTCGACGATCTTCACATCCGGGAACGAAGTCAGCACATATTTCAGCTGGTCGTAGCGGATCTTGCAGACCGGCACGCTGTAGAAACCGTTGAAGACCAGCACATTGCCCTTGCCGCCCATGTCGGCGACCATCTGCAGCGCGATCTCGGCGCCGATGTTGTAGTTGTTGGACGTGGTGTTGTTGATGGCGTGCGGCGTCGCGGTGTCGACCGTGAACAGCGGGATGCCGGCATCGCGGATCTTCTGCAGCCACGGGTTCAGCACTTCGAGATTGCCGAGTTGCTCGATGATGGCGTCGGGCTTCTGCGCGATCAGCGTCTGCAGCTGCGCGATCTGCTGCTGGTCCTTGCGGCCGGCGTCGAGCGCGATCACTTCGCCGCCGAGCTCCTTCACACGGTCCTGGATGCCGCGGAACGCCATCAGGTCCCAATAGTGGTCCGTGCCGATGGCGGAGACGCCGATGCGCTTGCCCTTGAGCGACAGTTCCTCGGCACTCGCGCCTGAGATGGCAGCCAGGCTGCAAGCCGCCGCCAACCCCAAAGCGAGCGCCTTGACGAGGCCTCTCATTGATCCGGTCATTTCATTTCCTCCCTTGTTGATCGCTCCGGGCCTTCCCGGAGGATTGTGCCAGATGGCCGCCGCTCAGGCAGCAGCCTCCTTGTCGCGCAGGCCGTAGCTGGCCATGCGCCTGATGACGTTCTCGATCTCCTCCTCGGACAGGATCGGCGGCTCGCCGATCTGCAGGGCGCCGTGATACTGCCGCGCCAGCGTTTCCACCTCTACCGCCAGCCACATCGCCTGGCTGAGGCTGGAACCGACCGCGATCATGCCGTGCTGTGCGAGCAGGCAGGCCTTGCGGTCGCGCAGCGCCTCCACCGCATGCGCCGAAAGCTCCGCCGTGCCGAAGGTGGCGTAAGGGGCGCAGCGAATGTCGCTGCCGCCGGCGACCGCCACCATGTAATGGATCGCCGGTATCTTCCTGCCCATGATCGCGATGGTCGTGCAATAGTTCGGATGCGCGTGGACGACCGCGTTGACCTCGGGCCGCGCCTTCATGATGTCGAGATGGAAACGCCATTCGCTCGACGGCGGCAGGCGCCCGTCAATCTCGCCGTCCCAGGCCATGAAGACGATGTCCTCGGGCACCAGCCTATCGTAAGGCGTGCTGGTCGGCGAGATCAGCATGCCCTCGCCATGGCGCCGGCTGACATTGCCTGAGGTGCCCTGGTTGATGCCCAGCGCGTTCATCTTGAGGCAGGCATCGATGATTGCCTGGCGTGCCTCTAGGTCCGAAACGGTCATGCGATATTCCAATCCTTGCTCGGCCCGTCACCAGGCCGTGTAGCCGCCATCGATCGACAGGATCGCGCCGGTGACGTAGCTCGACGCCGGCGAGGCGAGAAACAGGATCGCCGAAGCGATCTCGTGCGGCTCGCCGAGCCGGCCCATCGGCGTCATGTCGATCCAGGTGTTGAAGAGTTCCGGACGCTCGCGCATTTTCAGCGTCATCTCGGTGCCGACATAGCCCGGCGCCAGGGCGTTGACGCGAACGCCCGATTTCGCCCATTCGACGGCGAGCGCCTTGGTCATCATGTGCACGGCGCCCTTGCTCACCATATAGGAGGGCGCGGTCTGCGGACGGTTGATGACCAGGCCCGACATCGAACCGAGATTGACTATCGAGCCCTTGTTGCGGGCGACCATCGAGCGGCCGAAAGCGCGTGAGACCCAGTAGACGCCGTTGACGTTGACATCCATCACCAGGCGCCATTCCTCGTCCGATGTGTCGAGCGCGGTGTTGAGGCGGGCGATGCCGGCGCTGTTGACCAGTATGTCGACCTGGCCGAAATCGCTGACGATCCGGGCGGCCATCGCCTCGACGGCTTGCGGATCGGTGACGTCCAGCACGCGGCCGTCGATGCTTGCGACACCGGCCGCCGTGAGTTCGTCGGCGGCGGCCTTCAGCCCTTGCGCATTCATGTCGAGAAGGACGATGCGCGCGCCGCAAGTGCCAAGCGCCTTGGCGGCCTCCAAGCCGATGCCGCTGGCGCCGCCGGTGACGACGGCAACCTCGCCCGTCAGGTCGAATTGCGACCGGTAATCCACGCAGATCCTCCATCGGGACCAGGCTTGCACGCGGGCAAAATCTTCCCCTCGCCGCCAAGGCGGCGTCGCAAGCCGATCGATCCTGATAATGCCTCCAGGGTCAGGCTCCTCCCGACCCCATGACAAGGACGTTACAGAAGCTTCCCGGGTCCGTCAATCTGGTTATAACCAGAAAACGGATTCTTTTTCACGGATGTGATTCAGGTGCGATCGACACCGTTCACCGTCGCCGACGGCTGCTCGACCGCCATGTGGATGCGGGCGACGGAGGAGTTGTAGAAGGCCTCGTAATATTCGAGCGCCGCGCCGTCCGCGTCATAGGCGATCGACTCGATCTCGATCAGCGGCGTGTTGGCGGCAACGCCCATCTGCTCGGCCTCTTCCTTGGTGGGCAAGGCCGCGCGCAGCCAGCGGTCGGCGCGCTTCACCGTCAGGCCGAACACCGCGCGGATGGTGCCGAAAATCGACTGGTTTTCCGACAGGATGTTTTCGAGACCGGGCACCCGGTGCCCCGGCAGGCTGATGCGCGTCATGGTGATCGGCGCGCCGTCGGTCATGTAGACGCGGCTGATGCGGACCACGCTGCCATTGGCGGGAATGCCGAAGACGCTGGATTCCTTCTCGTTCGGCGGGCAGCGGTAGATCTCGAGCGTGCGCGTCGAGACCTTGTGGCCCTTCGCCGTGAGGTCGTCGAACACGCCGAGATTGGCGGTCATGAAGTCGACATGCTCGCGCGGTGCGGCAACGAACATGCCTTTGCGCGGCATCTTGATGATGCGGCCTTCGCTGGACAGCGAGCCGATCGCGGCGCGCACGACCGGACGCGAGACGCCGAAGAAGTCGCACAGCGCCTGCTCGGAAGGGATGCGCGAATTGGCCGCCAGCAGGCCGGTGTTGATGGCTTCCTCGACCTGGTTGCGCAATTGCACCCACAGCGGTGCCGCCTCGTCGCGGTTGAGCTCGACCTTGGAGCCGATCGAGCGGAACGCCTCGGCGGCTCCGGCATCTTCCTGGTCGTAGCGAGGACGCCCACGCATTCTGGTCGTTTGTTCCATTCGGTCCCGCCGCAAAATCATTTGCCGCGACTCAAGGAGCGGCAGCGTCCTCCCTAACGGAGGCCGCCAGCCATATTCACGCTCTCCGGCAAGTTTCGCAACCACAGCATGGCGACGGCTCCGAGGAGCGGGCCGGGAACCAGCAGCAGGAAGGCCCAGCGCCAGCCGCCGATGAGGTCGGCAAAGTGCGGTGTCAGCCAGATGGCGAGCACCGTCAGCGCGAAACCGGCGCCGAGTTGCACCGAGAGTGCCGTGCCGACAAAGCGGCGGTCGGCAAGCTCGGTGATGGCGGCGGAGAACTGCGCGGAATCGCCGATCACCGAAATGCCCCACACGACGGCCACCAGCATGAACAGCCAGAGCGGCCCGGTGAACAGAAAGCCCATCAGCAGGGCGCAGCTCCCCGAGACGATCATCATGCCGGCTGTGGTCGCCGTTCGGCCGATGCGGTCCGACAGATAGCCTCCGAGCAGGCAGCCGAGCATGCCGGAGGCGACGACGAAGAAGGTCGACAGCGAAGCGGCGGCGGCTGTTCCGATCGCCTGCGCTTCGAAAGCGGCGCGCGTGTAGGCAAGCAGCCACGCCCACATGGCGTAGAGTTCCCACATATGGCCGAGATAACCGAGATTGGCCAGCAGCAGCGGCTTTTCACGAAACACCTGGCCGATGCGCGCCGGCTCGAACACCGCCTTGCCGAAGGGATAGGGCCCTTCCCTGGCAAACAGCAGGAACAGCAGCGCGCCGATGGCCGTCGCCAGGCTGGCGGCGGCGACCACCGGCCGCCAGTCGAGCGCGCCTGAGGCGGCGCGGAACAGATGCGGCAGCGCCGAGCCGATGGTCAGCGCGCCAATGACCGCGCCGAGCGCCAGCCCCCTGTCGCGCGTGAACCAGGTTGCGACCAGCTTCAGGGCCGGGGGATAGACGCCGGCGAGTGCCGCGCCGGTAACGATGCGCGCGGCGATGGCGCCGCCCGGATCGGGGTGGAACAGCAGGCTGGCATTGGCGAGCGCGGCAATCATTGCTGCCGCCGCCATGAGACGGCTGAGCCGAACCAGGTCGGGAAGGTTGACGAGGCTCGCCGCCAGCGCACCGATCACGAAGCCGACCTGAACGCCATTGGTCAGCCAGGCCTCGGCGCCAGGGCCGAGCGCAAGCTCCTGCTTCAGTTCGGGCAGGATGGCGGTCGCCGAAAACCAGGTGGTCAGCGACAGGACGACCGCCAGGCAAAGCAGCGACAGAACGCGCCAGCGTTCGCAGTCGGCCGCCACGCCAAGCCGGCTGTCGCCCACCGTGTTCATGCGCCTTGCAGCGGAACGGTGAACACGGTCGCCGTGCCGGTGAGACAAAGCTCGCCCTGGCCGTTGCGCACGCTGGTCTCGATCTTGCAGATCGGCTTGTCGGGGCGCACCTCCTTGACCTCGACGCGCCCGGTGATCTCCTCGTCGACGCCAACCGCCTTGACGAACTTCCAGGCGACCTCGAGGAACACGGTGCCGGGTCCCGGCAGATCCTCGGCGACCAGCGCATTGAGGATACCCGAGGTGACGCCGCCCTGGACGATCAGCTTGCCGAACACCGATTTCTCGGCCAGCGCGCGGTCATAGTGCAGCGGATTGCGGTCACCGGTGATGTCGGTGAAGGCTTCAATGTCGCTGATGCGCGTGCGGCGCGTGCGTTCGGCAAAGGCGCCGACCTGCGGACGGCCCTTCACCACGCCTGCCCAGCCGTCTTTCGTCTCGGTGCTCATTTCGGCTTCTCCTCTGTTGCGGTTTCGACGGGTTTGAAGGCCGGCAGGACACGGCCGCCTATGGCTGTCGGCGCGAGCAACAGCGCGTCCCCCACCTTGGGCGATCGCATGCCCGGCAAGATGAAGCTGAGCATGGTCGGGCCTTCGGCCAGTTCGACCAGCCCAACCACGTAAGGTGCCGCCGGCAGCCAGCCGGGATGGCCCGGCTTGTGCACTTGTGAAAAGGATTTCAGCTGGCCCCTGCCCGACGCCTCCGTCCATACGAGGCGCTTGCTCCAGCAATGCGGGCACATCGGGCGAGGATAGAAGACGGCCTTGTCGCAGTCCTCGCAGTGCTGGATTTTCAGCCGCCCTTGCGCCGCGGCGTCCCAGAATGGCTGAGTCGACGCGGTGATCGTCGGAGCGGGGGTTTTCAATGTGTCGAGATCGACGGACATCAGGCGGCTCCCAGCACGAGCGCGGTCGCCTCGCTCATCGTCGCGCCATTGCCGGTGACCAGTGCCAGCTCGGCCTTGTCGATCTGGCGTTCGGCCGCCTCGCCTCTGAGTTGACGCACCGCCTCGACGACATGCGTCATGCCGCCGGCAAGATCCGGCTGGCCGAAGCCGAGCTGGCCGCCATGGGTGTTGAGCGGCTTGTCGCCTTGGTGAGAAAGATCATGGTCGCGCAGCCATGCGCCGAACGCGCCCGGCGCGCAGAGCCCGGCATCCTCGATCGTCGTGGCGACCATGATCGTGTAGCAGTCGTAGAGCGACAGGAGATCCATCCCATTGGCGTCTGTGCCAGACTGCGCGAAGGCTCGCGCCATGGCGCTCTTCAGCGGACCGGAGGTGAGGCTGGGCGCCTGACTGACCGCGCGATGCGTGACCTTCTCGCCGGCGCCAAGCAGATGCACGGGTCTTCTGGGCAGCGCGCGCGCACGTTCGGCCGAAGTGACGATCACAGCCTCGCCGCCGGCGACCGGCATGACGATCTCGTAGAGATGCAATGGCGAAGCGACCATCGGCGAAGCCAGCACGGCGTCCACATCCGCCGGTTTGCCGAAAAAGATGGCGTCGGGGTTGAGCTGCGCATTGGCCCGCGCCGCGGCGGCGATCAGCGCGAAATCCCTGGCGGTCGAGCCATGCAGCGCCATATGCGCCTGCATCAGCAGCGCGTAAGAGATGTTGGCGCCCGAGGCGCCGAACGGCACGTCGAACTCGCGGATCGGATTGCGGTTGGGCGAGCGGGGCGCCGCCGCCTCGCGGTTGTTGGCGAGCACGCACAGCACTGTCTCGCACATGCCGGCCTCGATCGCCGCCGCCGCGCGCCAGACCATCCCTGCCCCCGAAGCGCCGCCGAGGTCGACGACATTGGCCATGGTCGGCGCCAACCCGAGATATTCGGCAATCGTCGCCGGAACATGCTGCGGCGTCTCGCCGACCTGCGGCCCGACCAGCAGCCCGTCGATATCAGCCGGCTCCAGCCCGGCATCGAGCACCGCCAGACGCGAGACCTCCGCGATCATCTCCAGCGTCGTCACGCCGCTGGTCAGGCGCAGTGGCTTCAACTCGCCGATACCGACGATCGCTCCCTTGGCTCGGCTCATGCCGCCTTGCTCCTGTCGAGCGCTCGGTATTCCTCCAGGCATGCGGGATTGGCGAGCGAAGCGATATTTTTCACCGGCTTGCCCTCAAGTGTCGTTCGCGCCGCCCCTTCCACCCGTTTGCCGTTGAGCGTGTAGGGCACGGCCTGCACCGCATGGATGCGGTGCGGCACGTGACGCGGCGAAGCGCCCTCGCGAATGGCGCGGCGGATCCGCGCGGCAAGCTCGGTCGTAAGGCCCAAACCGGCGTTCAGCTTGACGCAAAGCACGATCTCTTCGTCGCCTTCGACCGGCGCGCCGAAGACCAGGCAATCCTCGATCTCGGCGAAGGTCTCGCAGGCGGCGTAGATTTCGGCCGTGCCGATACGCACGCCGCCTGGCTTCAGCGTCGTGTCCGAACGGCCATGGATGATCCCCGAGCCGTGCGCCGTCATCTCCGCGACATCGCCATGCGTCCAGATTTCCCGGCGTGCGGCAAAATAGGTGGCGTGGTAACGCGCGTCACCGTCCTTGCCCCAGAAGGTCAGCGGCATGGACGGGAACGGTTCGGTGCAGACCAGGTCACCCTGCCGGCCGATGACCGGGGCGTTGCGCTCGTCCATGGCAGCCACCGCGAGGCCCAGCCCTTTGACGGTCAGCTCGCCGCGGCGAACGGCGTGGATCGGCGAGCCGAGCAGGAAACAGCCGATGATCTCGGTGCCGCCCGAGATCGAGGCAAAGATCATGTCCGACTTCACATGCGCGTAGACCCAGTCGAACTGGCTGGGAGAGACCGGCGCGCCGGCTGAGAGCAGGGAGCGCAGCGAGGACAGGTCGTGCAGCCGTCCCGGCGCGTAACCTTCGGCGGCCAGCGTCGCCAGATATTTCGGGCTGGTGCCGAAATGGGTGACGCGTGCACGCTCCGCCATTGTCCACAGCGGACTGGGGTCGAGGCCATCAGTGGTCTTCAGGATCGGCGCGCCGTCATAGAGCACCACGGTCGCGCCGCAGGCGAGGCCCGAGACCAGCCAATGGTACATCATCCAGGCTGTGTTGGTGTACCAGCTCATCACGTCGCCGGGGCGAACATCGCCGTGCAGCAGATGCTCCTTCAGATGCTGGAGCAGCACGCCGCCGGTGCGGTGGACGATCGCCTTCGGCGCACCCGTGGTGCCCGAGGTGTAGAGCACATAGGCCGGATGGTCGAAGGGCACGCGTTCGAAGGCGAGCGCGCCGTCGCCGCCGAAATCGTCGAAGGCGAGACAAGTCGCCGCGCAGTCCGGCCTTGCGCCCGGCTCGCCGGTCAACACCAGCGTGGTCACGGTCGGCATCGCAGCGACGATCTCGGCCAGCCGCTCGGAGATGTCGTGTTTCCTGCCCGCGTAATGATAGCGCGGCGCGGCAAACAGCACCTTGACGCCGATCTGGCCGAGGCGGTCGACGATCGCCGCGGCGCCGAAATCCGGAGAGCAGGACGACCAGACGGCGCCGATCGACAGCGTCGCCAGCAGTACCACGAGACCTTCGACGCGGTTGGGCAGGATGCCGCCGACGCTGTCGCCCCTCGCCACGCCGGCCGCGCGCAGGCCTTGCGTCGTCCTGGCGACGCGCCGACGCAACTCGCCAAGGGTGAAGGTACGGAAATGGCCACTCTCGTCCGCCTCGATGACCGCGGCCCGATCATCGTCGCCCCGCAGCAGGTTTTCCGCGAGATTGAGTGATGCGTCGGGGAAGAACCGGCTCTGCGTCATCGGCGCCTGATCGTCGCGCAGGAAAGATCGCGCGCCGGGATCGCCGATCACGCGGCCAAAGTCCCACACCGACCGCCAGAAGGCGCCGGTGTCACTGACCGACCAGCGATGCAGCGTTTCGTAGTCGCGCGGGTCGAAGCCGTTGGCCCGGCAAAAGCGCGCAAGATTGGACGATTCGAACGCGGCCGGCGCCGGCGCCCAAAGCACGGATGACATAAATTTCCTCCCGGAATGCAGGCCGGCACGAAGCCGTCATCTTGTCTGCATGTTGCTTTCAGATTATTGGTTATAACCAGAATGTCAAGCGGTGAACACAGCCTGTGTGCCGCGAAGGTGGAGGACGGGAAATTGCAAGATGCGGTGTATATCGTCGCGGCCAAACGCACGCCGATCGGCAAGCTGAATGGCGCGCTCGCCAGCCTTTCGGCGGCGGAACTGGGCGGACAGGTCATTCGGGCGATGCTGGCCGAAACCGGGCTTGCGCCAGGGGCCGTCAGCGAAGTGATCATGGGCCAGGTGCTGACCGGCGGCGCCGGGCAGAACCCGGCAAGACAGGCATCGCTCAAGGCCGGCCTGCCGGTCAGCGTCCCCGCCATGACGGTCAACAAGGTGTGTGGCGCCGGCCAGAAGTCGATCCACCTTGCCGCGCAGGCCATTCGCTGCGGCGACGCCGATTGCGTCATTGCCGGCGGCCAGGATTCGATGACATCGGCGCCGCACTTCATTCCAGGCGTTCGCGGCGGCGTGCGCATGGGCGACCGGGTCGTCAAGGATTCGATGATCACCGACGGGCTGTGGGACGCCTTCCATCAGGTCCATATGGGCGTCACGGTCGAGTCGCTGGCGCGGCGCTACCAGATCATCCGCGATGAGCAGGACCGTTTCGCGCTGCGCTCGCAGGAGAAAGCCGACGCCGCCATCCGCTCGGCAAGGTTCGACGATGAGATTGTGCCTGTCTCCTTAAAGACCACGCAAGGCGATGTCATTGTCGGCCGCGACGAGCATCCAAACCCCTCGACCACCCTCGAAGGGCTTGGCCGGCTGAAGCCGGTCTTCGAGCGAGAGGGGACAATCACGGCCGGCAACTCCTCCGGCCTCAACGACGGCGCCGCCGCCGTGCTGGTGATGTCGGAGACACGGTTGAACGAACTCGGGCTAAAGCCCCTCGCCCGCATCGCGTCCTATGCTTCGGCGGGTGTCGAGCCGATGGATATGGGGCTGGGCCCTGTCGCGGCGTCGCGCCTTGCGCTGGAGAAGGCCGGCTGGCGGCCGTCCGAGCTCGACGTCATGGAGATCAACGAAGCCTTCGCCGCGCAAGCGATCGCGGTCAACCGCGAGATGGGCTGGAACGAGGAGATCATAAACATGAGTGGCGGCGCCATAGCGCTCGGCCACCCACTGGCCGGCTCCGGCTGCCGCATCGTGGTGACGCTGCTTCACGAGATGACGAGGCGCAAGGCCCGCAAGGGCCTGGCCTCGCTCTGCATAGGCGGCGGCCAGGGTGTGGCGATCTGCCTGGAGCGGTGAACGGAGGCTTTGATCGGTTGGCGTCCGAGAGCTTTGGACGACGGCCTTGGCCAAGCCACCTCTGGAATTTCGTCACGGCGAATGACTCCAGCGGCCCGGGAGGATGTGAAGGCCGGCCTTTGGCCGGTCCACATGCGCCCAGATCACGGGCAGCACGACATCACGAAGCGGATGCGGCGGCTTGGGGGCGGACTCCACGTCCGAACTCGACGTCCCAGCTACGCTCCGCTTGCGCGGCCTCACCGCTTAGTCCGAGTTTGGGGAAAAGAAGTTCAGCAACGTTGAACGCCTCTTCCAGATGCGGGTAGCCCGATGCGATGATCGTCTCGATGCCGATGTCCTGATACTCGCGAATCCGCGCCGCGACATTGTCGGGATTGCCGACCAGCGCCGTTCCCGCACCGCCGCGCACCAGCCCGGGTCCCGCCCACAAATTCGGGCCGACGACCAGCCGGTCGCGCCGCCCCTGATGAAGCGCCGACATGCGCTTTTGGCCGACGGATTCCGAGATATTGGTGAACCCGTTCTGGGCTTCGGCGATCAGGTCGTCGGTGACATGGCTGATCAGACGGTCGGCCGCCGCCCAGGCCTCATCTTCCGTTTCGCGCACGATCAGATGAATGCGAAGTCCGAAGCGCATCGTCCGGCCTTGCGCCGCGGCGGCCTTCCTCACGCGATCGATCTTTTCGGCAAGCTGGTCCACCGGCTCGCCCCAGCTCAGATAAGCGTCGACGTGCTTGGCGGCGATCGCAATGCCGGCGTCGGATGAGCCTCCGAACCACAGTGGCGGGTGGGGCTGCTGAACTGGCGGGAAGGAAATGTCGGTGCCATGGGCGGACAGATACTTGCCCTCGAAATCAGCCGGCTCGCCCGAAAGTATCCGCCGCCAGATGGTGAGGAACTCGTCGGTCTGCGCATAGCGCTCGTCATGACCGAGCTTGTTGCCGTCGCCGGCGAGATCGGCCGGGTCGGCTCCGGTGACGACATTGAGCAGGACACGACCACCGGAAATGCGGTCCAGGGTGGCCGCATGACGCGCGAACAGGGCCGGCGTTCCGCTGCCCGGCCGCAGCGCCACGAGGAACTTGAGCCGTTCGGTGAGCGGGATCAGCCCCGCCGCCACGATCCAGGCATCCTCGCACCGCGTCCCGGTGGGCAGGAGCACACCCTTGAAGCCAAGCCGGTCGGCGGCCTGGGCAATCTCCCTGAGATATCCGAACGTCGCCGGACGGTGCCGTTCGTCCGTGCCGAGATACGGTCCATCGCCATGGGTCGGCAGGTACCAGTAGAGGTCGAGCGGACGGGTGTTGCTGGACATGGGTTGCTCCTTCAGGGCTGTGGAATGTAGGGCAGGCGTCAGATCTTGCCCTTCCAGGGGATGAGGCGATGCTCCAGCCAGCGCATGCCGCTGGTGAAGGCGAAAGCAAGGATGGCGATGACGATGAGGCCGACGAATACGACATCGGTGGCGAGAAAATTGGCCGCCGACATGATCATGTAGCCAAGGCCCGACTGGGCCGCGATCAACTCGGCCGCGACCAGCGTCGACAGGCCGGCGCCGATGGCGATCTTCAGGCCGGTCATGATCTCCGGCAATGCGGACGGCAGGATGATGCTGGTGAAGAGCTGCAGGCGGCTGGCGCCAAGCGACAGTGCGGCATTGATCCGTTCGATGGGCACGGACCTGACACCGGCCTGTGCGGCAAAGCAGATCGGAGCAAAGGTCGACAGCGACAGGAGCACGATCTTGGAAGTCTCGCCGATGCCCAGCCAGATGATCAGCAGCGGCAGGTAGGCCAAGGGCGGCAGCCCCCAGTAGAGGTCGATCGGAACGCTGAAGATGCCCTTGACCCAGCGATTGAGCCCCATCAGCAGGCCAAGCGGAATGCCAAGAAAAATGCCAACGCCGAGCGCCGCGGCGATGCGGCCAAGGCTTGCCAGCGTGTGGTCGAGGAGCGTGCCGTTGGCATAACCGTCGGCCCAGACGGCCCTGAACTGGGTCAGCACCTCGGCGGGCGAAGGCAGGAACAGCGGCGAGGCCCAGCCGAAATGCGCGGCGAGGAACCACAACGCGATCAGCGCAGCCAGCGTGACCAGGCTGATGCCGAGTGTGCTTGTCGATGTCGACCGGCGTGGCCGAGCGGACCGCGCGCTGTGAGTTGTCGAAGCTGGAAATGAGGTTCCCGAATTGGCGGCAAGCGTCATTGCAAGGTTCCTTTGCGGGCGCCTTCCGGCAGGTGGATGAGCGAGCGGATTTCTTGACGCAGTTCGATGAAGCGTGGGTGGGACTGGATTGGCCCGATGTCGCCGCTCTCAGCGAACTCGCGCACGAAATCGGCGTCGAACCGAGCAACGATACGGCCGGGCCGAGGCGACATCACAACGATGGTCGTGCCGAGCGTAAGGGCTTCCTCGATGGAATGCGTGATGAACAGGATCTGCTTGCCGGTCTTGGCCCAGACCGAGGCCAGAAGCTGCTGCATCGTCTCGCGTGTCAGGCTGTCGAGGGCGCCGAAAGGCTCGTCCATCAACAGTATCTTCGGATCGGTGGCCAGCGCACGCGCGATGCCGACGCGCTGGCGCATGCCGCCGGAAAGTTCGTAGGGCGGTTTTTCGGCGAAATCGGCGAGCCCGACCAGATCCAACAGGCGTCGTGATTGCTCACGTCGGTCGCCGCGCCGCACGCCTCGGTATTTCAGGCCGAGAGCAACATTGTCCAGCACGCTGGCCCAGGGCAGCAAGGTATCCTTCTGGAACACGACGCCCCGATCGCCGCCGGGCGCGACAATCTCCTTTCCATCCAGCGTGATCGAGCCTTCGGTAAGCGGCAGGAAGCCGGCGATCGCGTTGAGCAATGTCGACTTGCCGCATCCGGAAGCGCCGACCGCGACGACGATGGAATCCGGGGCGATGTCGAGCGAGACATGATCGAGCGCGTGTACCTCCTGGCCATCCGAGGCTGGAAAGGTGACACTGGCGTCGCGAATTCGAAGCATGGTGGCCTCCAGGCAGCCTGGCTGGCGGGATTTCCGCCAGCCAGAACCGAATGTCGTTCGGGGATTTCTAGTTGGAGGCCCCGGCGGCCTCCGCGTATTGCGGATCGGCGGCCGCTGCGTAGCTGTCCTTGATGGTGGTGATCTTCTTCTGATCCTTCAGGAAGCCCGCGGTGTCCTTGAGTATCTTCGCAACTGCGCTCTTGTCGCCACCGCCCAGCCATTTATCCGACACCTGCTCGTCGAGCGGCGGAACGACAGTCGTCTTCAACTGTTCGGAATTCTCGGCCGCCGTGCCGCCCTGCAATTTGGCGATCGCCTTGGCGTTCTCGGAGTCCGGTCCCCAGGCGGCCGGGTTGCCCAGATAGGACGTGGTGTAGCCGTCGATCAGCCGGACATACTGGCCGAGGAAGTCGGGATTGGCCTTGGCGAAATCGCCAGTCACGACCAGCGCGCTGAAGGTCGGCGCGCCACGATCGGCAACCTG
Source organism: Mesorhizobium sp. NZP2298 (assembly GCF_013170825.1). Lineage (NCBI taxonomy): Bacteria > Pseudomonadati > Pseudomonadota > Alphaproteobacteria > Hyphomicrobiales > Phyllobacteriaceae > Mesorhizobium > Mesorhizobium sp. NZP2298. Next base: position 1,627,461 of record NZ_CP033365.1, on the reverse strand, counting down.
GCCGGCCGTGAGCAGGACCTTGCCGTTCTTCTTGAGTTCGGAGAGTGCCGGATCCCAGACGAAGGCGCCATCGATGTCACCGCGCTTCCAGGCCGCGACGATCTCTGGCTGCGGAATGGCGATGACCTGGGTTTCCTTCTCGGAAATGCCTTCCTGCTTGAGCACGGCGAGAAGCTGGTAGTGGTCGGTGGAAACCGGCGCGGCGGCGAGCTTCTTGCCCCGCAGTTCGGCCGGCGTCTTGATCTCGGGTCGCACCACCAGGGCTTCACCGTCACGAGAAACCGACGAAATGTAGAACGCCTTCACGTCGATGCCCTTGCTGACGGCAGCGGCGAACGGGCTCGATCCCACGTCCCCGATCTGCACGTCGCCGGACGCGATGGCGGCAAAGATGTCGGCACCTGAGTTGAAGCGGCGGAACTCAATGTCCCAGCCGGTCTTCTTGGCAAGATCGCCATTGGCGATGCCGAGATTGTAGGGGTTGGCACCGGTCTGGTAGGCGATGACGACTTTCTTGTCGGCGGCGTGCGCTGCAGCGGAAATGGCTGCCAGGGCAAACCCGACAAGGGTGGCGGAAATCAGTTTTCGCATGGCATTCAATCCTTTTGAACAGAGGGCAAACCCCTCGATTGCCCGCCCTGGCCAAGAGCGTTGGACTAAATTCCACTTAATTTATAGATTTAGATAGAAATGAAATTCTGAAATGCGGCTCGCCTTTGAAAAAGAAGCGGGCCCCGACATCGGGTTTGTCGCGCATGGCGACTGTCGAGCCGAATATGATTGCCTGGACCGCACAACTTGGCGTCAGCCGGCATCAACGTCTATTTCATCACGAACCCAAATCCGGGATCGCGCGGATGGCGCATTCTCGACGGAAGGCGATGATTTGCTGCTCCAGCGCGCCAATGGTCAGACAGCTGTCCCTCCAAGTCACCGCGCCATAGCCCTCTTCGACCAAGGACCAGAAGCCTACCGAGGCTTGTCGCTCGGCGCCCATTTGAAGTGATCGCCGTCTTTCTCGATATAGCCAACACCCGGGAAGGGGAAATGTGGCGCAAAGATCATTTCGTGGTCCTTGGCAAGTGTCGCCAAAGTCTTGGCCCGGCTGTGCTCCGCCTCCGGCTTGTCGCCGTCGAAGGCCACCGCCCAGTCGGGCTTGGCAAGCGAGAGGATCGAACTGTGCACGGTATCGCCGATATCGAAAAGCCGTTCCTTTCCGGATTTGATCTGATAGCCGACATGGCCTGGCGTATGGCCCTTGAGCGCTACCGAGGTAATGCCGGGGGCCACCTGGGCGCCGGCCTTGAACGGTTTCACGTGATCGGTGATCACCTTGACGATATCGGCCACGGCCTCGTTGGACTTGGCGAAATTCCACTCCACGTCCGACATCCGTATCGTGGCGTTGGGGAAAGCGAGTTTCCCGTCCTTGACCAGTCCTCCGATATGATCGGGGTGAGAATGGGTGATCAATATTTCGCTGACGTCACCTGCTTTCACCCCGGCCTTGGACAGGCTGTCCTGCAGCGCGCCGCCGACCCCGGTGTCGATCAGCACAACGCTGTTCTTTGATTTCACCAGCAAGGCATCGACGCTCAGCGTGATGGTGTCAGTCGGAGCCCCCGCGGCCTTGAGCAATTCGCCGACTTCCGCGGGGCTGTGATCGAGGCCGAAGGTCGTGCCATCATTTGGTTTCACGAACTGGGCGTCATGCAAGGCGATAATGTCAAGCTCGCCAAGCTTGAACGACTTGGCGTCCGCCTGCTGCGCAGGCATCTGCGCCATTGCCAACCCTTGATGCAGAACCATCAAGGCCGTCACGGCCATCAGCCTGACCGTGGAATTGAACCTTGTCATACGGGTATCCTCTCGCTGCGGGCGGCGCGACCGTAACGGATTACCTCCACCGCGACAGGCAGTTTGGGGTCCCGTTCGATCACAAATGCGCTAGCGGATATAGGTCGCGAGCATGCTCCGGCAACGGCGGTCCGTTGCCGATGTCCGTTTTCCCGGGACGACTTCATGAGCTGGCGCATAAGCCTTCTCCAACGCTCGGCCTTGCCGATGACGTAGTCGAAATAGGCATCGTCCTCTTCTGTACGGATCATGCGATGGCAAGGCGTGTCATGAGAGGCACTGGCGTCCGCCTTTCCAAGCGAGGCAAGCCGCCAAACCGATATGGCAAGGAAAAGCCCGCCATGGTTCGCCATGGCGGGCCTCTCATGCTGCAACTGCGATCAGGCTGGTTCAGCCAACCCTGACCACGAAATGCTTGGTCACCGGCTCGATGATCTTCCAGGTTCCCTTGAAATCGGCTTCCACGACGAAAGCGTCGCCGGGGCCCACTTCGACAGGCGTGCCGCCGTCCGGCGTGATGATGATGCGGCCGGCGATCATGTGCACGAACTCGTAGTCGGTGTAGGTCGCGTGATAGGTGCCGGGCGACGCCCGCCAGGTTCCCGATATCACCTTGCCGTCCGCGGTCGTGTGCTGGACAGCGGTTTGCATGGTCGGCTGGCCCTCGACCGCGATCCAGCCTGGCAGGTCGCCGCCTTCCGCGTGTTCGACGGGGCCGAATTTGAGGATCGTCTTGTTCGTCATGCCGGGCTCCTTTTGCTGTCCGAGAGGTCGGATAGCCGATGCGCATGACGGGAGCAATGCAAATACCAGGAGAACCAGCGGCGTTTCCGCATCAGGCAATCCAGCTTGGGACGTCCTGCTGCCCGTTCCCGCGTTACGGTTTGTGCCGGGCCGAGACGAGTTCGGCCTTGCGGCGTGCCGTTTCCAGCCCAAGACCGATGAAGGCGCGCGCGTGCTTGGCGAGCGCCATATTGTCGGTCCACAGATTGCGCCAGATCGCGGTTTTCTTCGACAGGTTCTCATCGACGATCTCCGAGGAGAAGGATTCGAAGCTGAGATCGTCGGCGTAGCCGATTGCCGTCAGCGCATCGAAGATCGCGGCGAAGTCGATGTTGCCGGTGCCCAGGAAGCCGCGATGGCTTTCGCCGATATGGACATAACCGATCTTGGCCGCGGCATGGCGGATGGCCAGCCCGAGATCGGCCTCCTCGATGTTCATGTGGAACGTATCGAGATGCAGGAAGATGTTGTCCGACCCGGTGTCCTCGATGAAGGCCAACCCTTGCGCGGCGGTGTTGAGCAGATTGCTTTCGAAGCGGTTGACGATCTCGAGATTGAGCGTGACGCCGGCCGCCTTTGCCGTCTCGGCAACCTTGGCCAGTGTTCCGGCGCTGCGGCTCCATTGGTCGCGCGTCGGCGCTTCGACCTGCAAGCCGTGGCTGGCCGACAGAATGCCGGCGACCTTGCGGCCGCCCAGGTCGCGCGTCAGTGCGATGGTCTCGTTGAGGATTTCGACGCCGCGCGCGGCGACCGCCTTGTCGGCGCTCGATATGTCGCCGTCACCAGGCAATCCGATGCTGATCGCCACACCGAGGCCGAGATCGGCGATACGTTTGGCAAGCCCGCCAATGTCGACATCGGCGGGATCGAGGTAGGAGAATTCGATCAGGTCGAAGCCCGCCTCCCTGGTGTTGGCCAGCGTGCGTTCGAGCTCGCCCTGCGCCGAGCTTGCCGACCAGACGAAAGAATGGATTCCGATGCGCGACATGATCGTCTCCGGGTTGGCGGCGATGAGGAAGGCGCGGCCGGATCAACCCGGCCGCGCCTGTGTCGGACTGATCAGCGGGCCGCGGTCCAGCCCTTGTAGTCCTTCAGGTTCTCGGCGGTGATCAGCTTGGGATCGAGCAGCACGGTTGCCTCCGCCGGCTTCTTGCCGGCGAGCAGCTCCGCCGCCATCGTCAGCGACTGACCGGCCATCACATAGGGGTCCTGCGAGGCCGAGGCCTTGATCATCGAGGTGCCGGAAGAGAGCTCCTTTTCGATGTCGGGCGCGCCGTCGACCGCGGTGATGATGAACTCGGAGCGGTTGAGCTGCTTGGCGGCGAGCTGGGCGCCGATCGCGGTCGGATCGTTGATGGCGAACACCGCGTCGATCTTGTCGAAACGGGTGAGCAGCGACTGGAACACCTTCAGGCCGCCGTCGCGCGAACCTTCGGCGTTCTGGTCGTCCGAGAGGATCTTGATGTCGGGATGCTGCGAAAGCACGTTCTTGCAGCCCTTGACCCGCTCCAGGATCGACGACGACGCCGGGCCGTTGAGGATGACGTAGTCACCCTTGCCGCCAGTGTGGTCGACCAGGTACTGGCAGGCTTCCTCGCCGGCCTTGACGTTGTTGGTCATCACGGTGACGTCGGCGCCCGGCGCCGAAACGTCGAAGGCGGCAACGATGATGCCGGCGGCCTGTGCCTTCTTCACCGCCGGTGCGATCGCCTTGGCGTCGACAGCGTTGAGCATGATCACGTCGACGCCGGCGGCGATGAAGGAATCGACCTGCGAGACCTGCTTGTTGAGGTCGTAATCGGCCGAAACCGACGTCACCTCGACCTTCGGGTTGATCTTCTTGGCCGCGTCCTCGATGCCCTTGATGGTGGCGACGAAGAAGGGGTTGCCGAGCAGGCCGACCGAGATGCCGACCTTGTTAAGGTCCTTGGCCGATGCCGGCGCGATGGCGACGGCCGCGAATGCGGCGCCGCAGAGCAGTTTGGCGATGGTCTTCATTACGCTTACTTCCTCCGATTGCCCCGCGCCTCTCACGGTGCGTTACACAAGCCGGCCTTTGATGCCGGCGACCAGGTCACTCACGTTCTCGCCCCTGCCTGGAGCCGGTAGCGGTCGAGGGCGACCGCCACGATGATGACCAATCCCTTGATGATGTACTGCCAGATGTCCGAAACGCCGGCCAAGATGAGCCCGTTGGAGAGCACCGCGATGATCAGGCCGCCGATCAGCGTGCCCCAGATCGAGCCGACGCCACCGACGAAGCTGGTGCCGCCCAGGATGACCGCGGCGATGGCGTCGAGTTCGTAGGACTGGCCGAGCTGCAGGCCATTGGCGGCATAGAGCCTTGCCGCCGACATCGCGCCGCCGAGCCCGGCGAGCAGGCCGGAAACGCCGTAGACGAAGAGCAGCACCAGCGGCACCTTGATGCCGGTCAGCCGCGCCGCCTCGGCATTGCCGCCGACGGCATAGATCCAGGTGCCGAGCACCGTGCGCTTCAGCACCAGCCAGGACAGCACGACGACCGACAATGCGATGACGACCAGCCAGGGAATGCCGAACAACGAGCCGTTGCCGATGAAATCGAACGGCAGGTCGGAGTTGAACACGGTCGTATCCTGCCCGAGCAGGCGGGCAATGCCGCGCACGGCCGTCAGCGAACCCAGCGTGACGATGAAGGGGGGCAGCCTGATATAGGCGACGAGCAGCCCATTGATGAGGCCAAAGCCGAGGCCGGCCAGGATGGCCGCCGGCACGCCGAGGAGACCCCAGTCAGGCACCAATGACACCAGCACCGCCACCATCGCCGCGGCGGCGAGGATGGAGCCTACCGACAGGTCGATGCCGCCAGTCAGGATGACGAAGGTCATTCCAGCCGCCAGCACGATGTTGATCGATGATTGCTGCGTGACGATGAGCAGGTTGGTTTCGGTGAGGAAGCGGGGATTGATGAACTGGAAGCCGGCCGCCAGCAGCACCAGCACCGGTAGCATGCCAAGTGCTGCGAAGGCGGTGCGCAGCCGGCGGCTCCTGACCGCGGCCTGATCCACGCTCGTCGTTGTTCTGTCGGTCATTCCTGGGCCGCTCCCGTCGCAAGTTCCATGATCGCTTCCTGACGAAGCGGCTCGCCCCCGGATGCAGCCACCTCGCCCGCTATGGTGCCGTCGCGCATCACCAGCACGCGGTCGGCGACGCCGATCACCTCGGGCAATTCGCTGGAGATCATCAGGATGGCGATGCCTTTGTTGGCGAGATTGTCGATCAGCCGGTAGATTTCCGACTTGGCGCCGACGTCGACGCCGCGGGTCGGCTCGTCGAGGATGACGACCTTCGGCTCGGTTTCCAGCAGCCGGGCGAGCAGCACCTTCTGCTGGTTGCCGCCCGACAGCGAGCCCGCATTGGCCTGCGCGGAACGGGTACGGATCGACAGGTCGGTAATCGCTTTTGCCGCACGCCTGTCGGCGGCGCTGAAATCGCGAAATCCGGCGGCCCGCGCGTCCCTGGCCAGCACGCCCATGTTGATGTTGTCGGAAATCGACATGTCGAGGAACAAGCCGAGCTCCTTGCGATCCTCGGTGAGGTAGGCGATGCCGGCATCGAGCGCCTCGCGCGGCGAGCCGATGGAGATCGGTTTGCCCTCGAGCTCCACCGTGCCCGATATGCGTTTGTCGGCGCCGAAGATCAGCCGGGCAAGCTCGGTGCGGCCGGAACCGACAAGACCCGCCAGGGCCAGCACCTCGCCCTTGTGAAGGTCGAACGAACAGTTCTTCAACAGCCGCCCGTCGGACATGCCGTGCACCGAGAGCGCGACCGCGCGCTTCTCGTCCGGTGGGCGATGATCCTTCTTGTAGAAGGCGGAGAGATCGCGTCCGACCATCATCGACACCAGCCGCGAAGCGTTGAGGTCGGCGCGTTCCAGCGTGCCGACATAGCCGCTGTCGCGCAGCACGCTGACGCGATCGGCGAGCTGGTAGACCTCTTCCATGCGATGGCTGATGTAGATGATGGCGATGCCTTGCGATTTCAGCGTCGCGATCACCTCGAACAGCCGGTCGGTCTCGCGTGAGGTCAGCGACGTTGTCGGCTCGTCCATGACGATGATGCGCGCATTGGTTGACAGCGCACGCGCGATCTCGACCAGCTGGCGCTCGCCCAGCGATAGGGTGGAGACCAGGGCGCGCGCCGAGAAGGAGACGCCGAGCCGCGCGATGATTTCGTTCGCGCGCAGGCTGCACTGGTCACGGTCGACGATGCCGAAGCGCCGCGGCTCGTTGCCGAGGAAGATGTTCTGCGCCACCGTCAGGTTGGGCGCCAGCGACAGCTCCTGATAGATCACCGCGATGCCCGCGGCGCGCGCCTTGATCGGATCGCCGGTCGCGGTGGGCGCGCCATCGATCAGGATCTCGCCTCCCGCATCCGGACGATAGGCGCCCGACAGCACTTTCATCAGCGTCGACTTGCCGGCGCCGTTTTCGCCCATCAGCGCGTGCAGTTCGCCGGCATGAACGGTGAGCGAGACATCATGAAGGGCGCGGATCGCGCCAAAGGTCTTGGAGATGTGGCGCATCTCCAGCACTGGATGATTGCTTGCGTGTTTCTGCGCCGGCACGCTCATCGTGCACCACCCGCAGCCTTGACGGTGGCGCCCTGCGCGACAATGCGATCGCGCCAGGCGTCGCGGTAGCCGGCGAGGCCGCCGAAGCCCGTCGCGTGCGCCGGCTCTGGCGCCTCGGCGGCGAATTCGCGACCGACGCTCTCGAATGCGAGCGCTGCCGCCCCCGTGGCACTGCCTTCCAGTGAGGCGCCCTGCAGGAATGCCTGTCCGGGACGCAATTGTGCAATGAGCCCGGCAAGCAGCCCGCCGACGTTCAGCCCGCCATCGACGATGACGGTGTTTTGCGAATGGATGAGGTCAAGGCAGAGATCGACCATCAGCGCCACATAGAGCAGAGCCGCCGCGGCGCGTTCTCCGGCATCGGGCGTGCGTCCGACCAGCCGGCCGGGACTGTCCGGCATCGGGCCGCCCGGCGCGAAGCTCGGCAGCGCCATGATGCCGGCGTCGATCGCTTGCTGGATCGAGCCATGCGGAATCGCGCCTTGCCAGCCGTCGCTGATGACGGCGAATTCGCGCCCGCCCATGAAGCGGATGGTCGGCACCGGGCCGCCGTCGACATCGACATTGACCAGCATGTCGCGCTCACGGTCGAGCACGTCCAGCGGGCAGTCGGGATTGAGCACGATGACCCATGTGCCTGTCGACACGACGGTCAGCGGGCCAAGGTCCTGCCGGCGATAGGCATGCAGCGCCGCATTCGAGTCGTGAACGCCATTGTGGATGGCGATCGGCCGCGCCGCGCCTGCAAGGCGCCGTTCGCCGATGACCGTGCCGGCGCGCTCGAAGGCCGGCATCCGCCCGCGCCACCCCTGGGCATCGACCAGTGAGGAGAAATCGCGTTTGCGCGGCGCCCACAAATGCGAATGGCAACCGAGATAGGACACTTCGCAGGCTGGCCGGCCGCCCAGGCGCCAGCTCCAGTATTGCGGATAGGCGAGGATCGATTTCGACGCCGCGAACGCATCGGGATCGACCTCCTGCAGCCACAGCATGTGACGACCATAGTTGAAGCCGAGCGGCAGGCGGGGCGAGAACGTCTCGGAGAAGTCCGGGATGCCGCGATCGATCCGCGCGGCGATTTCGGCCGGCGGCTCCTGCTCGTAGTCGAGGATCGGATGCGTCAGCGCCGCGTCATCGACGAGAGCAAAGGTGCAGCCATGGCCCGACACCATCACCCCTTCCACGCCATGGTTTTCGATCGCGTCAGTGACGGCACCGAGTGCCCAATCATGGAGCTCGGCCTCCTCGAGCACGCTGAACCCGTCCTTGCGCGTCCATTTCGGCTGGGTCCGGCGCTCGTCGAGAATGCGTCCGTCCTGGCCGAAGACGAACAGCTTCGAATTGGTCTTGCCGAAATCGAGCACCGCCAGCCTCACGGGATCGCCCCCGAAGTGGAAGCAATCCGCACCATGACGCCGGCATCCTCCAGCATGCGCGCATCGGCATCGGAGAGCCCGTCATCGGTCACCAGCGTGCCGATGCGCGACAGGGGCAGCGCGACATTGCGCGCGTGGATCGACAGTTTGCGGCTGTCGGCCAGCACCACGATCTGGTCGGAGCAGAGGCTGAGGTCGGCGATGGAGCGCACCAGCAGCGGGTGCGATTCCAGCACCCCTTCCTGGTTGAGACCTTGTGCGCCGAGAAAGAATTTCGATGCGTAGAAGGGCGTTGCCTGGGTCAGGGAGTGGATGATGCCGGGCTCGCGATGCAGGTCACCACCCGCAACAGTCAGGCTGCAATGGCCGTGGTCGCTGAGATAGGCGGCCAGCGGCATCGAATTGGTGTAGAGGCGGATGTTGCGGTCGGCGAGCTTGACTCCGAGGTGGAAGCAGGTCGAGCCGCCATGGACGATGACGGCGTCGCCGTCGCGCACCATGGTCGCCGCTACGGCCGCGATCTGCCGCTTGGCCTCGACGGCGAGGTCACGGTTCTCGTCATAGGGCCGGGCATAGGCAATGCCCGCCTGCGAGGCCCCGTCGAGCGCCGAGATGCCGCCATAGACCTTGCGCGCCTCACCGGCCTCGTCGATCCGGTCGATGTCGCGCCTGACCGTCGCAGCCGAAACGCCAAGCCGCTCCTGCAGCTCGCGCACCGAGGCAAACGGGCGATCCCGCAGCAGTTCGACGATCTGACGCTGGCGGCCGGAGTCGCTCAACTTCTTCCTCCCAATGCCATTTTCCCACGGCAATTGGTGCAACTTACTCAACATCAGTGAGATTGCAAGCCAGTTTTGATGATAGTAGATCACTGTTGACGTAAGTCGCTCGCATCTGCGATATCAGCGCCAACAGCGGCCCGGGCGGCGGGATTTCGTGCAGCGTGGAAGGAATGGCGCCATGGCAACCCAAGCTGACGCGCAGGAACTGGCGGCCTTGCGGGCACTTTCAGCCGGCATTGGGCTGGACGCGCATATGACCCAGGCGGCGGGCGGCAACACCTCGCTCAAGGCCGGCGACACGCTTTGGATCAAGGCGTCCGGCACCTGGCTGAAGGATGCGCTCACCGACGACATCATGGTGCCGGTGGCGATGGCGCCGCTGCTCAAGGCGGTTGAAGAGCGCGACCCGGCCGCCGACAAGCCGCAGGGCTTCGCCATTGCGGCGCTCAATTCGCGCGGCCTGCGCCCATCGATCGAGACCACGGTGCACGCTTTGATGCCGCAGCGCGTGGTTTTGCATGTCCACTGCGTCGACACGATTTCGCTTGCCGTGCAGGCCGATGGCGAAGCCCAGGTCGCCAAGCGGCTGGGGGGCATCGAATGGGCCTACGTGCCCTATTTCCGGCCGGGCCTGCCGCTTGCCCGCGGCATTGCCGAGAAGCTGCGGCCTGGCGTCGATGTACTGATCCTCGGCAATCACGGGCTGGTCGTCGCCGCCGAAACCGTCGCCGAGGCGGATCGTCTGCTCCACCGCGTCCGATCACTGCTGGCGCGCCCGGCGCGCGCGACCATCGCACCCGACATCGCGGCCCTGACATCGCTTGTTGGCGAAAGCGCCTACCGATTGCCGGCGGATGTCGAAGCCCATGCCGTCGCGCTCGATCCGGAAAGCCGCCGCATGGCCGGGGCCGGCAGCCTCTATCCCGACCATGTCATCTTCCTCGGCCAGGGCTCGGTCGTGGCGAGGCCCGGCGAAGACGCCGCCGGCGTCACCGCGCGGCTTGGCGCGGCACCCGTGGCGATCCTGTTTCCCGATGCCGGTGTGCTGATGCGCGGCGACGCCAGCGCCGGCGCCGACGCCATGCAGAGATGCCTGGCCGACGTGACGGCACGCGTCGATGTCACGGCCCGATTGAGCTATCTCACCGCCGCCGAGAATGACGAACTGGTCAATTGGGACGCCGAACAGTATCGCCAGAAGCTGAATGCCGCCGGTTAGCAAAGGACTGAAGACATGATGCCACTTGTCATCGGCATCGATATGGGCACATCGGGCGCGCGCGCTGTCGCGATGCGCCCGGACTTTTCGATTGCCGGCCAGTCCGCCGTCCGGCTCGACAGATTCGGCCAAGACCCCCGCGCCCCCTCGGCATGGTGGCGAGCGGCCCAGGCGGCTCTGACGGAACTGCTTTGGGGCATCGACCGCGCCTCAGTCCGCGCCATCGCCGTCGACGGCACGTCGGGTACACTGCTGCCGGTCGACGCCACAGGGCAGCCGCTGGCGGAGCCGCTGATGTACAACGACAAGGTCGCCGAAGGGGATATACTGGCCGCGATCGCCCGCGACGCGCCGGATGCGAGCGCCGCCCACGGCGCGACGTCCGGCCTCGCCAAGGCGTTGCGGTTCCAGCATCTGCCTGATATCGCGGCCGTGCTGCACCAGGCTGACTGGATTGCCGGAAATCTCTCCGGCCGCTTCGATGTCAGCGACGAGAACAATGCCCTGAAGACAGGCTATGATGTCGGGGCCCGCCGCTGGCCGGACTGGATCGCGGCCACCGGCATGCGCATGGACTTGCTGCCTGACGTCGTCGAGCCGGGCGACGTCACCGGCTCGCTCGCCGCGGCCGCCGCGGAGCTGTTCGGTTTGTCGCGCAATGTGGTCGTGGTCGCCGGCACCACGGATGGCTGCGCCTCGTTCCTGGCAACGGGCGCCACGGCGGCCGGCGACGGCGTCACGGCGCTGGGATCCTCGCTGACCATCAAGATACTGTCCGACCGGCCGATCTCGGCGCCACGCTTCGGCATCTACAGCCATCGCCTCGGCAATGCCTGGCTGGCCGGCGGTGCATCGAATTCCGGCGGCAAGGTGCTGGCTCAGCAATTTCCACTGGCGCGGATCATCGAGCTCAGCGCGGCAATCGATCCCGCGACCGAGACCGGCCTCGACTATTACCCGCTCAGCATACCAGGCGAGCGGTTCCCGATCGCCGATCCGACCCTTCCGCCACGCCTTGCCCCGAGGCCGGCTGACGACACCGACTATCTCAAGGCGATGTTGGAAGGCATGGCGGCGATCGAGGCACTCGGCTATCGCAGATTGGCCGAACTTGGCGCGCCGGCGCTGACATCGGTCAGGAGCGTGGGAGGCGGCGCCGCAAATCCGGCCTGGACTGATATCCGGCGGCGCAAGCTCGGCGTCGACTTCCTGCCCGCACTTTCCGACGAGGCCGCCGCCGGCACCGCGCGGCTGGCGCTGAGGGGCGCAAGCAAGGCCGGACTCCTATGAGCGCGAAAACAATCGAACGACTCGACGGTATCGGACCGCTGGCTGGCCTCTACCAGGTTTTCCTGCTCGACCAGTTCGGCGTGCTGCATGACGGCCGGGCCCCTTATCCGGGCGCGGTAGAGGCATTGTCGGCGCTAAAGAGCGCCGGCAAGACGGTGGTGCTGATTTCCAACTCCGGCAAGCGCGCTAGGCCCAATGAGGATCGCCTGCTGAAGCTCGGCTTCGCCGCCGGAAGCTGGGACCATTTTGTCTCCTCCGGCGAGGTGGCGTGGCGCTCCTTCAATGACATGGCGGCATCGGGAAGGCTGCGCCCGGGGACAAAGTGCCTGCTGATCAGCCGCGACGACGACCGCACCGCGGTCGAAGGCTTGCCCTTTGTGCTGACGCAGGCCGGCGAGGACGCCGAATTGGTACTGATCTCGGCCAGCGAGGGCGACCGCCATGACCTCGATCATTATCGCCGGCTGCTTGCCCCGGCGGCGGCACGTCAGGTGCCGTGCTTCTGCACCAATCCCGACAAGATCATGCTGACGGCGGCAGGCCCCCGTTTCGGCGCGGGCGAGATCGCCGATCTCTACGAAGACCTCGGCGGCAGCGTCACCCGCATCGGCAAGCCCTATCCGGCGATTTTCGACGCGGCCCTGGCACTGGCCGGCGAGCCCGATCGCGCCAGCGTGGTCTGCGTTGGCGACAGCGTCGAGCATGACATTGCGGGCGGAAACGGTTCCGGCATCGCCACGGCACTGGTTCTCAGCGGGATATTGGCGGACACACCGGATCTTGCCGCCGTTTTCGACGAGCAGCAGGCCTGGCCCGATTACATTACCGGGTCCTTCAGCCTGCGCTGACCGCCTCGAGCATGCGTTTTGCGGTCTCCTCGTCGGTGATCAGGATCGTCGGCGCGATCAGGTTCATGGCGCCGAGCAGAGCCTCGATCTTCTCCTCGCCGCCGGAGGTCAGGATACGGATCGGCGCCTTGCGCAGGCGGTCGACATCCACCGACATCACCAGGCTGTTGATCGGATGGTCGACCAGATCGCCATTGCGGTCGAAGAAATGGAACAGAAGGTCGCCGACCGCGCCGCGCGACACCAGCGCCTCACGCTCCGCCTCCTTGAGGAAGCCGCCCCGATAGAAGGTCGTCGCCGAGGCGATGCCGCCGATCGACAGCAGCACGGCATCAAGCGTGTCGGCCATTTCGAAGATTTCCTGCAGGCCGCAGCGCTCCACCAGCGCTATCTTGGTCTCGACGCTGTCGACAACGGCCGGTGTCGGAATGAGATAGCCGTCACCCTGGAAGACCTGGGCGAACCGCCAGGCGAACTCCGCCGGATTGTAGCGACGCGCGACGCCAACGCCGCCCAGCAGCGAGATGACCTTGAAGTCCGAGAGCGACTTGGCGCTGATGAACGGCAGGCTCGAGAACAACGTCCTGCCCCAGCCGACGCCGACGCGCATGCCGGATTTCATCGTATCGGACAGGAAGATCCCGGTCTTGGCGCTGATCGCGGGGATCGGGTCGGCATTGGGCGCGGTGAGCGGCGCCACCAGCGCCTGCTGCAGGCCGAACGTCCGCTCGAGCGCGCGCTCCAGCCGCACGATCTCCGACAATTCGCTCTCGATGGTGATCTTGACCTCGTTTCGCGAACGCGCCTCCGCCAGCATGCGCACGATGGTGACGCGGCCGACGCCAAGCACGTCGGCGATCTCGTTCTGCGTCATCTGCTCGACGAAATACATCCAGGCCGCCCGAATCCTCAGACGATCCGTCCGGCTTTCGCTGACGACCTGTTCGGTCGCTTCGGCTCCCGCCCGACCTTCGTCGATTTGTCGTCGCCTGGCCAAGTCATCCCTCCCCCGCGGTGACGGATGCGCGCGCCGTCACCGATTCTGCATGCTGGTCTACTATCGCCTATTGATCTACCAATCGATAGGAACAATGTAGAGTGTTGGGCGCCCCTTGCTGGCGGCAATCCACGGCACTTTCGAGGCGAACCGCGATGCTCCGACAAATCTCCGAAGACGTCCGCGTCAACCTGAAGGACCGGTTGCGGGAAGTCCGAGACATCATCCGGCAGAGCCGCCATGACGGCAGCGGCGACGCCAGCGTCCTGCGCGAGGCGACCAGCCATCTGCCGCCGTTTCCCGGCAAGGGCATCGAAGGCTTGCTCAGCCATGCCGCCAGCGCCGTCGACGACGCGTTGTCGATCGCTGAATCCTTTGTTCCGCATGAGCGTCCGATCAAGGTGGACGGCACGACCGTAAAGGGCCTCGGCACCTATTTCCCGGCCGGAAACGAAGAGCGGCAATTGAGTGCCGAGCGCCTGTTCCGGCGCGACATGTACTATCTGGCCAAGGCGGTGCTTGCCGGGCTCAAGATCGAAAACGCCCGCATCCACGAAGCCGATTTCGCAGCCGCTCACGCCGCCATGCGCAAGCGCCATGCTGATTTGTTGGCGGCCCTGGCCGCGCCGGGTGCCGGGCTGCCGGCAATCGCGGCCACCTGCGCGGCATTGCTGGTAGAGTTGCTCGGCCAGCGTCCGGTCCGCTTTGGCGAAGCCGCGCCGGAAATGGCGAGGGAGCGGGCACTCGACATAAGCTGCCTGGCGCCGGTCGTTCTGGCCTGCGGCCTGGCGACCACCGGTCGCGACGGCGCGCCGGAGCCGGACATGCTGGAGATCGCGATCCTGGCGGTCGATATCCGTCATGACCGCATTCTGCAGGCCTGCGCCAAGGCAAGCCCGGTCGACGAGCTGACGCCTGTCTTCGCCACCTTGCTTGCGCATTTGCCGTAGCCCCAGCAGCGCTTTCGGAAATCTATTCCCCGGCTATCATGGCCGTGATCGTTTTCTTGGCGCGCTGGATCGAGGCCGGGCTCATCGAAAGCTCGGTCAGCCCCATCTTCACGAAGGCCGGGATCAGGTCCGGTCGCCCGGCCGCTTCGCCGCACATGCCAACCATGATGCCTGCGGCGACGCCGGCTTTTGCCGTCAGCTCGATCGCCGACATGACCGCCGGATTGGTGACGTCGTTGAGCTTGGCCACGGTCGGGTTCAGCCGGTCGGCGGCCATGATGTACTGGGTCAGGTCGTTGGTGCCGATCGAGAAGAAGGCCACTTCCTTGGCCAGCGCCGGGGCGATCAGCACCGCGGCCGGGGTCTCGATCATCACGCCGAGATCGAACGTCGCATGCGGCACGCCTTCGGCCTTGAGTTCGGCGGCGCATTCATCAACCAGTGCGCGGGTGCGCGTGACTTCGGAAATATCGGACACCATCGGCAGCATCACCTTGATGTTGCCATGCACGGCCGCCCTGAGCAGCGCCCTGAGCTGACGCTTGAAGATGTCGGGCCGGTCGAGGCACATGCGGATGCCGCGCCAGCCGAGAAAGGGGTTTTCCTCGTCGGGGAACTCGATGCCGGCGATCGGCTTGTCGCCGCCGATGTCGAGCGTGCGCACGATGACCGGATAGGGCTCGAAGGCCTTGGCCAGCGCCGCATAGGTCTCGGCCTGCATGTCCTCGGAGGGCAGGTGCATGTGGCGCATGAACAGAAGCTCGGTGCGGAACAGGCCGACGCCCATGGCTCCGGCCTCCTGCGCTGCTTCGATTTCCTCGAGCGAACCGATATTGGCCGCGACCTCGATGACCCTGCCGTCGGCGCGCTTCGGCGTCACCGTCTTGAAGGCGGTCAGGCCGGCAAGCTCGCTCGCCGCCGCTTTGACACGGCCGGCGAAATCGGCACGCGTCGCCTCGTCGGGGTCGATGATCACATGGCCCGTGTTGCCGTCGAGCGCCACGTCGTGCGCCGTGCGCAAGGCATTGATCTGGTCGCCGAGGCCCAGCACCGCCGGAATGCCATGCGAGCGGGCAATGATGGCGATGTGCGAGGTGGCGCCTCCATGGCCGCAAATCACCCCGCCTATGCGTTTCAGCGGCGCGCGCGCCAGATCCCAGGCGCCGATGTCGTCGGCGATCAGGATGGCCCCCTGCGGAATGTTTTCGAGGCTGACGTCGTCCTGCCCAAGCAGGACGAGACAGATCTGCCGCCCGACGGCATGAACGTCGTCAGCGCGCGCATTCAGATAATGATCGTCGACGGCGCTGAAATCGGCCGCGATGGCGGACGCGGCGGTGATGACGGCCGAGACCGCGTCGTTGCCGCCCTTGATCGCCTTCTCGGCCTCGCCGGTCAGGCTGTCATCGGCGGCGATATCCCTGAGTGCCGCGACGATGCCACGGTCTCCGGCCGACAGGCTGTCCTGCGCCAAGGCCCGGTCCATGCGCGCCTGGACGGCGGCGACGGCGGCGCGGAACCTGTCAATCTCGCCGGCGATCTCTTCAGCCCGCAGCGTGCGACCTTGCCCTGTGATATCAGGCGGGAAATGCGCGAAAGCCGGCCCGATCGCGACACCCTCGCTTGCCGCGACACCGCGCAAGCCATTTGCTTCGCCGGAGGCAGCGAGCGCAGATTCGGCCGGCGCGGGTGCCGCTTCCGGCCCGGCATCATTGGCCGGGCTCTGCGGCCCCGCTTCATCGTCGAGACCAGCCTTGGGGTTTTCGAGATAGCCGATCAGCGCTTCGATGGCCTCGATGGCATCCGCGCCGTTCGCCCGAACGGTGACTTCCTGGTTTTCCTTGACCGCCAGCAGCATCAGCTTGACCGAGCTCTTGGCGCTGACCGCCTTGCCGTCCTTGACCAGTTCGACATCGGATTCGAAACCCTTCGCGAGTTTGACGAACCGCGTGGCGGGACGGGCGTGCAAACCTTCATGCACTCTGACGATGGTCGAGCGTTCCATGGCAAATACTCTGCTTTTCCTGGAGCTATTTCGCCATTTCGGCGAAATCGCTCTAACTCTTTGTTTTGACGCAATTCCGGACGGAAAACCGTTTCACACTTTTCCTGGAATTGCTCTTGGCGCCAAGACCGGACGGTCCCAGCGCGTGTGTTCAGGCGGCGATGGTGATGATCGCGCCTGTCTCCAGGGCGGCCACGAGCGCTTGGGTATCGACCTGCGATGCGCAGATCTCGCCCGGCCTCTCGGCCTCGGTGGCGCCGTTGAACGAGATGACGACATGGCCCATCTCGAGCACCTTGCTCCATGCGCTGGAGCCTACCGCCGTTATGACGGCTGAAACCGAACCGACGGTGATCGAAGCGCCCTTGGGGGGCGCTCCGTCACTTGGTCCCTGCTCCGTCTTGTGCAGGACGGAGACTTCGGCAAGCTCCGGCGGCGAGCCATCCGCGAACAGGATGAGCACGCCCCCTTCGGCAAGATCCGCCACTTCGGGTCCGATGGAAGTGACCCGTGTTCTCAACAGAACCGTCATATGGCGAACCTCATTTCCTTAATCTCTTTAAAACACGATCAGTGAGACGACCCAGGCGATCAACACCGAGACCGGACCCATGATCTGGCGGCTGATGAGCACCGCCGGCACACCGATTTCGATGGTTTTCGGCTTGGCTTCACCAAGCGCCAGGCCGACAGGCACGAAGTCGCAGCCGACCTGGGTGTTGTAGGCAAACAACGCCGGCAGGGCCATCGCCGGCGAAATCGTGCCGTTGGCGATCTGCGGGCCGATGATGGCTACGCCGATGACCTGCGCGATGACCGCGCCCGGCCCCAGGATGGGCGACAGGAACGGCAGGCCGCAAATGGCCGAGATGATCAGCAGGCCGACGATGTTGTTGGCCAGCGGACCCATCGGCTGGGCGAGCACATCGCCAATGCCGGTGTAGAGGATCAGGCCGATAAGCATGGTCACGAAGGCCATGAACGGCAGCACGTTGCGCACCACCTGGTCGATGGTACGGCGGCCGGCATTGAAGAAAATGCCGACCACCCGGCCCATGACGCGGCCGATCGAGCTGATCAGGCCGATCAGCCCGCCTTCGCTCGGCAGCGGCTGTGGCGCCGCGGCTGCAGTGTTATTGCCTGAACTCATCGATGCTGCTCCCCCCGCGGTGGTGACCGCCTCGGATCCGTCCGCCATTGTGACGTTGGCCGGTTTCACGCCCGAAACGTAGATGTCCTCCGTGATGAACTGGGCGAGCGGCCCAGCCTGACCGACCGGCGTTAGATTGACGGTCGGGATGCGCTTGCGCGGATAGACGCCGCAGCGTGCGGTGCCGCCGCAATCGACGACGACAACAGCCATCTCGCCTTCGACCGGCGGCGCCTTGAAGCCGTCGACGGCCGTGGCACCGGTCATGTCGGCGATAAGCTGGGCTACGGGATGGATGCCGCCGCCGGTGACGGAGACGACCTTGTCGCGCTGCGCGGTCGGCTCGATGACGAGCGGGCCGCCCCAGCCGGTGGAGCCCCGGGAGATCTTTACGGCTTTGTATGTCTTGGCCATGATTGTCCTCCCCGCCCTTACAGCTCGACGCCCTGGCGGCGTGCCATGATGGTGGTGATGCGCTCGGTCAGCATGCCCTTGAGCAGGATGACGACGAGGCCGACAATAGCGTACCAGATCGCCACCTTGACGTGGTAACCGGCGACGACGACGCCCTTCTTCTCAAGCTCGAGCAGAGCCACGAGAATGCCGCCCCAGACGAAATATTCGCCGGGATTGATGTGCGGGAACAGGCCAAGCGGCGGATGCACGTAGGACACGGCCGCGTCATAGAAAGCCGGCTTGTGCTTTTCTTCCAGGAACGATCCGAACGTATAGGCCATCGGATTGGTGAGGAAGAACACCGCCAGCAGCGGCAGCAGCGTATAGCGGGTCAAGGCAATCCTGCCGGCGCCACGCGCCAGGCCATGCACGCGCTCCTCGCCGACCAGTTCGGTGACGGCGTAGAAGGCGGTCATCAGCACCACCAGCGTCGGAATAATGCCGGTGACGAAGCCGGCGAACACTTCGCCGCCCTTCTGGAAGATGCCGATGAAGTACTTGCCGATGGCGGTCAGCCAGCCGAGCTGCTCTTCCTGCTGGACGTCCTTCAGCTTTTCCTTGAACTGGTCGACGGTGATGGGCCCGCTGTCTGCTTGCGCAAGGACAACGAGATGATCGGAAGCATGCTCGACGGCGAGCTTGCCATGCAATGCAGCATCCGAGACCATCGCACCTGCGACATGCAGATTGTGCACGGCCATGTCGGCATGCTGCGCCAACAACGAAAATACAGACATTTCTCCTCCTTATGCCGGTCGGCCGGTTGATCCCAGTCGGCGCACGGCGTCCTCTATGCCCTTGCTACATTCAAGCCGGCCAGGCCCGGCTTCTTCCCCGGCTCCGACCGTGCTTTGTCGATCTGTTCGATCGCCCGCTTCACGGCCTCGGCCACACCGGGTTCCCCCTCCCCCATGATCGCAGGGTTGGACCGGAGTCGATCGAGGGGAACTCCCTCGAATTCTTCATGTCTTTTGAACTTGGTGAAAACGGAACGGCCGCTCATCACCATCATGCGGCGCACGATCAGGTCGGGCGTCACCACGACAAGCGCGATGGTGCCCTTGGCCAACCGGCCGCGAAAATTGCCGGCTCCGACGAAGCCATCCTTGTACTGGTCGGTGACGCCCCGGAAGACATCCGAATAGTGCCGCATCTGCAGCCAGACGCCGAGCGACTGCAGCGCCCAGACAATAACCAGCAGAAGCAGTCCCCACTGCCAAATCGCCATTCGGTTCTCCTCCCGAAGCCTCAGTTGAACCGCACCTTGGACCGGCGCGCGACAACAGCAAAGTGAGAACATTTGTTTCCGCGAATGTCAATATGTATGATATTGGCCTTGGTCGCGGTCATCCACAGGACCGTCGGCCGATTTCGGCGGCGGCACCGCTGTGCTAACCTGCCACCAAACGGGATGCATGCAATGGAACTGCCCTTCAGGGATGAACTGGCCCTTATGCCCGACCTGCGCCACCGGTTGCGGCAGCTGCGCTGGTTCCGCGCCACCTTCCGCGGCAGCGCCAAGGTGGTTTCGGACACGTTCGGCGTGCGCTACGAGATCGACGAGGCGAAGCTCACCCGAGCTTTTCTCGACTGGGTCGAGATCATGGAGGCGCAGAAGCGCTTTGCCGCGATAGACCGCGCCGACTTCATCGTCTTTGCCGCCGGCCTCGTGCTGCGCGAACTGATCAAACAGGCGCCGGCAAGGGAGATCTCCGGCCTCGCGCAGCTCATCGAGACGGATCAGAATGCCGGCACGCTGGAAATCATCCGCTTCTGGCCGGAAGGCTTCCTCTACACCAACTACTGCGTCTCGGTGATCTCGGCCATCTACGAACAGGAGTTCGGCAAGGCGCCCAGCATCGACAAATGCGCCGACGACCTGCGCACATGGTGGTCCTATCGCGAGAATGTCACCGAGATGCCGGCCTACGCGGTGGCTTTCCTCGACCGCTTCCTCGGTGCCGAGCCGAACTGGATAACGCCCGACCGCGCACAGTCCCGGCAAGCCATGCAACGGGCGCTCGGATCCTCCCGCGCAAGCGATGCGTTGCGCCAGCTTTGACTGCTCTCCGTTTTCGAGCCCAAGCGCCATCAGCCCGTCGCACTATTGAACATTTGACTTTTTGCCGATAGCGATGTGCGGAAATTGACTTCAGGAGACAAGTGCGTGGCGCGACCAAGGCCTATCATTTTCGATTGCGACGGCGTGCTCGTCGACAGCGAGCCGCTGGCAGCCAGGGCCTATGAACGCGTCTATGAAAAGCACGGCATGCCAGGCGTCCATGGCGGCATCATCGCCCAGTGCGTCGGCATGAAGCAGTCCGACATCATCGTGCGGATCAGGGAATTGACCGGCCACCAGTTTCCGGCTTCGGCCGACGGCGACATCTGGGCCGAGACCAAGGTCCTGTTCACCGAGGAATTGAAGCCGACCCCTGGCATAGCCGCGTTTCTGGAAACGCTCGAGGGCGACCGCTGCGTTGCCTCGTCATCCTCGGTCGAGCGGATAAACCACAGCCTTGCCGTCACCGGGCTGGCGCATTTCTTCGGCGATGAGATCTACAGCTCCTCGATGGTCAAGAACGGCAAGCCGGCGCCGGACATCTTCCTGTTCGCCGCCGCCAGGTTGGGCGCCAATCCGGCCGACTGCATCGTCGTCGAGGATTCGCCCTTCGGCATCCAGGGCGCGGTTGCCGCCGGCATGACGGCGATCGGCTACACCGGCGGCGGCCACACCTATGCCGAGCATGCCGCGCGGCTGACCGCGGCCGGCGCCGATTTCGTCTGCGCCGACTGGCATGAAATTAGCCGGCAATTGGCCGGGCTTCGCGTGCCGGCCTAGACTGGCAGGCTAGAGAGGCCGCGGCCATTCGCTGCGTGGAAGCTCAGCGCCGACACGGAAGTCGAACGACAAGACCCTCGTCGCATCGGTGTCGACCTCGCACCGGAAGCTCAGATGGTACCATGTGGTTGTCGTACTGAAGGCGACATCCGGAGCGTAAATTATATTGCCCCCCTTCAGCGGAACTTTCGGCCACTGAATAGGAAAATAGGAACCTTCCACCAGTTGCTGTTGCAACTCGCTGGCGCAAAGTAGGGAAGCACGCTCATTGCGAGGCACGCCGCCCATCGAGGTGGTGGCCAGCGCATCGCTGGTTGCGCCCTGCGAATAGAGCCTGCGAACACTTGGAAGGCCCGAACCGTTCCGCGATGCAGACTTCGAGGCCTTAGAAGTGCTGGGCTTCGGCGCACTTGCAGGTTTGGACTTCGGCGCTTCGGCTGATGGGGGAAGCTCGATCTCGCCGTCGGCAGCCAAAGGCGCTGGTGCCGTGCCCTGTTGCTTGGCGGCGTCGATCGCCGCCTGTTTCTCCGCATCCTGTGTCGGCTTGGCGTCCGTCGTCGCGATTGCCGACTTCTCCTCAGCCTTGGTTGGATCTGCCTGCTGCTCGGAGTCTGCCGGCTTGACAGGCTGGTTTTCTGCCGGCGGCTCGACCGGTGGCTTCGAAGCGTCATCCTTGGCCGGCGCCAGCGAACTGTCCTGAGCGCTGGCCCCATCCAAGGATTTCCTCGGGCCGTTATCCTTGTCGCCGAACTGAAAAACGGGCTTCAGGACCTCTACCGGCGGGGGCTTCTGTGCCTGCTTTTCGGGCGGAGGTGGCTTTTCAACTCTCTGCTCGGGCGGTTGTTCTACCTTAGGCTCCGGTGGTTTTTCAAACTTCGGTTCCGGTGGCTTAGGGGGCGATACGGGAGTAGGTTTCGGTTTCGGCTGATCGGGCGGAGGCACGAGCGCCACATTGACTGGCTGCTCCTCCTGCGGCTTTTGCGGAGGAATTGGCAGGCCATATATCAGGATTGCCGCGACAAGCACGTGCAGGATCAGCGATGCGGGGATGCCCCACAGCACATTTCGACGCCGTTCTCGTGCCTCGTCCTTCATCCCAGCCGATGTGGAATGAAATAGCGGCGGGTTCAAGCATTGGCATTGGATTTGCGCATTTGGCTGATGACAATTTGGCTCAGCACACCCAGGACAGCCCGACCAAAGGCGCGGCTGCCGCCGGCATGACGGCGATCGGCGGCAGCCTATGTCATGGCGCGCGCCTGACGGCGGCTGGTACTGATTTCGTCTGCTCCAACTGGCATGGTATTAGCCGGCAATTGTCCCGGCTCGGCGTGCCAGCCTAATTCAGCGGATACTTTGTAAATCCGCGACTGGCCCATTCGCCACGCGGGACCAATGAGCCCACATGGAAGTTGAAGGACAGGACCCTCGTCGCATCGGCGTCGACTTCGCACCGGAAGTCCAGATTGTACCAGGCGCTTCTGGTGCTGAAGGCGGCTTTCGGAGGATTGAGGACATTGCCCGCGTCCAACGGGCTGTTTGGAACCCACTTGATCGTATAGTCGGCATTCTGCAATTCTCGGCTCAGAACGTTGCCGCAAAGGGTGGCCGCGCGCACCCCACGCGGCACTTTATCCATTGAGCTCGTGGCGAACGCATCGCCGGTTGCTCCCGGCGAGTAGAGCTTTCTGACGCCCGGAAGGCCGGAATAGATCGGTGATCCCGCAACGTCGTTGTTGGTGGGGTTTGACCTTCCAGCATTCCCAACCGGCGCCTTGAAGGCTCTTGCCGGTTTGAACGCCATTGTCTTGGCAGGTTTGGGCTTTGCCTTTCCAGTTGAGGCTGGAGGCGCCGGCTTGTCACCGGTCTCAGCCGCCAATGGCTTTGGCGTCACGACCTCTGGTTTTTCGGCGGTTTGCGATGCTGGCTCCTGCTTGTCCGACTGTTGCTTATCGGCATCCTCGGTCGCTTGCTTTTCCTCGCTTTGCGCGGGTTTTTCGTCGGGCGGAACGGTGGCAGGCTTCTCGTCAGGTTTGCTGGGCTCTGCCTTCTGCTGAGGCGTTGCAGCCGGGGCGGGCTGGGCCGGCGCAGGCGTCGGTGTTATAGGCGGCTTCGCCGCCTCATCCTTGGCCGGCGACGGCGTGCTGGGTTTAGCGCTGCTTCCGTCGAGCGATTTCTCCGGCCCAGTATCTTTCTGGCCGTACTGAAAAACGCGCTTCAGAACCTGTTCGTCTGGCGGTTTCGGCGGTTCCGGAGGCGGCTTTTGTTCAGGTGGCTTTTCAGCCTTCTTTTCAGGCTTAGGCTCCGGTGGCTTTGGAGCAGGTTTCGGCTTAGGCTTCTCGGGCGGCGGCACGATCGCGACATTGACGGGCTGTTCCTGCTGAGCCGGTTGCTGCTCGGACCTCGGCACGCCAAAGAACAAGAACGCCGCGATCATGGCATGCAGGATCAGCGATGCGGCCAAGGCCCATCGCCAATTGCGAAACCACTCTCGTATCTTGCCATTCATTGCGCCCGATGTGGAATGAAATAACGGCAGCTTCAAGCATAAGCATTGGATTGACGCAATTTGACCGCTGACAGCTTGGTGATCTGCGGTCTCGCGGGCCGCGTCTCCAAAACGCTAGCGTCACTCGCGCAGCTCGACGATCCAGACCTGAAATCAGCTGGCGTCGCCGTTGCGCTGAATCCCGGCCAGAAGCTTCTCGTCCAGCCGCGTTTCGCCAAACCAGTTCAGCCGGTTGATGCTGACGAAACCGGCATCGATTGCAGCGTTCTCGTCGCCCGACTCACTCGCATGCGCGCGCCCGCGCGGCACGGTGATGATGGTGCGATCGCCATCGCTTTCGGCGATTTGTGCCGTGCGCCCGATCTTGTCACGGCCGATGCGCGGCTGGCGGATCGCAGCCGGCAGCGCGGTCGGCAGGTTGACGCTCAGCCAATGCCCCTCTGTCGACCAGCCGGAGCGCGACTGCCACAGCGAGGCGATCAGCGCGCCAAGCCATGGGTCGTCGCCGTCGCTGAAATCAGGATTTTTCACCCGCGAGAAGCCGATCGCCGGCACGCCCCAGAAAGTTGCCTCCCGGGCAATGCCGAGCGTGCCGGAATAGGCGAGGTCCTCGGCGACGTTGCGGCCGTCATTGACGCCCGCCAGCACCAAATCCGGCTTCTTTGTCTCGGCGAACAGCCATGTCATCGCGCTGACCACGCAATCGGCCGGGGTGCCCGAGCAAGAGTACCAGTTCGGCTTGACGCGCCGCATCGTCAACGGCCTCGCAATGGTCAGCGACGAGCCGGCGGCGGTGCGCTTGCCGTCAGGCGCGACCACCCACACATCGTCGCTTAACCCGCCGGCGGCGTTGGCGAGGCGGGCGAGGCCCGGCGCCTCGATGCCGTCGTCATTGCAGATCAGGATTCTCATTGTTTGCTTCCTTGCGGCACCATGATGCGCTGGCCTGTGCGGCATTGCGTGCGCAGTGACGGGATGTGGCTCTTGAGGTCGGCGAGAAGATCCGTGGCGCAGGAATGTCCCAGCGCCTCAGGCCGCCCTGCCTTTTCCCAGATATCGACATTGCCCGACAGCGTCGGATGGGTCGGCATGCGCACCCAGTCCGCCCGACCGGCCCTGTACAGGAGATCGCCCGGAGAACCCGCCGGCAGATGCCCGGTAAGCAGTACAGGGAACCCAGCCTGATCGGCGCGCGGCAACAGGCGCGACGACGGCCCGGCCTCGCCCATGCCGTCATCGGCCAGCAACGGCAGCGGCGGCAACGGATCGGCATCGGTCCAGTCGACAGCGCTCGCCAAGCGGACACGCAGAAGCTCGGAAACCCCAGGCAACAAGGCCGCCGTGGCGCCAATCTGTGCTTCCAGGGAGAAACGCATGCCGGCATGGATGGCAAACGGGCCCGGCAGAGCCGCGATCAATTCCAGCGACCGGCCCGACAAAGGCGTCGGCAGGAGGCACCCCTGCGGATGCCTTGCCACCCATTCGGAAATTTCCCGCGCACGCGCCGTCCCTGATACTGGATCGGCGCCGTAGGAGGCATCGAAGACCAGAAGATCGCAGTGCGGGATCGTGTCCATCACGAACACATGGCTATCTGGCACCACATCGGCCGAATAGGCGACGCGGCTTTTCCCGTTATCGACGGCGAACCAGACACCGCCCACGACATGTCCCGACCGCCCGGTCCGGACCGTAAGATTGCCACTCTTCAATGTATCACCGGGTTCGAAGATTTCGACACGATCGTGCGGGAACGGAAAGCGCCTGAAATCCTCCGGCTCGGCATAGGCAGCGAGCGTGGCCGGCGCCTCGTCGCGCGTTTCGGTTGTCATGAAGATCGGGCCGGTATAGCCGCGCGACAACAGCCAGCTCAGCGCGCCGACATGATCTTCGTGGGCGTGCGAGACAAAAAGCGCATCGATGTCGCCGACCGATCCGTTGAGCGCCGGATAATACTCCGCGCCGGAAGCGCCGACCTTGATGCCGACATCGAGCAGGATGCGGTCGTCGCCGTTGTTGACAGCGAGGCTGGTACGGCCCTTTTCCCCAAAGCCGCCGAGCAGGTCCAGCATCATCACGATACCGCCTCCGCCGGGATGAGCCATCCGGATCTTATCCGCAGCCGCGCCTGAGCCCCGCTCTCGAGCGTGACCGGGTCTGGCTGTTCAAAATGCAAGGTAAGCTCGGGACCGGCCGCAGGCGTGAATTCGACGCGCGCCGCGCCGCCCTGATAGATCACCCGCTTGACGAGGCCGTCGAAACCCGGACCATCCGGTGATGCGTCGAGATCCGCGGACCGACAGCAGATCTTGGCACCCGCGCGCGGTCGCTCGCCGAGGCCGCAGCGGACCACCAGCTCGGCTCCGAGAACCCTGACCTTGCAATGGCCGCCCTCTTCGCCCGTCAGAACATCCGCCGGCAGCAATATGCCTTGCGAGATGAAGGACGCCACCATTTCATTTGCCGGCTCATGATAGAGCTTGCGCGGCGTCGCCAGCTGCACGAGCCTGCCGTGATCCATCACCGCGATGCGATCGGCCAGCGCCATTGCCTCGGCCTGATCATGGGTGATGTAGACGATGGTTGTGCCGGTGCGCTTGTGGAAGGCTGCGAACTCGTCCTCCATCGAGGCTCTGAGATGCACGTCGAGATTAGCGAGCGGCTCGTCGAACAGCACCAGCGAGGGCGCGGCGACAAGGCATCGCGCCAATGCCACGCGCTGGCGCTGGCCGCCGGAGAGATTGGCGGGCCGGCGCTCGCCAAGCCCCTGCAAATTGACCAAGGCGAGCGCGTCCTCGACCTTCTGGCGCGCAACCGCCTTGTCGAGCTTCGCCACCTTCAGCGAATAGCCGATGTTTTCGGCAACCGTCATGTGCGGCCACAGCGCATAATTCTGGAAGACAATGCCGACGCGCCGCTTTTCCGGCGCGACGCTGCCATCCTTGGCCGACACCACCTCGCTGCCGATGCGGATTTCGCCCGATGTCACTTTCTCGAAGCCGGCGACGAGCCGCAGCAACGTCGTCTTGCCGCAGCCGGAAGGCCCGAGCACGGCGAGAAACTCGCCGTCGGCGACGTCGATCGAGACGTCCTTCACCGCATCGAAATCGGCGAAGCTCTTGGTCACATGGTCCAGGGTCAATCGCGCCATGGCAGAACTCCACTCGGAAGATGAGGGGCAAGCAGATTGGTCACCAGCATGAGCACGAAGGTGACCGCGACCGTGATGACCGACATCGCCGCGGCATAGTTGGAATCGCCGCCTTGCTCGAAGGAAAACATCACCACGCCGATCGTCTCGGAGCCCGAGGACCACAGCAGCGCCGAGACGGTAAGTTCGCTGAGCGCCGTCATGAAGATCAACAGGCCGCCTGCGATCGCCGCCGGAGCGACCAGTGGAAAGACTATGGTGCGCATGCGCGTGAACAGGCCGGCGCCGGCCACCTGCGCGGCCTCTTCCAGCGCCCGGTCGATCTGGTGATAGCCGCTGATGGTCGGCCGCAGCGCCAACACCAGGAATCTGGCGAGATAAGCGTAGAGGATGATCCAGACCGTGTTGTAGAGCTGGATACCGGTGAACGGGATCGGCCGCAGGAACAAGAGCAGCGAGGCGATCGCCAGCACCACGCCGGGCAAGGCATAGGGCAGTTCGACCGACAGGTTGAGCAGCCGCACCCAGCGTTGCTTGCCCCAGGCGATGAGATAGCCGACAGGCACGGCCACGATGACCGCGAAGAAAGCCGCCGCGATCGACAGCCAGAAACTGTTGAAGAAGGCGCGCTTTGCGGCATCGTGCTCGAACAGAACGAAACGGTAATTGTCGAGCGTCGCCGTCTTGGCGGTCAATGCGATGCCATAGCCTGGCACCAGCGAGGTCAGCACCAGCCCGAACAGCGGCAGGAACAGTACCAGCACGATCAGGAGCCACATGCCGGCCTGGACAGCGGGCCGCCAGCGGCCGAGCTCGTAGGGTTCAGCCGGCAGCGATGTCGAGGAAATACGGTAGTCGCGGCGGCGGCTCATCACCTCCTGGACAAGGATGCCGGCCATGGCGATGACCCCGATCAGCACCGAGAGGAATGCGGTTTCGCCGAGCACCGCCGGACCGCCGCCGGCCAGCCTCTGATAGATGAGCGTCGGCAGCACGAGATAGTTGGCCGGAATGCCGAGAAAGGCCGGAATGCCGAAATTGCCGACGCAGGAGACGAAGGCCAGCGCCGCGGCCGCCATGATCGACGGCGTCATCAAAGGCAGCACGATGGTGACAAGCACGGTGAACCAGCCGGCGCCACCGGCGCGTGCGGCCTCGACCAGTTCGCGCGGCAGCTTGCGCAGGCCGGCCCGCACCAGCAGGAAGACCAGCGGGCCGTATTGCACGCCAAGCAGCAGGATGATGCCCGAGGTCGAATAGAGCGGGTTCTTCGTGCCCAGTGGCGGTGCGGCGCCGAACAGCTTGAGGAACGGGCTTGCCGGACCGAACAGTTGCAGCCAGGCCAGCGCCGTCACCTGCGGCGCGATCATCAGCGGCATGACGTAGCACAGCACCAGGGCGCCGCGGCCGCGTATGTCGGTCAGCGAGACCAGGACCGCCACCAGCGTTCCCGACAACACGGCAAGCAATGTCCCGCCGATGCCGACGACCAGTGTGTGCCATGTCGCGATCCATGTCGCCGGGCTTCTCAGCCCGGCCTGCACGGCCACGGTCGACAGGGTTCCGCCGGGTGCCACGATCTCCTTGACGAGGCGCAGCATGGGCAGCAGCGAAAGCAGCACGATAACGACCGCCACCGCCGTCGTCAGGGCCATTTCCTGCCCCCGACTTTCCCTGATGCGTGTTGACATGATTGTGCTTCCTGGAATCGATCCGTCGACGCGGTCGGGATGCCGTCTGATCGGCATCCCCCGCGATTGCCGGCTCAGCCGCCGAACAGTTCCTGGAACTTCGCCTTGTCGGCGTCGGTCTTGGCGACGATTGCCTTGGTGTCGAACGGCATTACCTTGACCTTGACGCCTTCCGGCAGCCAGTCGGGGCGGCCGACCGAGGCGCGTGCCGGCAGATAACCCATGGACAGCGCCAGCTTCTGGCCTTCGTCCGACAGAATGAAGTCGACGAACTTCTTGGCGCCATCGACGTTCTTGGCTGTCTTCATGATGGCCACCGGCTCGGTCACCGCCGGAACGCCTTCCGAGGGGAACACGAACTCGACCGGCGACCCCTTCTTCTTGGCGTTCATCGCCATGAAGTCGACGAGGATGCCGTAGGGCTTCTCGCCTGATGCCACGGACTTCAGCACCGCGCCATTGCCGCGCACGCTGACGGTGTTGTTGGTCTTGAGCTTCTGGAAGAAATCCCAGCCATAGTTCGTATCGCCGGCGAAGCCCGAAAGCAGATAGGCGGCCGCACCCGAATAGAGCGGACTCGGCATGACCAACCCATCGGCATAGGCCGGCTTGGCGAGGTCGGCCCAATGCTCCGGCTTTTCCGCGGCGGCGGTGTTGTAGACGATCCCGGTGGTGATCAGCTTGCTGCCGAAATAGGTCTTGTCGGCGTCATAGGCGTCGGCCTCGATGCCGTCGAGCTTGGCCTCGGGATAGGCCATCAGCCTGTCATCTTTCTTCAGCAGCTCCATCGAGACCGCGTCGGCGATCAACAGCACGTCGGCCTGCGGGCTTCCGGCGGCGAACTCGGCCGCCATCTTGGTCAGGATGTCGCTGGTTCCGGAACGATAGATGGTCACGTCGATGCCGGGTTGCGCCTTCTTGAAGGCGTCCACCGTCTTGGCCGCGTCGGCTTCCGGCTGCGATGTGTAGAGCGTCAGTGTTTCGGCACTTGCCACGCCGGCAAACAAAGTTGCGGCGAGCGCCAGCTGGCTGGCCAGCAGCTTGATGAATAGCGTCTTCATGAGACCTCCTGTCTTGTCTGTGCATGACCGGTCCGGCCCCTGGCCGGCTCCCCGTCTCTTCCTCCCTGCACGGCGCATATGACTGGTGGATGACACAGCGCGCGGAACCCACAAAATATGTTCATATGTACAATGTCAATTACAAATGAACAGAGATGTGCGACAATCGGCATGCCGCAAGCCGGCATCCAGTTGACATCCGGCCGGCATTCCTCCGATGAGGGCAACGCCGCCAGACCACGGCTCATGAGGGACCAGAACCGATGCCCGCCGAAAAACCCAGACCGGCTCGCCTGCCGATGGTCTCGTCGGACCTCAACGTCAAGACGGCCTGGCTCTACTATGTCGAGGGCTTCACCCAGGAGCAGATCGCCGAGAAGCTCGACGTTTCCAGGGTGAAGGTCATGCGCACGCTGGCCGCCTGCACCGCGGAAGGCATCGTCGTCACCATGATCAACGCCCCGACAGCAGAGCAGGTGGCGCTCGAGCGGCAGCTGGAAAAGCGCTGGGGCCTCAACGCCGCCGTCGTCATCCCGACACCCTCGGCGCATGAGCATCTGGAGAAGGCGATCGGCCATGCCGTGGCGGCCTATCTCGGCGAGCAGATGCGGGACGGCATGACGCTGGCGATCGGCGGCGGCGCGACGCTGCATGCCAGCCTGGGTTTCCTCGCCCGCCGGCAGCTGAAGCGCGCTTCGGTGGTGGCCCTTGTCGGCAGCCTGCCGCATTCGCAATGGATCAACCCGTCGATCGTCGCGGCCAAGGTCGCCGATGTCTTCGAGGTCGACAGCTACCAGATCACCGCGCCGGTGATGGTGGACAATCCTTCGCTTCGCGATCTCCTATGGGCACAGCCGACCCTGCAGGACGTGCGCCGCCGCGCCGCGGCCGCCGATATTGCTCTGCTCACCGTCGGCGACATGTCGCCGGACGCCACCATCTTCCGCCATGGCATCGTGCCGTCATCGCTGATCGCGCCATTGAAGGCGAAAGGCGCGGTCGCCAATATGTTGTGCTACTTTGTCGATGCCGCCGGCAGGCTGGTCGATCACGAAGTCAACGGGCGCGTCATGGCCATCGATCTCGAAATGGTCGGCCAGGTGCCGAATGTCGTGCTGGCCGCTGGCGGAAAACGCAAGGTGGCGGCGATCCTGGCCGCGCTGGAAGCCGTCAGCACCAATGTGCTGATCACCGACAGCGACACGGCCACCGCGCTGCTGGCCAAGGGCGGCTAAGACAGCTTTCGCTCTGGCCGTCGGTTCGAGCTAAATAAGTCCGCGCTCGCGCAAAAAATCCTCGACGCCGACATGCGTCATGGATTCGAATTCGGCGATCGCCTCGGCAATCCGCCTGCGCTGGGCCACCAGCAACGTGAACACCTGCTTCATCTCGCCGGAAACGCCGAAACGGCTCCAGCGCTCGGCAATATGGGCGGGCAGGCCGATATCGGCACAGAACGCGTCCAGGCTGTCATAACCAAGGCTGACGACAAGCTGCTTCGTCTCGTCCGCCGACATGCGCGGCTCGAAAGCGTGATCGTGCAGGCGCTGCGCTACAAGCTTGATATCGGACGGCGAGGCACCCATGACCTTGCCGAATAAGGTTTTGACGTCAGACGGGTCGAATGCAGGCATGCTGGCCTCCCTTGAACGCAATCCACTGGGGAACATGGGTCAAGGGTCGACGCCTGACAAGTCGTTTCTGAATGTGAGCCGGCTTTGCAGGTCGGCCTCACCCAATTGTCAACACGCCCTATACCAACAACCCCATCGGATTCTCGATCAACCGCTTGAAGGCGACCAGCAGTTCGGCGCCAAGTGCCCCGTCGACGGCACGATGGTCCGTCGACAGCGTCACCGACATCACGGTGGCTATTCTGATCTCGCCATTCTTGACCACGGCCCGCTCCTCGCCTGCCCCCACCGCCAGGATCGTCGCATGCGGCGGGTTGATGACGGCGGCGAAGTCCTTGATGCCGAACATGCCGAGGTTCGACACCGCCGTGGTGCCGCCCTGATACTCTTCCGGCTTCAGCTTGCGGCTGCGCGCACGGCTCGCCAGATCCTTCATCTCGTTGGAGATGGTGGACAACGACTTCTCGTCGGCATGCCGAATGATCGGCGTGATCAGGCCACCGGGGATCGAGACGGCGACGCCGACATCGGCATGCTTGTGCTTGACCATGGCGCTTTCGGTCCATGAGGCATTGGCATCCGGCACCGCCTTCAGCGCCATGGCCATCGCCTTGATGACCATGTCGTTGACCGACAGCTTGTAGGCGGGCGCCTCGCCCTTGTCGGTCTTCTTCACCGGGGCGGCGGCATTGATCTGCGTGCGCAATGCCAGCAGCGCGTCGAGTTCGCAGTCGAGCGTCAGGTAGAAATGCGGAATGGTGGTCTTGGCCTCGACGAGGCGGCGCGCGATGGTCTTGCGCATATTGTCGTGCGGGACGAGGTCGTAGGAGCCCTCCTCGAACAGCTTCAGCACCTGGTCGTCCGACATCGCCTTCACGGCAGGAGCGGAAGCAGCAGCGGCGGGGGGAGCTTCAGGAGCCAATGCTGGGGCCTCTTTGGCACCGCCCTTGGCAATCGCCGCGTCAATATCCGCCTTGACCACGCGACCGTAAGGACCGGTGCCGGTGACGCTGGCAAGGGCAAGGCCCGCCTCACGCGCCAGACGTCGGGCAAGCGGTGTCGCGCGTGCGCCCGACGGCGATTGGCCGATCTCCCCCCCAGAGGGGGAGATGCCCGGCAAGGCAGAGGGGGGCGTGACAGAATGCGACGTTGGCGGGACAGCGCCCCCCTCTGTCGACTTGGTCGACATCTCCCCCACAAGGGGGGAGATTGGCGCCGTGTCTTGCTTGGCCCCATAAGCCTCGCCATCGGCATAGATCCAGGCGACCGGCGCGCCGACCGGAATGTCGACGCCTTCCTTGCCGGTCACGTCGCGCAGCACGCCGCTGGCCGGCGCGTCGATCTCCATCGCCGCCTTGTCGGTCTCGATCTCGAACAGCACGTCGCCCTTCTTGACCTGCTGGCCTTCGGTGGCGAACCAGCGCGAGATCTGTCCGGTCGCCATGTCCATGTCGACCTTGGGAAGAATGACTTCTGTCGGCATGTCTCAGCGAACCCCTTTCACGAGGTCGCGCGCGGCGGTGATGATGTCGGGAACCTGCGGCACGGTGGCCTTTTCGAGCTCCGGATTGTAGGGGATCGGCGTCTCGGCGCCGCCCAGCCGCACGATCGGTGCGTCGAGATAGTCGAACGCCTCGCTCTCGGCGATCATGGCGCTGACTTCGGCGCCGATGCCCAATGTCTTGACCGCTTCGTAGACGCACATCAGCCGCGACGTCTTCTTGACGCTGTCGATGACGGTCTGCTTGTCCATCGGCCGGATGGTCCGGAGATCGACGACTTCGACGTCGATGCCCTCGGCTTCCAGCGTGGCGGCGGCTTCGAGTGCCTTCTGCACCATGATCGAGGTGGCGACGATGGTGAGATCCCGGCCTTCACGGCGGATGTCGGCCTTGCCGATCGGCACCGTGTAGTAGCCTTCCGGCACCGGGCCCTTCACCTTGTAGAGCAGCTTGTGCTCGAAGATCATCACCGGATCGGGATCGGCGACGGCGGCCAAAAGCATGCCCTTGGCATCGTAGGGCGTCGCCGGCTGGATGACCTTCAGACCCGGCACATGGCCGAGCCAAGCCTCCAGGCTCTGGCTGTGCTGCGCGGCGGCACCCGTGCCCGAGCCGGCCGGAAAGCGCATCACCACGGGAACGGAAACCTCGCCGCCCAGCATGAAGCGCATCTTGGCGGCCTGGTTGACAATCTGCTCCATGGCGAGTGTCGCGAAATCGGAGAACTGGAATTCGAAGATCGGCCGCATGCCGGTGACGGCGGCGCCGACAGCGACGCCCGCCCCGCCCAGTTCCGAGATCGGCGTGTCCATCACCCGGTCGGTGCCGTAACGGTCGACCAAGTCGCCGGTTACCTGGAAGGCGCCGCCATAGACGCCGATATCCTCGCCCATCAGGAAAACGCGCTCGTCCATGTCCATGGCGATCGCCATGGCTTCCTGGATCGCCTGGGCGTAGCTCAGTTCACGCACCATCGCGTCCATCACGCCTGCTCCGTATACACATAATTTCCAGTCTCGCTCACATCCGGCGAAGGGCTCGCCTTGGCGAACTCGATGCCGTCGGCAATCTCCTGCGCCACGGCGTCGCGAATGGCCTCGATGCCCTTGTCGTCGATGAAGCCGAATTCCCGCAATTCGTTCTCGAACAGCGTGATCGGGTCACGGTTCGACATCCAGTCCTCGATCTCTTCCTTGGTGCGATAGCGATTGCGGTCGCTCTTGGAATGGCCGCGATGGCGGTAGGTCTTGGATTCGATGAGCGTCGGCCCTTCGCCCGCGCGCGCCCGCTCGACGGCCTTGTACGAAGCCTCGGCGACTTCGGAGAAAATGTTGCCGTTGACGATGACGCCGGGCATCGAATAGGCGGCGGCGCGATCGGCGATGTTCTTCACCGCGGTCGAACGGGCCGTCGATGTCGACATGCCGTAGCCGTTGTTCTCGCAGACGAAAATGACAGGCAGCTTCCAGACAGCCGCCATGTTCAGCGCTTCGTGGAAGGCGCCTTCATTGTTGGCGCCGTCGCCGAAGAAGGAGACGACGACCTTGCCGGTCTTCATCATCTTGGAGGAGAGCGCAGCACCGACGGCGATCGGAATGCCGCCGCCGACAATGCCATTGGCACCGAGATTGCCCTTGGCGACATCGGCGATGTGCATCGAACCGCCACGGCCCTTGCAGTAGCCGGTTGTCTTGCCGAAGAACTCGGCGAACATGCGTTTCACCTCCGCACCCTTGGCGATGCAGTGGCCATGGCCGCGATGCGTCGAGGTGATCTGATCATCCTCGCCAAGCGGCATGCAGATGCCCATGGCGCTGGCTTCCTGGCCGATCGACAGGTGCATGGTGCCGTGGATCAGGCCACGCATGTAGCTTTCCTCCGCGCCCTCTTCGAAGCGGCGGATCAGGTACATCTTGTAGAGCACCTGCTTGAGCTGCTCGGCGCTGTACTGGCGATAGACGAAAGGCAGGTTGGCGCGGCTGTCCGCGACGGCTTTGCTGGCTGTGGCCATGATCAGGCTCCCACGGTTCCGTAGACGAGTTTGTCCTGGCGAGCGCGCAGCTCCGCGATCTTGGAGCCCGGGGCAGGAGCGGCATTGGCATAGGTGATGAGCTCGCCCTTCTTGATCGGCGCCGTCACCGAACCGCCCTGCAGCAAGCCGCAAGGAATGGCTCGCGCCGCATGCGCTTCCGGCGCCGTCATGATCCAGGCGCGGTAGCAATATTCGCCGATCGCATCGAGCTTCTCGCCCGGCAGCATGTCCTTCTTGGCGACCGCGGCAACTTCAGCCACCGGCTTTGCCAGCGGCACCATGTCAGCCTTGCCGTAAAGGACGACGCGGGCGCAGGTCAGCGGCACTTCGAGCGAGGTCAGGTGATAGGGGCGATGGAAGGTGAAATACGGGCCCTTGCCCATCTTCAGGTCTTCCATGCGTTCCGAAATGCGCGGATGCGACATGTCGGCGACGACGAAGACGCCGGGCGCCACGCCCTTGCCGATCGAGTAGTCGACGACGCCGACCTTGGACAGCACGCCGCCATCCTTTTCAGGCACCAGGACTTTCGAGAGTTCGCCGAGTGTCGCCGCGGGGCCATGCATGCCGGCCTTGTCCGGCACCAGGCCGGTGGCATTGGCGATCGCCGCCATTTCGACCATGGTCTTGGAGCCATCGACGAATTCGACCAGCATGCGCACATTCATGTGCCGGCGCTTGGCCTCTTCCTCGTAGGCGGGCGGCGTGGCGTCGATGTTGAGCGGGTTGTTCTTGCCCTTGCCGGCGGCGACAATCGGATGGCCCATGGCCGAAACGAACTCGATCAGTTCCATGCAGGAGGACGGCTCGTCGCCGGCGCCCAGCGAATATGTGACGCCGAGCCGGTCGGCCTCGCTCTTCAGATAGGCGCCGATGGTGACGTCGGCCTCGACATTCATCATCACCAGATGCTTGCCGTGCTCCATGGCGCGCAAGCCGATCTCGGCACCGACGGCGGGAACGCCGGTCGCGTCGATGACCACGTCGATGAGATCATTGTTGATGACCAGGTCGGCATCGTTGGTGACCGCCACCTTGCCGGCTTCCATGGCCGCCGTCATCGCCGAAGCGCTCGACACCTCCCGCGCATGGCCGGTTTCCTGGAAGGCGATATCCACCGCCTTGCTGGCGGCCGGCAGGTTCAGCTCCGAGATCGCGCCGATCTCGATGCCGGACATATGGGCGACGCGGGTGACGATGTCGGTTCCCATCTCGCCGGAGCCGATCAGGCCGATGCGGATGGGCTTGCCCGACTTGCCACGCTCATCGAGATCGCGGGCAAGGCCCGTCAACGAAATATTGGAAGCCATACCGCTTATTCCTCCCACATTGCAGGCTTGTTCAAGTGCTTGACGGGTATTGAACATCTGTATTTCTGTCAAGACTAATGTCCAAAATTACCGCACATTCGTGCCCTTTCCGGAGGCTTCCGACAGGCACGGAATGGTCGCCGGCAAAAGCCGGACGCCACGCGTTGCGGCAGGCTGTCCGGGACGCGGAACGGCCGTCGAACCGCAAAGCCGCGCGGCGGACGCCGTGATGTTCCGGCAAAGGCGGCTACTTGATGCCGGCCCGCATGAAACTCTGCACGAACTGGCGCTGGAACAGCAGGAAGCCGATCAGCAGCGGCGCCGAGGTCATCAAGGCGGCTGCCGAGATGATGCTCCACTGCACGCCCTGGTCGGGCGAGGCGAAGACCTGCAGGCCGACCGTCAGCGGCCGGGTCGAGACCGAGTTGGTAATCACCAGCGGCCACAGGAGATTGTTCCAGTGGTAGCTGACCGAGACCAGCCCATAGGCGACATAGATCGGGCGCGACAGCGGGACGTAGACCTTGAGCAGGATGCCAAGCGGCCCGGCCCCTTCGACGCGTGCGGCGTCGTCGAGTTCCTTGGGCACGGTCAGGAAGGCTTGGCGCAGAAGGAAGATGCCGAAGGCCGACGCCATGTAAGGCAGGCCCATCGCCAGCACGGTATCGACGAGGCCGAGCTTGACCATGGTGCGGTAATTCTCGACCAGCAGCACCTCGGGCATGATCATCAGCTGGATCAGCACCAGCATGAACACCAGCGTCTTGCCGCGGAAATCGTAGCGGGCGAAGGCATAGGCGGCGAGCGTGCAGATGACGAATTGGCAGGCCAGGATGACCGTGATCAGCACGAAGGTGTTGAGGAAATAGCGCGCGAACGGAGCCGCATTCCAGGCCTGGATGAAATTGCCGAATGTCAGCGGCGCCGTCAGGTCGAAGCGCACTTCGTATTCGGCGGGATGGAACGCCATCCACACCGCATAGAGCAGCGGCAGGATCCACAGCGCGCCGAGCAGATAGCAGCCGATCACCTCGATGGCGTGCCAGAAACCTTGTTCGCGCGACTGGATCGGCTGGGGGAGAGCGGTGACGGTCATTTGTAGTGGACCCTCCGGTCGAGAATGCCGAACTGCACGAAGGCGAGTGCTGCGAGCAATGCCAAGAGCACCATGGTCAGCGCGGCGGCATAGCCGGTATCCCAGAAGCGGAACGCCGTCTGGTAAATGTAGTAGAGGAGCAGCGTGCTGGCATTGTCGGGGCCGCCACGGGTCATGACGATGACGTGGTCGATCAGCCGGAACGAATTGATGATGGCGTTGATCAGCACGAACAAAGTCGTCGGCATCAGCAGCGGGAAGGTGACGCGCCGAAAGAAGTACCAGCGCCCGGCGCCCTCGAGAGCCGCGGCCTCCGACAGCGACGGGCTGATCTGCTGCAGCGCCGCCAGGTAGAAGATCATGAAGAAGCCGGCTTCCTTCCAGACCGCCAGCACCATGAGGCTGCCCAGCGCCGTCGAGCCATCACCCAGCCAGTTGCGTTCGGCAAAGCCGAACAGGCCAAGGAAGCGGTCGATGAGGCCGTAGCCGGGCGTGTAGAAGAACAGCCAGATGTTGGCCACCGCGATCATCGGCAGGATGGTGGGCAGGAAGAACGACATGCGCAGCAGGGCCTTGCCGCGGATGGACGAGTTGACGATCAGCGCCATCAGCATGGCGAGGCCGATCGCCACCGGCACCGTGCCGATGGCATAGATGGCATTGTTCTTCAGCGCGGCCAGGAACACCGGGTCGCTCAGCATGTCGCTGTAGTGGCCGAGCCCGACGAACTTTGCCGGACGTACGCCGCGCGGCGTGTTGTAGAAGCTGTTGACCAGCGTCATCACCGCCGGGATGTGGGTGAACGCCGCCAGCAGCACGACGGCCGGCAACAGCAGCAGCCAGGCGGTGATCTGATTTCGTCCCTGTGTCACGAGACACCCCTTTCCTGTCGCTGTGGCGGAAAGGGCGGCGGATCGGCTTCGACCCGCCGCCCTTCGTATCGGTCAGCGATACTGCTTCAGGATGCGGTCGGCTTCCTGCTGCGCATCGCTCATCGCCTGTGCCGGCGTCTTGGTGCCGGTCAGCGCGGCCTCGATGCCGTCATCGATGACGCGGGCGACACGCTGGTTCTCATGCGTCGAAAGCTCCGGCACCATGTAGGGGATCTGGTCGTGCGGAACGGCGGCACCCGGAAATTCCTTGACATAGGCCTGCATCGCCGGCGTGTTCCAGGCATCGTCGCGCGGCGCGATATAGCCGGTCTTGATGCTCCATTCGGCGGCCTGGTCGGCCGAGGTCAGCCATTTCGCGAATTGGAAGGCCGCCTGCTGCTTCTCGGGCGCCGTGCCGTTGAAGATGAATATGTTGCCGCCGCTGGTCGGCGCGCCACGCTTCTTGTGCTCCGGCAGCATCTGCACGCCGAAAGGGAACGGCGCGTTGGTCTTGACATTGGTCAGGTTGCCGCT
The DNA here is from genome assembly GCF_013170825.1 of Mesorhizobium sp. NZP2298. Taxonomy (NCBI): domain Bacteria; kingdom Pseudomonadati; phylum Pseudomonadota; class Alphaproteobacteria; order Hyphomicrobiales; family Phyllobacteriaceae; genus Mesorhizobium; species Mesorhizobium sp. NZP2298. The sequence goes on along the minus strand of NZ_CP033365.1, from coordinate 1,588,902 downwards.
GGTCGTGGTGATCATCGCGGCACGCCCCTCGAAGAAGTCCTTCGGGTTGGTCGCCCACTCGATCACGCCGGGCTTCATCACCTTGTGCTTGAGCGCAAGGTCCGTCCAGTACTGCAGTCCTTCGACGACCTCGGGGGAATCGAAATAGGTCTTGTCGCCCGAAACATCGGCGATCGTGCCGCCATTCTGGGCGACATAGCCCTGCAGCAACCAGTAGGAGGTCAGCGACGACGGCACCTGCATGCCCCATTGCGTGACGTTGCCGCTGGCGTCGCGCTTGGTCAGCTTGGTGGCGAAATCGACGACTTCTTCCCAGTTTTGCGGGCCGACATCCGGGTTGAGGCCGGCCGCCTTGAAGGCATCCTTGTTCCAGAAGAACACGGTCGTACCGCGCTGGAAGGGGATGCCCCAGGTCTTGTCCTCGCTCTTGCTGTTGGTCATGAACACCGGCGAGAATCCCGCGAGCCAGGCCTTGTCGTCGTCGGTCTTGACCAGGTCGTCGATCGGCGCGATCGCGCCCTCGTCGATCAGCGTGAAGAGATCGGCCGACAGCATGACCGCCAGTTCCGGTGGTTGGCCGGCCTTGAACGCGGTCAGCGACTTGCTGATCGTCTCGGAATAGGTGCCGGAGTAGATCGCCTTGACCTTGATGTCGGGATTGGCCGCCTCGAACCGAGTGATCAGGTCATCGACGATCTTGGTCACCGGTCCGCCGATGGCCACGGGATAATAGAAACTGATTTCGACCGGCTCGGCCTGCGCCACGCCGAGGCTCAGGCCTGCTCCCAACAGCGCGGCGCCAAGCCAATTGCCACTTCTTACAAACATCGTTTCCTCCGGTTTGTGATGTTTTCTCGTTGTCGTCGCCAATCGGCCTGTTTCGAGGCCGTGGGCCGTTCCCGGCAGGTCAGGGCACCGCGCGCAGCACGCGCTCGCCGGCAGCCTGACCGACCAATACCTTACGCTCGGCCCTGTTGCCGTCCGCCTCGTCGAAGACGTGCATGGCGTCGGGCAACCAGCCCAGCCGCACCTGGTCGCCAACGGACTGCCGGCGGATGCCGTCCACGCGCACCTGCAGAAGCTGGTCGCCGACGGCGCACTCCAGAATGCTGTCGGCACCGTGATATTCGATGCCGCGGATGATGGCGGGAACGACGCCATCCGGTTCGATCCGGATCTCCTCCGGCCGCAACCCGAGCGACAGTCCATCGCCCTTGCCTTCGACCAGTGCCGGCCCCGCCGATCCCTTGATGATGGCGCCGGCCGGCCCATCGGCCAGCGAGACGAGGTTCATCGGCGGCGTGCCGATGAACCTTGCCGCGAACGATGTCGCCGGCCGCAGATAAAGCCCTGCCGGCTCCGCCTTCTGTTCGATGCGGCCGCCGCGCATGAGGATGACCTGATCGGCAAGGCTCATCGCCTCGATCTGGTCGTGGGTGACATAGACCATGGTCATGCCCAGCGCCTGCTGGATGGTGCGTATTTCCTTGCGCATCTCGTGGCGAAGCTGCGCGTCGAGGTTGGACAGCGGCTCGTCCATCAGGCACACCGACGCCTCCGCGACGATCGCCCGGCCGAGGGCGACGCGCTGCTGCTGACCGCCCGAAAGCTGGGAAGGCTTGCGGTCAAGAAGCGCCCCCAGCCCGAGAATGTCGGCTGCCTTCTTGAGGCGGCGCGCCCGCTCCCCGGCCGGCACCCGCCGCACCTTGAGACCGAATAGGATGTTTTCCGCAACGCTGAGGTGCGGGAAGAGCGCATAGGACTGGAACACCATGGCCAGGCCGCGCTTGGCCGGCGGCTGCGCGGTGACGTCCTTGCCGCCGATGAAGATCTGGCCCGAAGTGACCGCATCGAGGCCGGCAATCAGCCGCAGCGTCGTCGACTTGCCGCAGCCGGACGGCCCAAGCAGCACTGTCAGGGTGCCGGGCTTCACCTCGAAGCTGACATCCTTCACGGCGTCAAAGGTCGCCCACCTCTTGTTGAGGTTCCTGATCTCGATGCCGGACATGGTGCCTCCCTGTTCCGGTAACCTCCCGCCCGATCCCTCCGGAATCCGCGCTGCGAAGGCGCGCTCGGGCTGGCGATCCGTTGATCGCTAAAATCGAATATTGAACTATCATTCTCAAGTCAATACAATTGTACAATTCTGAAGCAGCGACGCGTCAGACCACGACCACTGGCAAAGAGAGATCCATGGCCTCGATTCGAATTATGCAGATATCCGACACCCACCTGTCGCCGCGAACCCACCGGTTTCACGAGAACAACGAACTCATGATCGACGTGCTGAAGGCCGCCGATCACGACCTGATCGTCCATACCGGCGACATCACGCTCGACGGCATACGCTTCGAGGAAGACTACCCCTTCTGCCGCTCGTTCCTGGAGCGCGCCGGCAAGGACATCCGCTATATTCCCGGCAATCACGATGTCGGCGACAATCCACGCCTGTCGCAGCCCGAAACCGCCATGGGCAGCGCCATCAGTCCGACCAGGCTTGACCGTTACGAGCGCTATTATGGCGCCGACAGATGGTCGATCGACCGCGGCAACTGGCGGCTGCTCGGCATCAATTCGCTGCGTGTCGGTTCGGGACTGGACGGCGAGCAGCAGCAATATGACTGGATCGGCGAACAGCTGGCAACGCTTGGCCAGCGGCACCTGGCGCTGTTCTCGCATCAGCCGCTCTATGTCGACACGCCGGAAAGCACCGAGCTGACCTACTGGACAGTCGATCCGATCGGCCGTGAGAACCTGCACGAATTGATGGAGCACAAGCAGCTGAAGATGATCGCCAGCGGGCATCTTCACCAGCAGCGCTCGCGCGGCCACGATGGTGTGAGGCTCGAATGGTGCTCGTCCATCGCCTTCACCACCCGCGAGGAACTGGTGCCCGAAATGGGCGGCAACCGCGAGGTCGGCTATCTCGAGCACGTGCTGCATGACGACGGCGGCATCGAAACCCGCGCGGTGACCATTCCCGGCTTCGTCAACAGCTATCTCGACGATTGCCTGCTCGAGGTCTACCCGAAATACTGATCTCCCAATGCTCGATAACGCAAAAAGGGCGATCCGGTGATCCGGGCGCCCTTTTCAGTTCGAATCCGGTTAGTCCGATCTTTTCGAGATCAAGTCCTAGGCGACCGCCTGTTCGAGGGCCCCGTCGAGTTCCGATAAGGCGCCCGCCGGCACGACGGCATGGCCCATCCAGTTCAGGCAGGTGACCGAGGCAATGCCGGAATCGATCAGGCTGTTTTCGTCACCCGGCGTCGTGGCGTAGTTGCGGTCGGCCAGCGGCTCTATGCGGGCGCTGCGCCCATCCTCGGCATGGATGATGACCCGCGTCGCGCATTTATCGCGGCCGATGCGCGCCGAACGCATCGGCGCCGGCACATTGCGCGGCAGGTTGACGCTCAGCCAATGCCCCTCCTGGGCCCATTCCTGGCGGGTGTTCCAAAAACCTTCGATGCGCGCCGCCAGCCATGCGACCTCGCCATCGCCATAGGTCTGGCTGTCGCGCGGCATCGAGAAAGCGACGCCTGCAATGCCGCACAGGGCCGCCTCGCGCGCCACCGCCATGGTGCCGGAATAGGAGACATCCTCGGCGACGTTGCGTCCCTCATTGATGCCCGACAGAACCAGATCGGGTTTCGCGCCGTCGCGGAACACCCAGTGCATCGCCCCTATGACGCAGTCGGCCGGAGTGCCGGTGCACGAATAGCGCCGGGACGCGACCTGCTCAACTGCAAAGGCCTGCCGCAGCGTGATCGAATGGCCAAAGCCGCTGCGGTTTCCGCTCGGCGCCACGGTCCAGATGTCGTCGCTCAGCAGCGCCGCCGCCCTTTCCAGGATCGCCAGACCGGGCGCGTCGATTCCGTCGTCATTGGAGAGCAGTATTCGCATATCATATCCTTCTGGCTGCGCCCGGGCATCTTCATAATTCGTACATTTATGCCATATTGAGAATTATTGTACAATTCCGTAAGATGAACTCGGGCAGGCTTTTCGGTCTGCTGGATTTCCACGGGCGGCCGGCGCGCGAGCGGCCGCGTGATTTCCCTCCGCCGGCAAATCGTCTAATGGGGATACGTCTTGAGGGAAGTGGGCATGGCAGGTTCGGAAAAGCGACCGAGGCGGACGAAATTCCAGTCCGACCAGGACGAACTCAAGCTGAGAGCCGCCTATCTCTATTATGTCGAAGGCATGACCCAGGAACAGGTTGCCCAGCATCTCGACATCAGCCGCATCAAGGCCCTGCGCCTGCTTGCGGCGACGCGTGAGGACGGCACGGTCCAGATCACCATCAATTCGCAGGCCGAATCGCTGATCCGCCTGCAGCGGAACCTGGAAAAGCACCTCGGCCTGACCGAGGCGATCGTCGTGCCCGCGTCGAGCCAGGACGAGGAGAGTGTCGCGGCCGTCGTCGGCCACGCCACCGGACGCTACATTTCCGAACAGGTCACCAACGGACTGTCGATTGGGGTTGGCTGGGGCGCCACGCTGCAGGTCTGCATGCGGTCGCTGATCTGGCGCGAGGTCGACGACATGACCGTCATTTCACTGCTCGGCGGCCTGACCCATGCGACCGCGCACAATCCGTCGGCCGTCGCCTGGCGCTTCGCCGAATTCTACCGCACGGAACTCTACCAGATCACCGCGCCTGTCTTTGTTCCCGACCGCGAACTGGCCGACGCACTGTGGAAACAGGATGATCTCAAACAACTCTACGAGCGGGCACGTGCCGTCGACATCGCTCTGCTCAGCGTCGGCGATGTCGGCACCCAGGCTTCGATCTTCCGCCGCGGCATCCTCAACTGGTCGGACGCCAAGAGCCTCAAGGATGCCGGTGCCGTCGGCGATGTGCTCTGCCATTTCGTCGATGCAGACGGCAATGTGCTTGACCATCCCGTCAACCATCGCGCCATGGCCATCAATCCCGCCGACATCAGCAGGGTGCCGAAGGTCATCATCTCGTCGGGCGGACTGCGCAAGATCCACGCCATCCGCGCCGGCATCGCGGCGACCAACGCCAAGCTTCTCATCACCGACGTCGCCGCCGCCCAGGCGCTGCTCGAGCTTCCTCCGCTCGAACAGGCCTCCTGACCCGTCGCGACACGACAGCGGCAGCGCGCCTGTCACTTAGGCGGATGATGGGCTTGTCCCTGGACACAAGCTGTGCGGAAAAGGCAGGAATAAATGTTCCGACGGACGCGTTACTGCGCCGTCCAGCCGCCATCCATCGGCAACGTCGTGCCGGTGATCTGCCTGGCGGAATCCGAGCACAGGAACAGCGCCAACGCGGCAAGCTCCTCGACGGTGACGAATTCCTTTGTCGGCTGTGCAGCGAGCAGCACATCATGCTTGACCTGTTCCTCGGTCATGCCGCGCGCCTTCATCGTGTCGGGAATCTGTTTCTCGACCAGCGGCGTCCAGACGTAGCCCGGCGCGATGGCGTTGACGGTGACGCCGTCCTGCGCGACTTCCAGGGCGACCGTCTTGGTCAGGCCTGCAATGCCGTGCTTGGCCGAGACATAGGCCGACTTGAACGGCGAGGCGACCAGCGCATGCGCCGACGCCGTGTTGATGATGCGGCCCCATTTGCGTGCCTTCATGCCCGGCACCACCGCCTTGATGGCATAGAAGGCCGCCAGGAGATTGATGCGGATGATCGCTTCCCACTTGTCGTCGGGGAATTCCTCGATCGGCGCGACATGCTGGATACCGGCATTGTTGACCAGGATGTCGAGGCTGCCAAACGCCGCCTCGGCGTCGTGAACCATCGCCGTGACGGCAGCGCCGTCCATCATGTTGGCATCGGAATAGCGGCACTTGACGCCGAAATCCTTCTCGATGCCGGCGCGCTCCTGTTCGATGGCAGCGGCATCGCCAAGGCCGTTGATGGTGACGTTGGCGCCCTCGGCGGCAAAGGCGCGGGCGATGGCCAGGCCTATGCCGCTGGTCGAGCCGGTAACGAGGGCATTCTTCGAAGACAGGGAACCCATGGTGATCTCGCGAGAGGTGGGAGGAGAATAGGAAGATATAATTGTGCGTCGCAGCATGACAATGACAGAGCCATGTGTCGATGCGATTACAGCCAGACGACAGCCTCCGTGTGGCCTCAACCGGCTCGAGACCGTGGTCGTCTGGCTGACACGGCACTGTCATGGTGCCGTGCAACATAATCGGTAGCGCATTCGCGCGGTCATTCCTGAACGAAATTCGCCCGACAGAACTTCGCCTGACGGAACCTTGGGGGGTGCAGCTTGGAAATCGCCGATGTCGTGAAGCGCGCCTATGCGATGCCGCTGACCAATCCGTCTTTCCCGCCCGGGCCCTACCGTTTCTTCGACCGGGAATACATCATCATAACCTATCGCACGACACGCGAGGCGCTCGAGGCCGTCGTGCCGGCGCCGCTGGAAATCGACGAGCCGCTGGTCAAGTACGAATTCATCCGCATGCCTGATTCCACGGGCTTCGGCGACTACACCGAGACCGGCCAGGTCATTCCGGTGAAATACAAGGGCCGGCACGGCGGCTACGTCCATTCGATGTATCTCGACGACGACGCGCCGATCGCCGGCGGCCGTGAGCTCTGGGGTTTTCCGAAGAAACTGGCCAACCCGAAGATCGTCCATGAGGGCGAGGTGATCGTCGGCACGCTGCACTATGGCAGCGTTCTGTGCGCCACCGGCACGATGGGCTACAAGCACAGGGAAGCCGATCACGATTCCGTGCTCGCCGCGCTCGCCGCCCCCAACTTCCTGATCAAGATCATCCCGCATGTCGACGGCACGCCCCGCATTTGCGAGCTGGTGCGCTACTACCTCACGGACATCACCCTGAAGGAGGCATGGACGGCGCCTGCGGCACTCGACCTGCGGCCCCATGTCATGGCCGACGTGGCGAAGCTGCCGGTACTCGACATCGTATCCGCCGTCCACTTCAAGGCCGATCTGACACTTGGGCTGGGCGAGGTCGTCCACGACTATCTTGCCGATCACGACCGGCTCGCAACCAGCACAGCCCAGCCGGAGAAAATTCGTGCTTGAACGCAACCGAAACAAGGAAGCCGCGGCCACCATCGAGGAAATCTCGGCGCAGTATGACCGCATCGCCCTGGTGTTCCAGGGTGGCGGCGCGCTCGGCGCCTACCAGGCCGGGGTGTACCAGGCGCTGGCCGATGCCGGCTGCGAGCCGACTTGGCTGTCCGGCGTCTCGATCGGCGCCATCAATGCCTCGATCATCGCCGGCAACGAACCGAGCCGACGACTGCATCGGCTCGAACAGTTCTGGCAGACGATCTCTGGCCGCAAGATCTGGACCTATACGCCGGAAGGCGACATCTACCGCGACATCCGCAACCGCACCTCGTCATGGATGACCATGACCATGGGCCAGCCCGGCTTCTTCAAGCCGCGCAATCCCAATCCCTGGTTCGAGCATCCGGGCGCCGAGGGCGCCACCAGCTTCTACAACACCGCCGAGTTGAAGGACACGCTGGAGAGCCTGATCGACTTCGATATCCTCAACGACGGCAAGAAGCGGCTGAGCGTCGGCGCGGTCAATGTCCGCACCGGCAACTTCGTCTATTTCGATACCGAGAAGGTGCGCATCGGACCCGAGCACATCATGGCCAGCGGCGCGCTGCCACCCGCCTTTCCGTCGGTCCGCATCGAGGGCGAGTACTATTGGGACGGCGGCATCGTTTCCAACACGCCGCTGCAATATCTGCTCGATCAGGAAGAGGATCGGTCTTCCCTGGTGTTCCAGGTCGACCTGTTCAGCGCCCGCGGCGTGCTGCCACGCAGCATGCCGGACGTGCTGTCCCGCCACAAGGACATCATGTATTCCAGCCGCACGCGCCAGAACACCGACAATTTCAAGCGCATCCATGGCCTGAAGATGCGCCTGCTCGATGCGTTGAAGCGCGTGCCCAAGGAGCAGTTGACGCCGGCGGAGGAAGCGCTGATCGCGGACTATTCCGACGCCGGCATCGTCAACATCGTGCACCTGATCTACCAGCACAAAGGCTATGAGGGACACGCCAAGGACTATGAATTCTCCGGTACCTCGATGCGCGAGCACTGGGAGACAGGCCTGGAAGACACCCAGCGCACCTTGCGTCATCGCAACTGGCTGACCTTGCCGACCAATGTCGATGGCGTCGCCATCCACGACCTGCATCGCGAAGACCCGACATAGCCCCAACTTCGTCACCCTTGGGCGTAGCGACGCGAAGCGGAGCGAAGACCCAGGGATCCCAGATCGAAGGGCGCGGCAACGCAGAATTCCGCACCGCGGCAGCGCGCTTGAAGTCGTGGCATGGATCCCTTGAGCCGCGGAGCAGTTCCAGGGGTCTGCGCCGCGTCGCTTCGCTCTTTGCTCCGCGACAGGATGACGAAGCGATGTTTTGGCCAATTTCCCAGGTACGTTCCACGCCACCAGAAACGAATACGTCCTCGCCTCCTGAACACCGCACCCCCCTCAAGGAAAAAGGCAGCGCCGGCGACCGGCGCTGCCTTTTGTTTGAGAGCTCTTGCGCTCCGCTCAGAACACCTGGCGGAAGATGATGAACAGCACGAAGGCCAGCGCGATCGAGCACGGCAGGGTCAGCACCCAGGCCAGCAGCAGGTTGCGCACCGTAGACCATTGCAAGCCCGAACCGTTGGCGGCCATCGTTCCGGCGACGCCCGACGACAGGACATGGGTTGTCGACACCGGCAGGCCGAGCCGATCGGCCATGCCGATGGTCACCATGGCGACGAGTTCGGCCGCCGCACCTTGACCATAGGTCAGATGGCTCTTGCCGATCTTTTCGCCCACCGTGACGACAATACGCTTCCAGCCGACCATGGTGCCGAGGCCCAACGCCAGCGCCACCGCGACCTTCACCCAGAGCGGAATGAACTTCGTCGCGTTGTCGACGGCCTTGTGGTAGTCGGTAACCGCCTTGAGATCGGCGGCCTGCATCGGCAGCAATTGCTTCTTGTCGATCAGCTTGAGCGCCTCGCCGATCAGGTAGATGTCGTTGCGGGCGTTGCTGACCAGGTCGGTCGGAACATTGTCGACCGAGGCATAGGGCTGCAGCGAAGCCGTGGTGTTGTGGATGTAGGTCTGCAGCGCGACCGTCGTCTGGTCGCTCCAGGTCCGGGTGCGCACGGCATCCTGAACGGCAGCCTTGGCGTCGGCGACAGTGATACCGGGCTTCACATATTTGCCCAGCGCCTGCTCGACGCCGGCAGAAGCCGACTTGTAGGCCTCGAGATAGTTGATGTCGGGCGTGCGGTTCAGCGCAAAGGCCGTCGGCACGACACCGATCAGGATCAGCATGATCAGGCCCATGCCCTTCTGCCCATCATTGGAGCCATGCGCGAAGCTGACGCCGGTGCAGGTGAAGATCAGCAGGCCGCGGATCCACCATGGCGGCGGCGTGTTGCCTTTCGGCGCCTCGTAGAGTGCCGGATTGCGCACCAGCAGCTTCATCGCATAGAGCAGGATCGCGGCGGCGAAGAAGCCAATGATCGGCGACACCAGCAAGGTCACGCCAACATTGGTCGCCTGCGACCAGTCGACGCCGCTGGTGGCGCTGCCTGCCGGTGCCATGAACTGGTTGGCAAGGCCGACGCCGATGATCGAGCCGACCATCGTGTGCGAACTCGAGGCAGGCAGGCCGAGGAACCAGGTGCCGAGATTCCACACGATCGCCGCGACCAGCAGCGCGAACACCATGGCAAAACCGGAGGAGGAGCCGACCTGCAGGATGAGCTCGACCGGCAGCAGCGACAGGATGCCGAAGGCGACCGCGCCGCTGGACGTGAGAACGCCGAGGAAATTGAAGACGCCCGACCACATGACGGCGAACTCGGCCGGCAGGGAGCGTGTGTAGATGACCGTCGCCACCGCATTGGCGGTGTCGTGGAAGCCATTGACGAATTCGAAGCCCAACGCGATCAGCAAGGCGATGCCCAGCAGGATCCACGGCACGGTCTTGGCTTCGGCCAGGTCCTGGCTCAGTGCGTAGCCGACATAGATGATGCCGACCAGCACCAGCACGCCGAAAGCCGGCAGGAACCACTTCGCGCTGCCCGAACTGTCCAGCGGATGATCCGGTCTCGGAATGCCCGCCTCGCTAGAAACTATGTCCACCATGTCCCACTCCTATTGCATCGCAGCAAAGAACCGGGGGGAACGCTATGTCCGGACGATGAACCCTGTGTGACGCCGGAGAGGCGTTTGCCCTCCGGGTGGCCGCTCCTTCACGCAAGTCCGGGGCTGGTCTTCAGGATCGCCGAGAACAAGGGATCGAAGGCGCGGCTGATCGGCGCCGCGGCCGCGCCGAGCGCGATCGACCAGGGGTCCGTGGTGCCGAGCTGCAGGCGCGGCAAAGTCCTATTTGGCCGGTCGGCGATCGACGGCAACAGCGGATGCATCGCCTCGACAAGGCGGCGCGCCAGCGCTTCCGGCGCGCCGCTGGTCAGGATGACTGTCTGCGGATCGAAGATCGTTTCGATGAGATGCACGCTCCAGCGCAGATCGTGCGCCGCGCCATCGATCCAGGCCATCATCTTCGCATCCTCGGCCAGCACCAGGGCGTTCATCTGTTCGTAGATATCACTGTCAGCCGGATTGAGGCCGAGGTGCTGATAGAGCGAGGCCAGCGAGGCGCGGTGTTCGAGCGGCGTCGAGCCCGGACCGGCAGGCGCCAGCAGTGCCATGCCGATTTCACCGGCATTGCCATGGCCGCCGCTGTAGAGTTCGCCATTGAGGATCAGCCCGGTGCCGATGCCATAGCCGACATAGAGGCAGACCGCGTGATCGACGCCATGCGCCGCGCCGACGATGCGCTCGGCCGTGGCGCAGGCGGCGGAATCGTTCTGCAGGCCGACATTCAGTCCCGTCCTCGCAGCCAGCGTCTCCAGCAGCGGAAACTTCTGCCAGGCCGGCATCATCCATTTGTCATCTGAGTTCTTCAGGCCGAAAGGGCCGGGCATGGCAATGCCGAGACCGACAAGCCGTTTCTCCGATTGCGAGGAGATGCCGGCCAGGTCGCGACGCACGCCGTCGATCAGGCCGAGAATGACCTCGACGCCCTTCGACGGTTCATCGAAAGGCAGGTTCGCCTCGGCGCGCGCCAGCACGCTGCCCATCAAATTGACCGCAACCGCCCGCGTCAGGTGGCGGTCGATCTGCAGGCCGATGGCGAAGGCGCCTTCGGGCACCAGCCTGTAGGGGGTCGAGGGTTGTCCCCTGCCCTTGCGCACCGCATCGAGCGCGGCGACCAGGCCGTCGCTTTCGAGATCCTCGATGATGTTGGACACCGCCTGTTTGGTGAGCTGCGTCGCCCGCGCCAGGTCGGCCCGCGACAGGGCGCCATTGAGGCGCAGCGCCTCGATCATGACGCGGCGGTTGTGCGCGCTGGTGCCTTCCTGATTGGTGCCGCTTTTGGCGCGGATCGGGCTGATGTCGTCCATCGGCGTTTCCCCTCTTGACTCCATTAGAATATTGATCGACTAATTAAGTCAAGCGAGTTGACTTAATGCAAACGGAACGACCCAGAACAAGATGGCCAGGGCCTCCGCCTGTCGCCACTGGTCAGCCGGATAACCATCAGGTCACGCGACATGGATCCGGGAAGACGATGCGAAACGCCCGCATTGCCGGCCCGTCAACGCCGGAAATGGGAGAAGAAAATGCTTAGGACAATCACCAAGACACTAATCGGCGCGGTCTTCGCCGGAGGACTGCTTGTCCCCCACGCCTTCGCCGAAACCACGCTCAATGCGCTTTTCATGGCTCAGGCCGCCTACAGCGAGGCCGACGTGCGGGCCATGACCGACGCCTTCACCAAGGCCAACCCGGACGTCAAGGTCAATCTCGAATTCGTTCCCTATGAAGGCCTGCACGATAAGACCGTGCTCGCACAGGGTTCGGGCGGCGGCTACGACGTCGTGCTGTTCGACGTCATCTGGCCGGCCGAATACGCCACCAACAAGGTGCTGGTCGATGTGACGTCGAAGATCACCGACGACATGAAGAAGGGCGTGCTGCCCGGCGCCTGGACCACCGTCCAGTATGACGGCAAATATTACGGCATGCCATGGATCCTCGACACCAAATACCTGTTCTACAACAAGGACATCCTGGAAAAGGCCGGCATCAAGACACCCCCGAAGACCTGGGAAGAGCTCGGCGCACAGGCCAAGATCATCCAGGACAAGGGTCTGCTGAAGACGCCGATCGCGTGGAGCTGGTCGCAGGCGGAAGCCGCGATCTGCGACTACACCACGCTGGTCAGTGCCTATGGCGGCGACTTCCTGAAGGACGGCAAGCCCGACTTCCAGAACGGCGGCGGCCTCTCGGCACTGAAATACATGGTCGACAGCTACAAGTCCGGCCTCACCAACCCGAATTCCAAGGAATTCCTGGAAGAGGACGTGCGCAAGGTCTTCGAAAACGGTGATGCCGCCTTCGCGCTGAACTGGACCTACATGTACAACATGGCCAACGACCCGAAGGACTCGAAGGTGGCCGGCAAGGTCGGCGTCGTGCCGGCGCCCGGCGTCACCGGCATCAGCGAGGTGTCGGCCGTCAACGGCTCGATGGGTCTTGGCGTCACCGCGGTCTCCAAGCATCCGGACGAGGCCTGGAAGTACATCACCTTCATGACCTCGCAGGCGACACAGAACCAGTATGCCAAGCTCTCGCTGCCGATCTGGGCCTCGTCCTATGACGACCCGGCCGTGACCAAGGGCCAGGAGGAACTGATCGCCGCCGCCAAGCTCGGCCTGGCCGCCATGTATCCGCGCCCGACCACGCCCAAGTACCAGGAGCTGTCGACCGCGCTGCAGCAGGCCATCCAGGAATCGCTGCTTGGCCAGTCCTCGCCCGAGGATGCGCTGAAGACCGCCGCGCAGAACAGCGGCCTCTAGGTATTGTTCTCCGATCACGGGCGGCACTACAGCGCCGCCCGTCCACTTGGACGGGCAAAGGACGCTGTAGCGCTTTCCAAGTCTTGCGCATGATCCTTTCCGGAAGTCGGTTCCGACTTCCGGGGTCATGCGCGAGTGCCGCCCGTGCTATGTCTGAAATCACCGTGAACGAAGAGAGGCTGCTCTGATGTCGAGCACCTGGATGACGACCCGTGCCTGGTTGCTGATGCTGCCGCTGCTCGTGGTCATGGTCGCCGTCATCGGCTGGCCGCTGGTCGATACGGTCGGCCTGTCCTTCACCGACGCCAAGCTAGTCGGCACCGGTGGCAATTACGTCGGCTTCGACAATTACACCAACATGCTGTCGAGCTCGAATTTTTCGCGCACGCTGGTTACCACGACGCTGTTCGCGGTGATTTCGGTTGCCGCCGAAATGGTGATCGGCGTGCTCGCCGCCCTGCTGCTCAATCAGCAGTTTCACGGCCGCGCCGTCCTGCGCGCCCTGATGATCCTGCCCTGGGCACTGCCGACCGTGGTCAACGCCACGCTGTGGCGGCTGATCTACAACCCCGAATATGGCGCGCTGAACGCTGCCTTGACGCAACTGCATCTGATCGACGCCTATCGCTCCTGGCTCGGCGAACCCGGCACGGCACTGGCGGCCCTGATCGTCGCCGACTGCTGGAAGAACTTTCCGCTGGTGGCGCTGATCGCGCTTGCCGCGCTGCAGGCAGTACCGCGCGACATCACCGCTGCTTCGCTCGTCGATGGCGCCGGAGCTTTCAACCGCTTCCGCTTCGTCATCCTGCCCTATCTCGCCGGCCCGCTGATGGTGGCGCTGGTGCTGCGCACCATCGAGGCCTTCAAGGTCTTCGACATCATCTGGGTGATGACCCGCGGCGGCCCGGCCAACAGCACGCGCACACTGTCGATCCTTGTCTACCAGGAAGCCTTCTCCTTCCAGCGCGCCGGCTCCGGTGCGTCGCTGGCGCTGATCGTAACCCTGCTCGTCACCGTGCTCGCCGCCGCCTATGCGGCATTGGTCAGGAAAACCGCCGGGAGCGCTGCCTGATGGAACGCAGGAGCCCCGCCTTCACCGTCTTCATCCATGCCTGCGCACTGCTGCTTGCCGCCATCATCCTGGCGCCCATCGCCTGGCTGTTCATCATGAGCATTTCGCCGGCCGCCGATCTCGCCGCCAAGCCGCTGCGCTGGTGGCCGCAAACAGCCGACTTCTCGCGCTACCAGACATTGCTGTCGACAGCCGAAAACAGTGCTGGCGCGGCCTTCACCTCGTCACTGCGCAACAGCTTGGAGATATCAGGCATGGCAACGCTGGCGGCACTCGCTCTGGCGATCCCCGCCGGCTGGGCGGTGTCGCGCACGCCGGCGATCGGCTGGTCGCTGTCGATGGTCATCGCCACCTACATGCTGCCGCCAGTGGCGCTCGCCGTGCCGCTCTATATGGGCCTGTCGCATCTCGGCCTGCTCAACAATGTCTTCGGCCTGGCGCTTGTCTACCTGACCATTCTGGCGCCCTTCACCACCTGGCTGATGAAGTCCGGCTTTGACTCTATCCCGCGCGAGATCGAGGCGGCGGCGATGATCGACGGTGCCGGCCTGTTCCAGACCTTGCGCATCATCACGCTGCCGCTGGCGGCACCTGTCATGGCAACGTCAGCGCTGTTTGCCGTGCTGCTGGCCTGGGATGAATTCTTCTATGCGCTGCTGTTCACCTCCGACCAGCGGGCCAAGACCTTGACCGTCGCCATCGCAGATCTGGCCGGCGGCCGTGTCTCCGACTACGGATTGATCGCGACGGCCGGCGTACTGGCCGCGCTGCCGCCGGTTCTGATCGGCCTGGTCATGCAGCGTGCGCTGATCTCGGGCCTGACCAGTGGCGGCGTGAAAGGATGATGATGACTGCAACAAAAATTCGGCCGGCGGGACTGCTCGCCATCGACCGCGAAATGGCGCGCCAGCACACGGACGCGCGTGCTTCGTTCGAGAGCAATGCCGCCATGGCGGCAAACGTTGCCGCCTCGATCAGGAAGACCGGGCGTCTGCTGCTGCTCGGCATGGGCGGCTCGCATGCGGTCGGGCGCGCCGTCGAGCCGCTCTACCGCGCGCTTGGCATCGATGCGCTGGCGCTGCCGCTCTCCGAACAGCTCGGCCAGCCTCTGCCGCTGGCGGGTCGGACGGTACTCGTCACTTCCCAGTCGGGCGAGAGCGCCGAAGTCGTCAGGTGGTTTGCGGAGGCCGGCAACACTGCCGATATTTTCGGCCTGACGCTTGAGGGCGGCTCTTTCCTCGCCCGCACCGCGCCTTGCCTGGTTGGCGCCGGCGGAACGGAACTCGCCTTCGCCGCGACCCGCAGCCTGACCGTGACCTTCGCCTTGCATCTGGCCATTCTTGCCGCACTTGGGGAGGATCCGACTGCCGCGCTCGGCGCACTGGATCAGGGGCAGGGCAACGACATCACACAGGCACTCGCAGCGCTGGAAAAGGTGACCACCATCGTCACCTCGGGACGCCGGCTGCAAGGCGTTGCCGAGGCGTTGGCGCTCGGTCTTACCGAGCTATCGCGCCTGCCCTGCTTTTCGCTCGAAGGCGGCCAGTTGCGGCATGGACCTATGGAGATGCTCGGGCCGAAGGTCGGCGTCATCCTGTTTCGCGGCAACGACCCAACGGCGGAGCTGGTGACGGCGATGGCTCTTTCCGTGGTCGAGGCCGGCGCGCCGCTGGTGATCTTCGACGCCTCCGGGCAACCACCCATCGAGGGCGCCGCCACGCTCTCCTTCAAGCCGGCTTCGGGTCTCGCCGCGGTCTTCGCCATGCTGCCGGTGGCGCAGCGCCTGATGATCGCCTTCGCCGATAGCCGTGTCGACAATGCCGGCACGCCCGTGCGCTCCACCAAGATCACCAGGAGCGAGTGATGCGTCCGCTCGCGGTGATCGGCAACGTCAATGTCGACCTGATCGTCGGTCCCGTCGAGCCATGGCCGAAGGCGGGAACGGAAACCGTCGTCGACCATGACGAATTGCGCGTCGGCGGCCAGGCCGGCAACAGCGCGCTCGCCTGGGAAGCGCTGGGCGTCGACTTCACCATTGCCGCCAATGTCGGCGACGACCAGTTCGGCCGCTGGCTTCGCGAGGCTTTTGGCCATCGCGCCGAGATCTGGCCGGTCCGTCCCGAAGGCACGACGCTGTCCGTGGGCATGACCCACCCGGATGGCGAACGGACCTTCTTCACCACGCGCGGACACCTGCCGCGTTTCAGCCTTGCCGACGTCTTTTCTGTCCTTGACGGCAGTGCGCTCTCCGGCGGGTACGCGCTGTTGTGCGGCTCTTTCCTGACCGACGACCTTACCCGCGAATACGATGCGTTCTTCGACTGGGCGGACAGCCACGGCATCGCCGTCGCGCTCGACACCGGCTGGCCGATGGATGGCTGGACCGAGGCCAATTGCGCTGCCACCCGCGCATGGCTCTCGCGCTGCGCGCTGGCGCTGTTCAATGAAGTCGAGACGGTGACCCTGGCGGGAATGTCGAGCCCAACGGACGCCGCGCGCCAGATCCGCTCCAGCATGCGGCACGGCGCAACCTTCGTCGTCAAGCGCGGACCGCGAGGCGCCATCGCCGTCGGTCCCGACGGCACGCTTGTCGAAGCAACGGCGCCCGATGTCCGCGTGGTCGACACGATCGGCGCCGGCGATGTCTTCAACGCCGCTTTCCTGGCGGCCATGGCGCGGGACCAGCCACTGTCCGCTTGCCTTTCAGCCGCGACGCATGTCGCCTCGCGCGCCATCTCCACCTTGCCCCGCAACTATGGCGGGCCGATGCACCTCGAGGACGCCACGCATGAGCGCGCTTGAAATCCGTAACGTTCGCAAGAACTACGGCAATGTCGAAACGCTCAAGGGCATCGACATTGCGCTGCAGAGCGGGGAATTCCTGGTGCTGCTCGGCTCCTCGGGCTGCGGAAAGTCGACGCTCCTCAACATCATCGCGGGCCTCGCAGAAGCGACAAGCGGCGATGTGCTGATCGGCGGCCGCTCGATCCTTGGCGTTCACCCCAAGAATCGCGACATCGCCATGGTCTTCCAGTCCTACGCGCTCTATCCGAACCTGACTGTCCGCCGCAACATCGGCTTTGGCCTGGAGATGCGCGGCGTCGCCGCCGATGAGCGCGAAAAGGCGGTGAACGAGGCGGCAAGGCTGCTGCAGATAGAGGCCTTGCTCGACCGCAAGCCGAGCCAGCTTTCCGGGGGCCAGCGCCAGCGCGTCGCCATCGGCAGGGCGCTGGTGCGCAAGCCCCAGGTCTTCCTCTTCGACGAGCCGTTGTCCAACCTCGACGCCAAGCTGCGGCTGGAAATGCGCACCGAGTTGAAGCGCCTGCATCAGATGCTGCAGACCACCGTCGTCTACGTTACCCACGACCAGATCGAGGCGATGACGCTGGCGAGCCGCATCGCTGTCATGCGCGACGGCAGGATCGAGCAACTCGGCACACCCGAGGAGATCTACAACGAGCCGGCCTCGCTCTACGTCGCCGGCTTCGTCGGCGCGCCGTCGATGAACATGCTGCAGGCGACCGTCAAGGGAGCCGCGCTGGCAATCGATGGCTCGGACGCGCGGCTGCCCTTGCCGGCCCGTTTCAGCCATGCGGTTGGGGACGGCGCGCGCGTCGTGGTCGGCATAAGACCCGAGGCGCTGCGGATCGCGGCGGGGGCTGCCGAACCGTCAGTGCCGGTCGAAATAGAGGTTGTCGAATTGACCGGTCCCGAACTGGTCACGACCGCGCGGGTGGGCACGCAGCGGCTGACCGCCTGCTTGCCGCCGGCAGCCCGCGTCTCGAAGGGTCAGGCAAGCCTCTTTGCCTTAGACGAGGACGCGCTGCGGCTCTTCGACCCTGACACGGGCGGCGCTTTTTGAGCCTGACCCGAAAATGGAAGCCGTGCCTGCTCGTGAAAGCCCTTCAGGATCGCGTCCCGGAGACTTGCTCCGCTCCGGGTGATCCGGCGATCTCCAGCAACGACGCCACCAAGAACTCGCGCTCATCCTTCGACAGCACGTCGAAATCGAAGAGGTTCATGCTGCGCAGCCCCTCGATGGCGAGATAACAGATCAGCAGCGATTTGAGGTCTGATGTCTCGCCCTTCAGCCGCTCGAAAAGCTGCCGCTTGAATGTCTTTATCGGCGTCATGAAATCGGGATCCTCGGCGATCGCCGAGAAAATCCAGGAGGCCGAGGGCTGCTTTTCCTCGCACTCACTGGCCGACAGCCTGATATAGGCGGCGAGCGGGTTTTCGCCATCGTCGCCGCTGCTGGCGGCTTCCAGCGCTTGCTCGAAATCGCGCAGATAACCCTCGACCAGCCCCTGCATCAATTTGGCCTTGGTCGGGAAATTGTAGAGCAGCCCGCCTTTCGATACGCCGGCGCGGCTGGCGACGGCGTCCAGCGATAGGCTGCCGGGCCCGGATTCCCGGGCAACATCAGCCGCCGCTGCGAGGATCTTCTCGCGCGAGTTCGGTCGTGGGGCTCTCATGGCGCCTCCCATCGCAAGCTTAGGCCCAATTGACAAGACCGTCCAGACGGTACAGTAAGACCGCCACTATTTGAAATCGGGACCCGCGGTCGATATGTGTCCCGATGTCCGAGCTTCGCGCCGGATTTCGACTGAGGGGACTTCCTTGTTCAAGCGCATACTACGTATCTTTCTCATCGTTCTCGTCCTGGCCGTGCTCGTCATTGTGGTCGGCGGTATCGTCGGCTTCAACTTCCTGCGCGACAACGGCATCAAGCAGTATTTCGCCACGATGAAGCCGCCGGCGGCGACCGTTTCGACGACCATCGCCAAACCGTCGAACTGGACGCCGGGCATCGAGGCGATCGGTACGGTGCGCGCCGTGCGCGGTGTCGACCTGACCGTCGAGACCGCCGGCATCGTCAAGGAGATCCCCTTCCATGCCAACGAGAAGGTGGCGGCCAACGCGGTGCTGCTGCAACTCGACGACGCCGTCGAACGCGCCGATCTAGACGCACAGAAGGCGCAGGCCGCGCTCGATCAGGTATCGCTGACCCGCGCCATCGAACTGACCAAGCGTGGCGTCGGCTCCGACTCGACGCTGGACAGCGCGCGAGCGGCGGCGTCCGCTTCGGCATCCCAGGTCACCAGGTTGCAGGCCGTGCTCGACCAGAAGCAACTGACGGCGCCATTCGGCGGCACGGTCGGCATTCCGAGGATCGACCTGGGCCAGTACATCGCACCCGGCACCTCGGTGGTGACGCTGCAGGATCTCGACACGATGCGGGTCGACTTCTCGGTTCCCGAACAGCAATTGCCGCTGCTCAAGATCGGTCAGACGGTTCGGCTGGGCCTGAGCGGCGCGGACATGCCGTTCGCCGGCGCCATTCGCGGCATCGACCCCAAGATCGACTCGTCCAGCCGGCTGGTGAACATCAGGGCGGAAGTCGCCAATCCGGAAGGCAAGCTTACTCCTGGCCAGTTCGTGCAGGTGCGTGTCGAATTGCCCGAGGAGCAGAACGTGCTGGCGCTGCCGCAAACGGCGCTGACCACCAGCCTTTATGGCGACTACATCTTCGTGGTGCAGCAGGCGAAGCCCGCCGGGGCGGCCCCGGCCCAGACCGCCAAACCCGAGGAAAAGCCGGCGGCCGCCACCGACAAGCCGGCGGACGCGATGAAACCGGCGGCTGATGCCATGAAGCCTGCCGCCGATGCCGCCAAGCCAGTGGACAAGGCCGCTTCCGATGCCACCAACCCGGCAGCCGCCGACCCTGCCAAACCGGCGGCGGAAGGCGACAAGCCCGCGCTTGTCCTGTCGCAGGTCTTCGTCAAGCCCGGCCGCCGCAATAAAGGCATGGTCGAGATCGTCGAAGGGCTGAAGGCTGGCGACGAGGTCGTCACCGCGGGTCAGAACCGCCTCTTCAACGGCATGTCCGTCAACGTCGACAACACGATCGACCCGACCAAATCGGCGAACAAGCAGGCCGACCAGCAATGAGCTTTTCCGATCTCTTCATTCGCCGGCCCGTCCTGTCGACGGTTCTTGCCTGCATGATCCTGCTGCTCGGTTTCCAGGGCATCTTCAACCTGTCGATCCGGCAGTATCCGAAGGTTGACGAAACCGCGATCACGATCACGACGGCCTATCCGGGCGCCAGCGCCGACCTGATCCAGGGCTTCATTTCAGCCCCGATCGCGCGCGCCGTCGCCTCGACCGAGAACATCGACTACGTCACCTCGTCCAGCCGTCCATCCTCCAGCACCGTGACGGTGCAGATGAAGCTCGGCTCCGACCCGGACGTCGCGCTCACCGAAGTGCTGTCCAAGGTCCAGGGCGTGCGCGGCACCTTGCCGGACGCCTCCAAGGATCCGGTCATCGTCAAGGGCACCGGCCAGCAGTTCGCGATGATGTACATCTCGATGCAGAATCCGAACATGACGAAGGAGCAGTTGACGGAATATATCGAGCGCGTCATCAGGCCCCGCATGTCGACGGTCGAAGGCGTCGCCGACGTGCAGATTTTCGGCGCCCAGGAATACTCGATGCGCGTCTGGATCGATCCGGTCAGGCTCGCGGCGCGTGGCGTGACGGCGGCGGAAGTGCTGGCGGCGATTAACAACTCAAACTTCCTGTCGGCCCCCGGTAACACCCAGAACGAGTACGTCGTTTCGTCGATCACCGTGCGCTCGACGCTGCAGACGCCGGGGGCCTTCGCCGAACTGCCGCTGCGCTCGACCGACGGCAATGTCGTGCGGCTGCGCGACGTGGCCCGCGTTGAACTCGGCGCTGAGAACACCGACACCAGGGTCTCGTTCAACGGCAAGCCCGGCACCTTCCTCGCCATCTTCCCGACCCCGGCGGCCAATCCGCTGACCACCGCGGCAGCGCTGACCAAGCTCGTACCGCAGATCCAGGAGACGCTGCCGAAAGGCATGACGATCGAGGTCGTTTACGACGCGACCGGACAGATAAGCGCCTCGATCGACGAAGTGTTCAAGACCATCGGCGAGGCGGTTGCCATCGTCGTCGTCGTCATCCTCCTGTTCCTTGGCTCCTTCCGTTCGGTGATGATGCCGATCATCACCATCCCGCTGTCGCTGATCGGCGTCTGTTTCCTTTTGTTCGCGGTCGGCTACTCGATCAATCTTCTGTCGCTGCTGGCCATGGTGCTGGCGATCGGCCTTGTCGTCGACGACGCCATCGTGGTGGTGGAGAACATCCACCGCCACATGGAAGAGGACCACATGTCGCCGATGCAGGCCGCCTTCAACGGCATGCGCGAAATCGCCAGTGCCATCGTCGCCATGACCATGACACTGGCTGCCGTGTTCGCACCGCTGGCCTTTACGGGCGGCCTGACCGGCGCGCTGTTCCGTGAATTCGCGGTGACGCTCGCCGGCTCGGTGGTGCTGTCGGGCATCATCGCCATCACCATCACCCCGATGATGTCGGCACGCCTCTTGAAGCCCGGCAAAGCAGGCCGTTTCCAGCGCATTGTCGACGGCACGTTCGCGCGGGTGGAGCACGTCTATGAGCGAGCCGTCACCGGTTCGTTGAACTACCGCCCGCTGACGCTGCTCATCGTGCTGGCGCTTGTCGGCGTGACCGGCTTCATGTTCACCAAGACCTCGAGCGAACTGGCACCGGAAGAGGATCAGGGCTTCCTGCTCTCGCTGGTGACCGCGCCGCGTTATGCGACATCCGATTACACCGAGACCTACGTCAACCAGATTCTCGGTCTGGTGAGGGATATTCCGGAAACGCGGGCGCAGTTCTCGGCCGTTGCCTTCGGCGGTACGACGAACAGCGCCTTCGTCGGTTTTGCTTTCAAGGATTGGGCGGAGCGCAAGCGCAATTCGAAAGAGCTTCAGGCCGACATTACCGCTCGTATCGCCAAGGTGGCGGGCGTCCAGGCCTTCGTCTTCGCCCCGCCGACGCTGCCGGGGTCCGGCGGCGGGTTGCCCATCTCCCTGGTGGTACGCTCGACCGGCGATTCCGCTGAAGTGTACGAGGCGGCCGAGCAGATCAAGAACAAGGCGCAGGCCTCCGGCCGCTTTATCGTCGTGCAGAATTCGATGGCCTATGACGCGCCGCAGGTGACGGTAACCATCGACCGCGACCGCGCAGCGGCGCTCAACCTGCCGATCGCCGATATCGGTCGCACGCTCACCTTGCTGGTCGGCGGCGCCGAAGTGGCGCAGTTCGACCGCGACTCCAACAGTTACGACATCATCCCCCAGGTGCCGCAGGAATTCCGCGACAACCCCGAAAGGCTCGGCGAGTATTTCGTGCGCAGCGTGACGGGCGAGATGGTGCCGCTGTCAGCCGTGGTAAAGATTTCGAACAATGCCTCCCCGGCGGCAATCGAGCAGTTCAACCAGCTGAATTCGTCGACGATTTCCGCGCTGCCGCTGCCCGGCGTCACCACCGGCGACGGTTTGAAGGTCCTGGAGGACATTGCCAAGGAGAGCCTGCCCGATACCTTCTTCATCGACTATTCCGGCCAGTCCCGGCAGGAGAAGGAACAGGGCAACACGATCCTGATCGCTTTCGGCGCGGCAGTCATCGTCATCTACCTGGTGCTGGCGGCGCAGTTTGAGAGCTTCCGCGACCCGCTGATCATCATGATGGCGGTGCCGCTGTCGATTTTCGGCGCTATCGTGCCGCTCAATCTGGGCCTTGGCACGCTCAACATCTACACGCAGGTCGGCCTGATCACGCTGATCGGCCTGATCACCAAGCACGGCATCCTGCTGGTCGAGTTTGCCAACCAGCAGCGCGAGGCCCATGGCATGCGGCGTCGCGACGCCATCATCGCCTCGGCCAAGGTGCGCCTGCGGCCGATCCTGATGACGACGGCGGCGATGGCGCTTGGCGTTGTGCCGCTGATCACGTCGAGCGGCGCTGGTGCCGCGGCCCGCTACTCGATGGGCCTGGTCATCTTCACCGGCATCCTGGTCGGCACCATGTTCACGCTCTTTGTCGTGCCCATGTTCTACACCTTCATCGCCAGCAAGGACTTGCCGCATCACGCGGAAAAGCCGGATCCGAAATTGATGCCGGCGCTGCCGGATTGATAGAAAGCCGAAGAACAAAAAAGAGGCCGGGAAATTCCCGGCCTCTTTTTTGGCTGCGCTCAACCGCGTGAAATGATCCCGCGGGAGTCCTGAACGGGCACCGCGGTCCGCCGCCGGCCCGCTCCCAGCCTACTACTTGACGATGACGATGCTGGTGTTGGCCGGCCCGAAGGTCTCGACAAGCTGGTAGAAATCGGCCGCATTGTCGGGATGCAGCCGAACGCAGCCATGCGAGGCCGGCTGGCCGAGGCGCTTGATCGCATAGGTGGCATGCACCGCGTAGCCGCCGCTGAAGAACACCGAGTGTGGCATCGGGGCGTTGTCGTACTTCTTCGAATACCACATCTCATGCATGCGCGTCGGCTTGAACGAGCCCGTCGGCGTCACATGCGCCCGGTCGCCGGTGGAAACCTTCCAGGCGAAGGTCGGCCGGCCATCGACCGAGACTTCCATGATCTGTTGTGAAAGCGAGACCCGCGCAACGATCTTGTTGGCGGCGTGCGCTGCGTCGGCGCCGAACAGAAGCGCGGCACCCGTGAACGCGGCGGCGGTGATGTTGATGAGCTTGGCGGAAATGGTGGTGTGCATGATATCCCCTCTCTCTGCCGGTCCGGCCGGCTCCAATTCGATGAGCGGCTTATCGCTGCGGCATGTTTCGGACAGATTTCGCGAAATGCTCGTTTGTGTTTCGAATCTGTTTCCTCTGGTTAACAAATTAAGCGATCGCGGCGCCTGCGTTCGCTCGCGCAAACCGGAGCGGGATGCGGCACATAGGTATTTCCCTCGAAACGAAAGTTCGCATCACCTTATATGAAAGGCCTGTGGCCTATCTCGAAACCAATCTGCAACAAAACTCGGGTCCGGCGGCATGATCCGGATACGGGCCGGAAGCAAAGTTGACGTAACGAAAGCAGACGGCAACGACCAGGGGAACGAAAACGAACACGCGGTCCTGGCTTTTCAGGATCAGCATCGCGGCGGCGGTCATCGGCGGTGTCGGCACGGTTGCCGGCGGTTCCGTGGCAAGGTTGGCGGCGATGAGTTCGAACGAGATCTCTCCACTGCACGCCGCCCTGTTTTCCGCCACGGTCTGGATTGTGTCCAGCCTGCGCATCGCCCGGCTCAAGGCCCTCTGGCGGGTTGGCCTTCGGTTGCTGGCATTGCGCGGCCCCTCCGGCATCTTGCTGCCGAGAGGACCGAAGGCCCGCGCCGCGACGGGGGGCTCCGTGGGCGGCGCGGGCACTTCGGGAGTTTCCTGAAGCGACCCGCGTCACATTGATTTTTGAAGAATTGGCATTTCTGGGGAGTTGGAACGATGAAAACGAAATTCGCGGCCTCGGTGCTTTCCGCATTGCTTTATGCACAGGGCCTGCTCGGCTTTGCCGCCCTTGCCACCGTCCTCCTGAGGGATCGTGCCCAGGCCAATGAACTCGTCATGAGCAACGATATGCCATCGGGGCCGTCGCTGCTGGTGGTACGCTGAGCTTCGGGAGCATCGGTGCGAGGGGGGGGAATCCGATGCTCAGCCAGAAAGACCTTCCGGGCACCCTGCCATCAGTCCGCGAATTGCTGCGGCGGATCGAACCGGTAACCGGCGCCGCGTATGGTGGTGATGGTCTCGGTGTCGAGCTTGCGGCGCAGCCGCACGATGCGCGAATCGATCGAGCGATCGAAGGCGTCGGCATTCTCGGCCGGTGCCGCGGCGATGATGTCGTCACGCGTCAGCACTTTGCGGGGGCTCGCCAGGAACAGCCTGAGCAGCGCCACCTGACCGGGCGAAAGCTGTTCCTCCGTGCCGGAGCGGTGCATGACGATGGCCGACCTCAAATCGACGGTCGCATTCTCCAGCACGATCAGTTCCTGGGAGCCCCTGCCGCGCCGCGACAGCAGACCCCCGACACGGGCGGCGAGTTCCCTGACATTGAGCGGGCTTTCGACAACGTCGGCCGCACCCAGTTCGAGCGCCAGCACCTTGTCGACCAGATCGGCAGGCCGGCAGATCAGAATGAAGTCGGGCCCATCCCCGCCGCCCTCGCCTTGGCCGCCATAACGCCTGAGCAGATCCCGCCCTTCCGCCTGGCTGAGACTGTCACCGACGACAACGACATCGATGCCCCTGCCCGCCAGCAGCGATTCCGCCTCCCAGGGCTGTCGCGCTTGGCGCACGTCATGGCCACGCCGCTCGAGATGGTCTGCAAGTTCGGTCGCGACCACCTCGGCGACGGAAACAAGCGCGATGACGGCTCGTGCGGCCATGTTTTCCAACCATTCCCTTGCAACCGGATATGAGTGCTGGACATGATGTTTATACCCAATCTACTTTCCACTGAAAGTGGGAGCGAGTGCATCGTGCGGGCAAGAATTGTTATCGTCGAGGACGAGCCCGACCTGAGGGACGCGGTTGCCGAATATCTCGGCGCCGCCGGCTATGACGTGGCGACCGCGGAAACCGCGGCCGCCGCGCGCAGCCTGATCGAGACGCAACCCTTCCATCTGGCCATCCTCGACATCGCCATGCCGGGCGAGGATGGGCTGTCGCTTGGCCGCTGGCTGCGCTCGAAAATGCCGATCGGCATCATCTACGCGACCGCCGCCGGCACCGCGCTCGACCGCATCGTCGGGCTGGAACTCGGCGCCGACGACTACATCGTCAAGCCATACGAATTGCGCGAAGTGCTGGCGAGGGTCCGCAGCGTGCTGCGCCGCGTTCCGCAGCCGACCGAGCTGCTCGACAGGAAAGCGAAGACAGATCGCCGCTCGGTCGCCTTCGGCCCGTTCCAGGCCGATCTCGACGGCAGGCTGGTCACCGGTGCCAATGGCGCCGTGATCGACATGGCCAAGAGCGAATTCGACGTGCTGGAGGTCTTTCTGACCCGCGCCAACCGGCTGCTGACGCGCGCCGCGATCTCGGAGGCCATCGGCTTCACCGAGGATCCGGAATCGTCGCGCGCCGTCGACATCCGCATCATGCGCCTGAGGAAGAAGATCGAGATGGACCCGGCCAACCCGAAATTCCTGCGCACGGTGCGCGGCGAAGGCTATATCTTCTCGCTGCCGACCGGCGACGGCAACTGAGCGTCAGGCCCACAGGGTTCAGGTTCGCAGCCGTTGCTCGCCGATCGAATTTGGGCCGATCGAATTGGCAATGACCTTGGAATAACGGCTGACAATGACGGGCGAAGCAACAAGCACGGATATGCAGGGATTCAGGCAGGGCGCGGCGATGGCGGCCGTGCGCGTCGTTCGTCGGCTACGCGAGGCCGGCGACTGGCAGCGCGAAATGGTCGGGATATTGGAAACGCTGTGCCGGGCCATCGAATGCCAGCGCGGCATCCTGTTCCGCTTGCGTGAGCTGCCTGGACAGGGTTTTGCCCAGTCGGTGTCCGCCTATTGGATCGACCCCGACTTCGGTGGAGAACTGGCCTCGCCGACCGTCATCATGCAGTCGATCGTCAACTCCGATCCGCTGTTGGAGCGGGTAGCCGAGGACGAACGGCAAGGCAAGATCTTCGCCGGGCACACGCGCAATCTCGAAGGCTTCCTGAGAACCGATTTCGAAAAGCAGAGCATCAAGTCGTTCCTGTCGGTGTCGGTCTTCGCGCATGGTCATCTGTGGGGCACGCTGGCCGTCAATGACTGCGTCGGCGAGCGCGAGTGGACCGATGAGGAAGAGGCGACGCTGCACATCATCGCGCTCGCCATCGGCGACGCCATCGAACACTCGCCCTCCGACGCCCATGCCAGCGAAGTCATCCGGCGAACCATGCTACAGGCCTCGCTCGACGCCATCATCGTCATCGACGAGGCCGGATCGATCATCGAATTCAATCCTGCCGCCGAAAAGATGTTCGGCTTCCGGCGCAGCGACATCCTCGGCAAGGACCTGCTCGACACCGTCGTGCCCGTATACTACCGCAAGGGCTATTCCTCGGGCGCCGATTACATGTCGGGCCGCGGCGCCCCCATGGTTGGCCAGCGGCTCGAGACCGTGACGCAGAATGCCGCGGGCGAGGTGTTTCCGATCGAACTGACGGCGACCGAGATGCGGGTGGCCGACCGCCGCCTGATCTTCGGCTCGATCCGCGATTTGCGCGACCGGCTACGCGCCGAGGAAGAGATCAACCGGCAGCGCGAGAAACTGCACCAGAACGAGAAGATGGCGGCGATGGGCTCGCTGCTCGCGGGTGTTTCGCACGAGCTGAACAACCCACTGGCCGTGGTGGTCGCGCAATCGACACTGCTGCATGAATTCGCCACCGATCCACAGACCAAGGTCCGTGCCGAGAAGGTCCGCGCCGCCGCCGAGCGCTGCGGCCGCATCGTCAAGAGCTTCCTCTCCATGGTGCGCCTGCATCCGGCGGCGCAGACCGAGACCGATCTCAACCAGGTGATCCGCGCCGCCCTGGAGGTGACAGCCTATGGCGCCCGCTCGAGCGGCATCATCATCGATACCGATTTCGCGCCCGGCCCGCTGCTGGCCATGGCGGACGCCGACCACGTGACGCAGGTGGCCGCCAACTTCTTGATCAACAGCCAGCATGCGCTTGCCGGCATTGCCGGCGACCGGCTGATCAAGGTGCGGACATTCCGTACCGATCGCGGCAATCCCGGCTTTTCGGTCGAGGACAACGGGCCCGGCATTCCCGAGGCGATCCGCAACCGCATCTTCGAATCCTATTTCACCACCAAGCCCGTCGGCGTGGGCACCGGCATTGGCCTGTCGATCTCGAAATCGATCATCGAACGGCACAATGGCAATGTCTGGTTCGAGGAAGTTGTGCCCAGAGGCGCGCGTTTCGTCGTCCATCTACCGGCCATCTCGACGGGCATCGCCGCCGCCGGCGAGACGCAGCCACGCTCGAGCGGCCTGCGCCATGCCTTGATCATCGACGACGAACCTGATGTCGCCGGCTCGCTGTCGGACATTCTCGAACTGATGGGCATCAAGTCGCGGATCGCGCCTGTCTGGGTATCGGGCACCGCCACCTTGAGCGGCCATATGCCGCCGGACATCGTCTTTTCGGACCTGCGCATGCCCGGCACATCAGGCATTGCGATCTACCGCGAACTGCTTGCCGAGAGGCCTGACCTCGCACGACGTTTCGTGCTGGTCACCGGCGATCTGATCGGCGCCAAGGCGGAAATCGAGGCCTTGCCGGCGCAGCAGCGGCCGCAGATCCTGGAAAAGCCGTTCAGCACGCTGGACGTGCGCAGCGTGCTTTCAACGATTGCCGAGCAGGCGGCGGCGAAAGGGTAAAAAAAGAGGCTCCCGGCCGACTGCGCGGCGGGAGCCGAAGAGAGCGCTGGAGGGAGCGCTCGGGGAGGTCAGAGCGTGATCCCGAAATGGGAACCGGTTTCGGGATCACGCTTCGACGGAAATCAGAAAATGTTTGGCGTGTTGGTCAGCGGTGCAGCATTGGCGATCATGCGGATCGCGCGAGCCTTGTGCGTGCCGGACTGCTCGGCGATAGCACGCAGGCAATCCACGCTCTCGGCGCCCCAGGCCTGTCCCTTGCAGGCGAAATCGAGCGTCGGCATCGGCAGGCGCGCGGTCTTGATTGTCGTCGGCGCGCCGTCAACGACGTTGGCCGGCGGGTTCAACGAAGCGAAGGCCGGCCCGACTGTCGGCGTAAGCGCCATGCCGACGAAGGCGCAAGCAGCCAGCCCCATGAACATAGCCATCGGGTGGTCGCTGGCGCGTTGGCGCAGCGCCAGTTTCGGGCGGCAGTCAGCGCGCTCTGGAGCCTGGAGGCGGTGCTCGCCGCTGACGATCTTGACTTTCGCATGCATTGCCTTCCCCTTCGTTGCGTTTCTTTTTGATGATGAAACGAACTTACTCGCGCTTTGTAACAGCATGAACGTGGTGTAGACCTGGAAATGTAACCAGGCCGAAACAGAAATTTCGGGCAAAATCGGGCAAAATCGGTCATCTCAACTCGAATTTGGCCGAGGCAAGCGAACCTCAAGTCCCACACGCGATCCCGGCCCCAAGCGCCTGCCGAACAGCAGATCGGCCGGGGCGCGGCGCGCTTTTTGCCTCCGGCCAGGCGTCTTGCCCTTCGGTTTCCGCGCCTCGGGAAATCGTGCTGAAACGGCGTCTCGGAACCGAGGCTAACACCCGGATTCTCCGCGATTTTCCTGGGCAGCAGCCATATCGAATTCAGCCGAAGGCGACGCCCAGGTCTCGCCTCAGAATCCTTCGTATTTTCACAAGCCATTGCATTTCAATGAAAAATATGATTTTATTGAATGATTATTCAACAAAAAGAAGAGACGTTTTATGAACCCGCACCTCCGTGACGTGGCGATCCCCAACGATTGGGACCGGCGGGGACTACCGGGCTGGAGTTACCATTCCGATGCCCTTCTCGAACTCGAGAAGGAGCATGTTTTCCGCAACCACTGGCAGATCGTCGGCCATGTTTCCGACATCCCGAACGCCGGCGATTACCTGACCATGGACGTGGTCGGCGAACGCGCCCTCATCGTGCGCGGCAAGGACGGCGTCGTGCGCGGCTTCAACAACATGTGCCGCCATCGCGGCAGCCGCGTCGTCGCTGACAGCCAGGGCAATTGCAAGAACGCGCTGGTGTGCCCGTTCCATGGCTGGGTCTACAATCTCGACGGCACACTACGCGGCGCCGCGCGCCCGCGCTCCTTCCCCGACCTCGACAAGACCGAGTTCGGCCTGATGCAGCTCGATCTCGAAATCTGGATGGGCTTCATTTTCATCCGCTTCCGCAATGGCGGCCCGCAGCCTTCGGTCGCCGAACTGATGAAGCCGATCGAACCCGAGTTCGCGCACTACAATGCCGCCGACATGGTGCCGTCCTGGGGCATCTGGACCCAGAAGACCCCGGTCAACTGGAAGTCGGTGCGCGATGTCGACAATGAGGGCTATCACGTCGCCATGGCGCATCCCGCCTTGCAGGATCTCTATGGCGCGACCTATTTCGATGAGCCCTTCATCAACGGCGTGTCGCGATCCTTCGCCACCTACAACCCGCATGCCGGCCGCCGCTGGAGCGTCAGGAACTACGTCAAGATCGCGCCTGAGCCGACGCACTTGCCTGACTATCTGAAGAAGGCATGGGTCTACTACGGCATTTTCCCCAATGCGGTCATTTCGGTGATGCCGGAATCCGTGCAGTTCTATCAGGAGTTTCCGCTGTCGACGGGTCAGACCCTGCTGCGCGGCGCCATCTACCGTTACCGTGACGAAAGCCGCGAGCAGGCCGCCGCCAGGTACCTGTCCTTCCGCATCGACCGCGACACCATGTCGGAAGATGTGCAACTGTCCGTGTGGTCGAACGAATCCATGCTCTCCGAAGCCTTTGAGGGCTTTTATCTCTCAGACCTCGAATACGGTGTGCGGACCCACCACGACCATCTGCGCAAGATGCTGCCGGTGCTGGGCCTCGAGACCGCGCCCGAGGAGAAGGACATGTGGAATCTGAACGACGCGCTCAGGTCGCGGTCCTAGAGCAGTGCAGGTTTGGCCCCGCTACGACGATTTCGCGCCGTGGCGCAGCCCATCGACGAGGAGAGCGACCATGCGCTCCGCGCGGCCGCTTCCGGCATTGTGGGCTGACATGCACAGGCTCGCCACCGCGCCAAGAAGCTCGTCGGCATCGACATCGGCGCGGATTTCGCCGGCGTCGGTCGCGGCCTTCAGAAGCGTGCGCAGGGCAGGCCGCAGCCTCTGATCGAAGTAACCCGGCAGACTGTCGAACGCCGGATCTCCTGAGTGCAGGGCCTTGGCGAGCCCACGCTTGGCCGCGACGAAGGCCGCGTATCGCTGCATCCAGTTCGCCAGCGCGTCGAAGGGTCCAAGCCCGGCCGACAGGGTCGATGCTGCGTCCGCGCAGGCATCGATCTCGCGGCGGAAGACGGCGGCGATCAGGTCGGAGCGCTGCGGAAAGTGCCGATAGACGGTGCCGATGCCGACGCCCGCCCTTTCCGCGATCTCGCGCACCGGCGCATCCACGCCGGAGCTCGCAAACACCGCCATGGCCGTCTGTAGCAGCGTGTCGAGATTGCGCCGCGCATCGGCGCGCACGCGCCGGTCGCCGCGAGCCCGAGGCTCCAGGCCATCATCCGAATCGTCTTTCCGGTCGTTCACGACACACCCGCTTGCAAAACGGAACATCGTTCCGTATAAAACGGAATACTGTTCCGCTTAGGCTGAATAGCACAGCAAGGCAGTGCTAGCCACAACCCTGCACCAAGGAGAACGTTATGCACTACCGCACACTGGGACGGACCGGCATCAAGGTCAGCCCTTACTGCCTGGGCGCGATGATGTTCGGCGGACTGGGCAATCCCGACCACGACGATTGCATCCGCATAATCCACAAGGCCCTGGATCACGGCATCAACTTTATCGACACCGCCGACCGGTATAGCCGCGGCGAGTCGGAGGAGATCGTCGGCAAGGCGCTGAAGGGCCGGCGCGACAACATCGTGCTGACCACCAAGGTGAATGGGCCCATGGGGGAAGACGCGAACAGCCAGGGCAATTCACGACGCTGGATCATGCAGGCTGTGGAGGCGTCGCTGCGCCGTCTGCAAACGGACCATATCGATCTCTACCTTATCCATCGGCCAGCACCGGACACAGACATCGAGGAAACGCTTTCCGCGCTCACCGATCTGATGCGCGCCGGCAAGGTGCGGGCGATCGGATCCTCGACCTTCCCGGCCTCCGAGATCGTCGAGGCCCAATGGGTCGCCGAGCGGCACGGGCTAGCCCGTTTCCGCACGGAACAGCCGCCCTATTCGATCCTCGATCGCGGCATAGAGCGCGACGTGCTTCCCACCTGCGAGCGACATGGAATGGGAGCGATGGTCTGGAGTCCATTGTCGAAAGGCATGCTCACCGGGCGTTACCGCAAAGGACAGAAGATGCCCGACAGCCTGCGGGTGAAATACATGCCCAGGCAAATGTCGGATGAGCGCAGCCTGGATGCGGTCGAGCGACTCATCCCGTTAGCGAACGAAACCGGACTGTCACTCACCCACATGGCGATGGCTTTCGTGATGGCTCATCGGAGCGTGACATCGGCCATTCTTGGACCGCGCACAATGCAGCATCTCGACGATCTGCTCGCCGGCGCCGAGGTTCGCCTCGGCGACGACGTTCTGGATCGGATCGATCAGATCGTCCCGCCGGGAACCGATGTCGGACTGAATGAGGCCAACTACAACCCGCCGGCGATCCTGCAAGCCGATCTGCGCCGCCGGCCTGCCGGCGAACGCGCTGCTGCATAGATCCGGAAGACCGGAGGAGATCGCCATGCAGGACAAACCCGTCGCCCCGGTCACCGGGGCCAACCAGGGCATCGGCCTTCAGATCGGGAAGGACCTGGTTACGCACGGCTTCACCGTGCCGGTCGGGTCGCGCAATTTGGAGCTCGGGACGCGTTGCACTGCTGGGCTCGGATGGCCCAACAGACGTTCACGCCCGTGAAACGGGGAGAAGGTCAGCCTTACCCCTGCCACACGCCTTCCCGACGCAAGTCATCCATCGTGCGTGAAATGCCTTCGCGCAGGATTCCGACCATATCGTCGATCTGCTCGCGCGTGATGATCAGCGGCGGCGACATCACGCACATGTTGATCAGCGGACGCACCAGCAGGCCAAGCTCATGGCAATGGGCGTCGATGCGTTTGCCGACATCCTTGTCAAGTTGCAGCGGGTCCTTGCTGTCGCGGTCGGCGACGCATTCGACGCAGCCCATCAGCCCCACGCCGCGCACCTCGCCGACCAACGGCAATTCTTCCAGCGTCTTCAGCTGCGCCTGGAAATAGGGGGCGACCGCCTGCGTGTGCGCAAGCACGCCTTCTTCCAGCAGGTCGAGGTTCTTCAGCGCCACGGCGCAACCGACGGGATGGCTGGTGTAGGTCAGGCCGTGGCCGAACATCGCATCGGGATGGTTCGAGCGGCGCAGTTCTTCAAGCAGCCGTTCCGAGATGATGACGCCACCGAGCGGAAAATAGCCCGAGGTGACGCCCTTGGCGAAGGTGATCATGTCGGGGTCGATGCCGAACACGTCGCCCGAGGCGAAGACATGGCCAAGCCGGCCAAAGCCCGTCACCACCTCGTCGGAGACATAGAGGATGTCGTTGTCGCGGCAGATCTCGCGGATGCGTCCGAGATAGCCATCGGGCGGCACGACGACGCC
This sequence comes from Mesorhizobium sp. NZP2298, assembly GCF_013170825.1. NCBI lineage: Bacteria > Pseudomonadati > Pseudomonadota > Alphaproteobacteria > Hyphomicrobiales > Phyllobacteriaceae > Mesorhizobium > Mesorhizobium sp. NZP2298. The sequence continues at coordinate 1,555,682 of NZ_CP033365.1, read as the reverse complement.
GCCGGAGGCCTGCACCGGCTCGCCGACGAAGGCGCCTATTCTGTCGGCGCAGACACGGGCGACCGTGTCGCGGAACTGGTCGACGAGGAAATCGGTGAAGGCGGCAAGGCTCATGCCTTGCGGACGGCGGAACGGATCGGGCGAGGACAGCTTGATCACCAGCTCGTCGGCACCATCCATCCAGTCGCGGTCGCGCGGGCGGCCGTTGAGCGAGGCCGACAGATAGGTCGAGCCGTGATAGGCACCGCCGCGCGAGAGGATCAGCTTCTTTTCCGGGCGACCGCGCACATTGTTATAGAACTGCATGAAGCGCAGTGCCGTCTCCACGGCCGAAGAGCCGCCAGTGGTGTAGAAGACATGGCTGAGATCGCCCGGCGCATGGCCGGCGATGCGCATGGCAAGCTCCGCCGATGGCGCGTTCATCGTGTACCAGGGCGTGTTGTAGGACAACGCCATCGCCTGGTCGTACATCACCTTCGCCAGTTCCTCGCGGCGGTGGCCGACATTGACGCACCACATGCCGGCCGGACCGTCGATCAGCCGCTTGCCGGTGTTGTCGGTGATGTAGATGCCGTCGCCCTCGCCGATCAGCGCGCGTGCTTCCGCACCGACGGAACCGGCATAAGGCCAGGGCTGGATGAGATGGTGCTTGGCCAGTTCGATGGCATCGTCGCCGCCGGCCTCGGCCGTCTCGGTCGCCCTTAGATCTCTCGCTGCCGCCATGATCGCCTCCACATCATCTCGTCGATTTCTTCTCGGGCATGCAATTCAGCGTCAAATGCCGAAAATCCTGGCTTTCTTGGCTTCATTCTGAATGTCCGTTCAATCAATATTGCAGAAATAGCGCTTGATTTCAATCCGCGGATACGGGCATGATGAAAGAAAGCCGGCAAGGGGAACAACAAGTCGGCGCCAGCACAATGGGATGCCGCATGGCGGAACAGTCCAGGCCAGCAACCGAAATCACGCCCGGAACCCTGCCCCCGGGAGCCTGGCAATGACGGCGGCTGCGGAAGGGTCGCCCCCGCTGCGCATGACGCGGGCCAGACGAAATGCCCTTCTGCAGTCCGAGCCGGTACAGGGCTTTGCCTTGATCAGCCCGACCTTTCTCTACGCGCTCATCCTGCTGGTCCTACCGATCCTGGTGGTCATCGCCCATTCCTTCTGGACCCAGCATTACCTGACCATCGACCGCACCTTCACGCTGGAAAACTATCGCGTCGCGCTGACCGAACCGATCTACCGGGATCTGTTGTTGCGCTCGCTCTACATCTCGCTGACGGTGAGCCTGTTCACCGTCATCCTCGCCTACCCGATCGCCTATTTCATTTCCTTCCATGGCGGCCGTCACAAGAGCCTGTGGCTGTTTCTCATCACCATCCCGTTCTGGACCAGCTATCTCCTGCGCGTCATGTCCTGGAAGGTCATCCTCGGCTACAATGGGGTCCTGAATTCCGGCCTGATGGGCCTCGGCATCATCGACGAGCCTTCGACGGCCCTGCTCTACAATTCGAGCGCCGTCATCATCACGCTTACCCACGCCTGGGCGGCCTTCGCCATCCTGCCGATCTTCGTCTCGCTGGAGAAGGTCGACCGCACGCTGGTCGAAGCGGCCACCGATCTTGGCGATGGCCCCTTGCGTTCGTTCCTGCGCGTGACCTTGCCGCTGTCGGCACCAGGCGTCATCTCGGCGGCGCTGATCGTCATGATCCCGACCGTTGGCGACTACGTCACGCCGAAGCTCGTCGGCGGCAAGGACGGCGTCATGATCGCCAATGCCATTCAGGCGCAGTTCGGCAAGGCCGCCAACTGGCCGCTTGGTGCCGCCCTTTCCGTCACCACCATGCTGATCGTCACCTTGATGGCCGGCGCCACGGTGCTGATCATCCGCGCCTTGCAGAGGCTGGCACGATGAGGGCACGGCGTTTCCTTTCGGGCGGCTGGCTGTCCGTCTATGCGTTCCTCTATATCGTCTTCCTCTATCTGCCCGTCATCTTCCTGCCGATCTTCTCGATCAACACCGCACCTACGCCGAAATTCCCGCTCACCGGCTTCACCCTGCAATGGTATGCGGACCTGCCGCACACGCCGGCCCTGCTCGACGCCGCCTGGAACAGCCTCAAAGTCGGTGTCTGCGCATCGGTTCTCGCCACGGTGCTCGGCATCCTCGCCGCCCGCTCGATCACCCGCTACCGCTATCCCGGTCGCCGCACCATCAACGGCCTGATCATGGCGCCGCTGGTGCTGCCCGAGGTGATCGTCGCCATCTCCATGCTGCTGGTGATGCTGCAACTGGGCTTGAGCCTGTCGCTGTTCACCGTCGTGCTCGGCCATGTGCTGGTCTGCATCCCCTATTCGATGACGGTGCTGACCTCCGGTTTCGAAGGCTTTGACCGCAGCCTGGAGGAAGCCTCCGCCGACCTCGGCGAAAGCGCCTTCGGCACCTTCCGGCGGGTGACGCTGCCGATGGTGGCGCCGGCCATCATCTCGAGCCTGCTCGTCTGCTTCACCATCTCGCTCGACGAATTCATCATCGCCTTCTTCCTGACCGGCACCGAGGCGACGCTGCCGATCTACATCTGGGGCCAGTTGCGCTTCGCCTCGAAACTGCCAGGCGTGCTGGCGCTGGGCACGCTGCTGCTCGTTGCTTCTTTCCTGTTGATGACAGTTGCCGAAATCCTGCGCCGCCGCGCGGCCAGACGCACCCAGAACGAGGGAGGCCTCTATGCCTGAACAGCCGCAGATCGAGCGCCTCCAATCCGATCGGGCCCAGTCCGATCGGGCAATGATCGAGATCCGCAACGTCACCCGCAGCTATGGATCGTTCAAGGCGCTGGACGATGCCTCCCTGACCATCCGGGAGGGCGAATTCTTCTCGCTGCTCGGGCCGTCCGGCTGCGGCAAGACCACGCTTTTGCGCATGATCGCCGGCTTCGACAATCCGACCAGCGGTTCGATCGCGGTCGGCGGCCAGCCGATGGAAGGCATCCCGGCCAACCGACGGCCGACCAACATGGTGTTCCAGAGCTATGCGATCTTCCCGCACCTCAATGTCGAGCAGAATGTCGCCTATGGGCTGAAGCGGCTGAAATTGCAGGGCGGCGAAGAGAAGCGCCGCGTCGAGGAGGCATTGGCGCAGGTTTCGCTGACCGGCCTTGGCAAGCGGCTGGCCACCGAACTGTCAGGCGGCCAGCGCCAGCGCGTGGCGCTTGCCCGCGCACTGGTGATGCGGCCCAAGGTGCTGCTGCTCGACGAGCCGCTGTCGGCGCTCGACAAGAAGCTGCGCGAGCAGATGCAGGTTGAACTGCGCCGGCTGCAGCAGGCAGTCGGCATCACCTTCGTGCTGGTCACCCACGACCAGTACGAAGCGCTCGCCATGTCCGACCGCATCGCCGTCATGTTCGGCGGCAGGATCGCGCAGGTCGCCTCGCCCAAGGAAATCTACCAGCGGCCGGTCAACCGCCAGGTCGCCGACTTCCTCGGCGGCATGAACTTCGTCAAGGCCGAGATCGTCGAGGAGAACGGTGCCTCGCTGGTCGTCGACACGCTGGGCTTCGGTCGCGTCAAGACTGACAAGCCGAAGACTTTCGTGCGCAACGGCGGCGCCGCTACGCTCGGCATAAGGCCCGAGCGCCTGCGTGTTTTGTGGGACAATGCGACGGCAAAATTCGAGGTCGCCGGCAAGGTGGTCGAACGCCACTATTTCGGCGAGATCACCCATCTGATCGTCGAGATACCCGGACTGGAAAAGCCGCTATCGGTGACCGAGACCAACGATTTCGGTGCCGACGACATTCCCGTCGGCACCCCGATCCGTCTCGCCTACGATCCGGAAGCGCTGGTGGCGATGGGGGATTGAAGTATCATCCCCAAGAGCGGAAAGGATCATGCTCAGCCAACAAGCTCGGCGATTATCTTTCCGGCCGCGAGGCGCCCGGCGACGATCCCGCCTTCGACATAGCCGGGGAATGACGGCGACAGTTCCGAAGCGGCGAAATGCACCGGCGGCGCACCCGCAAGAATCGTCCGCTCGGCATCCCTGGCCATCACGTCGACGATGAGGTCGCTATAGGCGCCGCCACTCCAGCGATCGTGTATCCAATCGCGCGAACTGAAATCAAGGATGTCGCCGGCATCCGGACCGAGCGCTTCCTGCAATCGTGCCGTCACTTCCGCACGAAGTGCCGTTTCGCTCAGCCCCCGCCAGCGCAGCGCGAGAGGTCCGCCGATGAAGACGACGAGCGCGGCATGCTCCGCATCCTTGCTGGCATCGCAGGCGAACAGCCCGGGCAGGTCGCGCCACATCACCATGCCGCTCAAACCCTGCTCGCGCCAGAATGGTTTGGGATAGCGCACCAGGATCTTGATCACCGCGCCGCTTTCCCAGACGCCAAGCGCCGTCGCGAGTCTCGTCGGCAAGGGTGGTGCGAAATCGAGCTTCGCGGACCTCGCCGGCGGGAACGCGACCAGCACGTGTCGCGCTTCGATCGAGCCATTGCCCGTGACGACACGAACGCCTTGCGGCCCATGCTCGATGCGCGTGACCGGTTCGTTCAGCCGCACCCGGTCGCCGAGATCGCCAGAAAGATCCTCGGCCAGCGACTGCATGGTCTCGCGCAGGGAATACTGCAGTTCGGGCACTTCGTTGGTGATGCGCCGGTCATTGTCGATCAGGTACCAGAGCGGCACCTTGTCCATCGGCAGGCACCACAGGCCTTCGATCATCGAGCGGAAGGCCGTCTTGGCATCGGTGGGATCACGCTGGCGTTCCAGCCAGGTCGCGACACTCATGCCTTCTATCGAAGGATCGCCCGGCTCGATGCCGTTCATGCGCTCGCGGATCGCCATCGCACCATGATAGGTCTGCTTGGCCTCCTTGGCCGGCATCGACGGATGGGTGATGAAATCGCCCTCGACATAGGTGGTGACGAATGTCTTGCCGCGTGCCTTCGCGAGCGCCATCACTTCCGGCATGTCCTCGCACAGGAACTGGCCGCCGCTGTCGATGCGCTCGCCAAGTCCGTTGCGGACCGCCTCGACCCGTCCACCGGCACGGTCGCGCGCTTCGAGCAGCAGGAAGCCTATGCCGGCCTGCTTCAACTCAAGCGCAGCCGACAGGCCGGTGAAGCCGGCACCGACGACAACGACGTCGGTTCTTTCCAGTTCGCTCGTCAATAGCCCGCCTTGATCTTCTCGAATTCGTCGACCATGCGCTTCTTCAGATCAGGCGCGACCGGCTGCTGGAACAGCGTCTTGTCGAGGAACTTGTCGATGTCGTCGAAGCCGCGCTCGGCCAGCACCTTGTGGTCGATCGCGGCCATGCCGGCGCTGTTGCCATGGCCGTAGCCGAATGTCGTGACCATGTATTTCGAAATATCGGGCGCGTTGACCGCATTCAGGAAATCATAGGCCTGGTCGAGCTTGCCCGGCGCGTCCTTCATCAGCACGTAGCCGCACACCCAGGTCGACATGCCTTCCTTGGTATCGCGGTTCATGGCGACGGGAACGCCTTGCCCGTTCATGGCGATCAGTGTCTGGCCCCAGCCCCAGGCGAGGTCGACCTCATTGCCGGAAAAGGCCTGGTCGATATCGCTCGAGTCGGTCCAGTAGAGACGGATGTTCTTGTGCACCTGGCGCAGGAAATCGGATGCCTCCTTGAATTGCGCGTCGGTCATCTTGGTCCAGTCCTTGAGGCCGATCACCAGGCTCGCCAGCGCGTAAGCGTCGTCGACATTGTCGCCGATGGTGACGCGGCCCTTGAATTTCGGGTCGGCCAGGATCCGCAGCGACTGCGCCTGCTCGGCCGTCACATTGTCTGTGCGGTAGAGCAATGCCGTATTGCCCCAGTCGAACGGCATGAACCAGGCCTTGCCGTCCTCGGTGGTGGCGAGGTTCTTCATCGCCATGATGCCGGGATTGAGGTCCTTCCAGCCGGCAATCCGGGAGGTATCGAGCGGCTGCAACAGCCCCGCATCGCGCCACTTCGCCACGCTTTGCGAACAGGGATGCGCGATATCGGCCTTGAAGCCTGCCCGCATCTTCTCGAAGGCTTCATCCTCGTCGCCAAAGAAGGCGAAGGTAGGCTCGGCGCCGTGTTTGGCGGTGTAGGCCGGATGCAGCAGCGGGTCCTCGTAGCCGGACCAGTCGAACACCACGAGATCGCCGCCGCCTTCCGCCCAGGCATAGACCCCGCCGGCGCCGATCATGCAGGCGGCGGCAAGTGCAAGGCGGCGTAGCATTGGCGTCATGTGAAACTCCCCCTTGGCGAAAAAGCTGCCGCGAGGTTAGGAGAAATCATCTGCTTTGGCGAGGGTCGTCCGCTGCACCGAGGCGGCAGCGGACGGACCGTGGAACGAGATCAGTACCCGGCTTTGATCTTCTCGAATTCAGCGATCATCTTCAGCTTGAGATCGGACGGCAGCGGCGACTGGAACAGCGTCTTGTCGACGAATTTCTGCACGTCATCATAGCCCTTTTCCTTCAGGATCGCCTGGTCGACGCCGGCCATGCCCTTGGCATTGGCCTGGCCGTAGCCCCAGTCCTTGACCAGCACCTTGGCGGTCTCCGGATCGTTGACGGCATTCAGGTAATCATAGGCCTTGTCGATATTGCCGGGCGCGTCCTTGAACAGCACGTAGCCGCAAACCCAGGTCGAGATGCCTTCGTTGGTGTCCTTTACGGACTTGATCGGCACGCCTGCCTTGACGGACTGCACGGTCGCATCGTTCCAGGCCCAGGCGAGGTCGACCTCACCGCCCGACAGCAACTGGACGATATCGGTGGTGTCGGTCCAGTAGGAACGGACGTTCTTGTGCACCTGGCGCAGGAAGTCGGACGCCTGCTTGAACTGGTCGTCCGTCATCTTGGTCCAGTCCCGCAGGCCGATGGCAAGGCTCGCCAGCGCATAGGCGTCGTCGACATTGTCGCCGATCGACACCCGGCCCTTGAACTTCGGATCGGCGAATGCCTTCAGCGACTGCACGTCCTTGGCGTCGATCTTGGAGGAATTGTAGGTGAGCTGCGTGTTGCCCCAGTCCCAGGGCATGAACCACGCCTTGCCATCGTCGGTCGTGGCGAGGTTTTTCATCGCCATGATGCCGGGATTGAGGTCTTTCCAGCCCGTGATCTTCGAGGTATCGAGCGGTTGCAGCAGCCCGGCTTCGCGCCACTTCGTCACGCTCTGCGAGCAGGGGTGACCGAGATCGGCCTTGAAGCCGGAACGGACCTTCTCGAAAGCCTCGTCCTCGTCGCCGAAGAAGGCGAAGGTCGGCGAATCGCCGTTCTTCTCGACATATTTCGGGTGGAAGCTCGGGTCCTCGTAACCGGACCAGTCGAACACGATCAGGTCCTTGTCCGCGGCGACGGCGAACGCTGCCGCCGAAGCCGCAAGCGCGCCGCCCAGCGCCAATGTCAATGTCAGGCGTCGGCTAAGTTTCTTCATGCTGTTCCATCCTCTTTTGGTCTTGCCGGTCTTGGCGGCCGGCTGTTGCTAACCGTAATGCTTCGGGAAGGCAGCGGCCAAAAAAGCATTGGCCGCCTGCAAGGCTGTTTCGCGCGTTGTGTCCTCGGTGCCCATCATCAGCCGCAGCCACAGCCCTTCCAGCATGGCCGACAGCGCCAGCGCCATCACCTGGGGCTCATAGGCATACGCCCCGCTCTGCTTGAGCGCCGTGCAGAGATCGATGAAGACCTGCTGGTAATAATTATCGCGCGAACTGCTCAGCGCCTGATAGGTGGGCCGCGACTTGGCCTCGCCCCAAAAGGCCAGCCAGGCGGCGAGCTTGCGCTTGTTGCAAATCGAGCGATCGAAGTCGGCCCACACCAGTTGCTGCAGCTGCCGTGCCGGATCGTCGCCTGCCTTCTGCAGCGCGGCGCGCCAATGCGCAGAGTACTCGTCATACATATGCTGCAGCGTCGCGATCAGCAGCTTTTCCTTGCTCTCGAAATGGAAGTTGACGATGCCACGCGAGAGGCCGGCGCCATCGGCGACATCGGCCATCGTCGTCTCGGCGTAGCCGCGCCTGGCCAGCGAATCGATCGTTGCCTCGATCAGCTGCAATTGACGGACCTCCTTCGAAGCCTTGCGGCCGCGCTTTTCGGCGTCGCTCTTTCGCGTCGTTTCGGCGAGAACGTCCCTGGCCTCGGAAGTCTTCATGGATGTGACGGTCTCCAGCATTGCCGGCTACCCAACCGGCTTCCAACCGCGCAGATGAGTGGGGCGGTGCTCGCCACTGTCAAGCACCTTCTGCATTGCCTCCCAGGTCCTGATGTTCTTGTCGACATAGGCCGCGCCGACCGCGGCCGCGGCTCGGGCGTAGAGCGGTCCCTTGAGCCGTGCGAGTTCCCCGCGCGCGACCTCGCGGTACCAGGGGTTGCGGTCCCTGACGGTGACATCGGTAAAGCCCGCCTTGCGCATCGCCCGCGCGTAGCGCGCCGGGGAAGCCATGGCGAAGGACAGACCTTCGGCCGCGACATAGGCCTTCATCTCGGGCGAGGGTTCGCCGTCATGCCCGATCATCCAATTGGAAGCCGCAAAGATGCCGCCCGGCTTCAGCACGCGAAAAATCTCGGCGAACAACGCGTCCTTGTCAGGCACGTGCAGCAGCGCATCCTTGGAGAAGACGACATCGAAGGAGCGATCGGCAAAAGGCAGCGGTCCAGGAGGCGATTGAACAAAGCTGGCGCGATTTGCGAAGCCACGCGTCGCGGCTCGCTGTCTGGCCGCTTCGATCACCGGCTGTTCGACATCGAAGCCGGTGGCATGGGCGGCGCCGTGGCGCTCGACCAGATGCAAGGTGATGCCGCCGGAGCCGCAGCCGATATCGAGGACCGTCTTGCCCTTGAGCGAAAGCCCTTCGACCACCCGGTCGACCTCATCGGGACCGCCCGGCGACAGATATCCCTCGCCCCACAGCGCCTCGAGGAAGCGGATCGCGGTGTCGTCATACTCCGGCTCGGCATCTGCCGTTTCGATCATCAGCCCTCGATCCCCAATCGATGATTGCCCAGTTCGAACGCCGGCAAAGCCTAGCGCATGCCCGAGAAAACGCAACATCATTTGTTGAACATTCATTCAGAATGGCTGGACAGAATGGCCGATGCCATGCCAAATTCCGCATATTCGGGAAAAGATCACGCAAAAATGAACAGCGGGTCGCACTGGGCATTTCCAGGAAAAGTATGAGCGTTTTCCCGGGAAACCGCACAGCGCACGCCTTGGGAATTGCGCAGAAACAAAGAGACTGGCCACAATGAAAGCTTGGGACGCGATCGTTATCGGCGGCGGACACAACGGCCTGGTCAACGCCTGCTATCTGCAGCGCGCCGGGCTCGACGTGCTGGTGGTGGAGAAGAACGACTGGGTCGGCGGTGCCGCCACCAGCCGCGAGCTGACACCCGGTTTCCTCTATTCCAACTGCTCCTATGTCTGCTCGCTGTTCCGTCCCGAAATCATGCGTGACCTCGAACTGCCGCGCTTCGGCCTGCAGGTCATCTCCTATGAGGGCGGCGCGGTATTCACCCGCGACGGCGACTACCTCGCCAACTACCGCGACCATGATGCGCACCGGCGCGAATTCGCCCGCTTCTCGAAGCGAGACGCCGAAGCCTATGACCGCTACGCCCGCGACGTGACGCGGCAGTGCCGTTTCATTCAGCCGCTCTTGATGCGCACCGCGCCCGACCCGACCAGCCTCAAGCCGCGCGACCTCGGCGAGTTGCTCTATCTCGGCAGGAAGTTTGCCGGCCTGTCGGCGGAAGAAATGGCGCTGACGCTACGCTTCTGGACCATGTCGATCTCGGAATTCCTCGACGAGTATTTCGAGACCGATGTCATCAAGGCCAACTTCGCTCTGTCCGGCATCATCGGCACCGCGCTCGGGCCGATGTCGCCCGGCACAGCCTACGTGCTCTTGCATCACTATATGGGCGAGGTCGACGGCTCGGTCGGCGCCTGGGGCTATGCGCGCGGCGGCATGGGCGCGGTCACCAAGGCGCTGGCCGCGTCGTTCAAGGCCTCGGGCGGCACCATCCGCACCGGCGCCGAGGTCGACCATGTGCTGGTCCAACGCGGCAAAGCCAAGGGCGTGGTGCTGGCTGGCGGCGAGGAGATCTACGGCAAGCTCGTCGTCTCCAATGCCGATGTGAAGCGCACCTTCCTGAAGCTGGTCGAGGAAAAGGAACTGCCCGACATTTTCCTGCGCCGGGTCAGGAACTTCAAGATCCGCGGCTCCTCCGGCAAGGTCAACATCGCGCTCGATTCGCTGCCGGAATTCCCGGCGCTGCCGAAGGATTCGCCGGTCTATCGCGGCGACATGCATTTCACCGATTCGATGGAACGCATGGAGCGCGCCTATGACGACTGGAAGGCCGGGCGCTGGTCGGCCGATCCTTTCCTCGACATGGTGATCCCGACGACGCTCGACCCGACCATGGCGCCGCCGGGCAAGCATTTCATGAGCTGCTTCGTGCAATACGCGCCGCCCAAGGTGAACGGCCGCGAATGGACCGATGCCGATCGCGACGGCTTCGCCGAGAGCGTGATTGCGCAGATATCAGAGTATTCGCCAGGCTTCCGCGACCGCATCATCCACATGGAGGTGCGCACGCCGCGCGAGATCGAAGCCGAGGTCGGCCTCACCGAAGGCAACATTTTCCAGGGCGAACTGACCTTCGACCAGCTTCTGTTCAATCGCCCGGTGCCGGGCTACGCGCAATACCGCTCGCCGGTCGGCGGTCTCTATATGTGCGGCTCCTCCACCCATCCGGGCGGCGGCGTCATGGGCGCGCCCGGCCGCAATGCCGCTGCCGAAATCCTGCGCGATCTCGCCAAATCCACCTCGCATATGAGCCCGGCCCATGACGTCATTTGATGCACCAAGATGGGATGTGCTTGTCATCGGCGGCGGCCACAACGGTCTCGTCGCCGCGGCGACGCTTGGCAAGGCCGGCCGCAAGGTGCTCCTGCTGGAAGCGGGCAGCGAAACCGGCGGCGCCGCGCGCACCGAGGAACTCGCGCCGGGCTTTCGCGTCTCATCGATCGCCCATGTGCTGAACCGTCTGCACCCCGACGTGGTGAGGACGCTGGAGCTGGAGAAGCAGGGACTGCAATTTGCCCGCACGGACTTCCTGCCTTCGATCGCGCTGTCCAGGGACGGTCCAGCGCTGATGCTGCATGGTGCCTATGGCGAGGTGCTGACCGGCGCCAGTTCCTCCGAGCAGACCGCCTGGAAGGAACTGCGTGCGCAGCTGTTGCGCTATGCCGGCATCCTGAAACCCTTCCTCTCCCGCCGCGCGCCCGATCTCGCCGGCATGTCGCTGCTCGATACCGCGTCACTCGGCCAGACCGCGCTGGCGCTGAAAAAGCTCGGCAAGGAAGACATGCGCGACTTCCTGCGCGTGCTGCTCATGAACGTCGCCGACCTGCTCGACGAACAGCTCAAGGACGACAGGCTGAAAGGCCTGCTCGCCTTCGATGCGACGCTTGGCAGCCATCTCGGCCCGCGCTCGCCAACCTCGCTGCTCGGCCTCTACTATCGACTGGCGGGTGAGACCGGCGGTGCATCCGGTGCACAGATGCTGCCGCAAGGCGGTATGGGCGCCGTTGTCGCCGCCATCCGCGCCGCGGCGGAGATGGCCGGCGTCACCGTCCGGACATCGGCTTCCGTTGGAAAGATCATCGTCGAGAAAGGCCGCGCCATAGGCGTCACGCTCGACACCGGCGAGGAGCTGCGCGCCAGGACGGTCATCTCCGCCATCAATCCAGCGACAACCTTCCTCGATCTTGTCGGGCCGCGCGAGCTCGACACGGGCTTCGTGCGCAAGGTGAAGAACATTCGGATGAAGGGCGACGCGGCGAAACTCAATCTGGCGCTCGATCGGCCGCCGCAATTCGCCGGCGTCGATGCCGCCGGCCACAAGGGCAGGCTGGTCATCGCGCCTTCGCCCGATCATGTCGAACGCGCCTTCAATCCATCCAAATATGGCGAGTTCTCAGCCGAGCCGGTGATGGAGATCACCCTGCCCAGCCTCGCCGATCCGTCGCTCGCGCCTGATGGAGCCTGTGTGCTGTCGGCTGTGGTGCAATACGCCCCCTACGCACTGAAGGAAGGCTGGGAAACCGGCAAGCCGAAATTCCTCAAGGCAGTCATGGCTCAGCTCGAGGCTTACGCGCCGGGCATCGGCAAGAGCGTTGTCCATGCCGAGTTGCTGACGCCGGCCGATATCGACACGCGTTACCGCATGCCGGGAGGCCATTGGCACCACGGCGAATTGCAGGCCGACCAGATGCTGATCTCGCGTCCCGTCTCGGGTTGGTCCGGCTACGACACGCCGCTTGAAGGATTGTTCCTGGCCGGTGCCGGCTCGCATCCCGGTGGCGGTGTCTCCGGTGCACCCGGGCTCAACGCCGCGCGGCGTATCATCGCGATGAAGAGGTAGGTCATGGCCCAGGCAACCAGGAAGAAGCCCGTTGCAAAGACCGCCAGTGCGGCTGTTTCCGCGCGCATCGCCGCGCAAGGCCATTTCCGCACGCTGCGCCTCGGCACCCCGTTCCAGCCGCGCCTCGATACGCTGGCCAGGACTCAGGACTGGTATAACTGGGCGGGCTACCGCGCGCCACATTCGCTGTGGGACGAGGAGCTGGAATATTTCGCCATCCGCAGCCAGGCGGCGCTGTTCGACATCTCGCCGATGACCAAATACCGGATCGAAGGACCGGATGCCGAGGCCTTCCTCGACCGAGTGACCTTGCGCGACGTGACCAAGCTGAGACCTGGCCGTGTCCACTATACCGCCTGGTGTGACGACGAAGGCTTTGTGCTCGACGACGGCACGCTGTTTCGCCTGTCGCCGACGCGCTTTCGCCTGTGTTCGCAGGAGCGGCATCTGCCCTGGTTGCTGGACAGCGCCATTGGATTCGACGTCACCGTCGAGGAAGAAACCGAGGGCGTCGCCGGGCTCGCCCTGCAGGGGCCAACTTCCTTCGCCGTGCTGCGCGATGCCGGCTTCACCGGTGTCGAGAGACTGAAGATCTTCGACCTCGCCGAATTCGCCCATGACGGCGGCACCGTCACCATCTCGCGCACCGGCTTCACCGGCGATCTCGGCTACGAGTTGTTCGTGACCTCCGACAAGGCGCTGAGCCTGTGGGACCGGCTGATGAAAGCGGGCGAACTGCGCGGCATCCGTGCCATCGGCTACACGGCGCTGAATCGCGCGCGGCTCGAGGCCGGGCTGATCGTTGCCAATGCCGACTTCACCACCGCCGAACATGCCATCCGCGCCGATCGCCTGCGCATGCCCGACGAGATCGGGCTCGGCTTCATGATCGATCCGGAGAAAGGCCACTTCAACGGCCGCCGCGCCATCCTCGAAGCGCGCGCCAAACGCAGGCTGCGCCATGTGCTGGTCGGGCTGGAGATCGAAGGCAACATCCCCGCCGAACACGCCATCGTCTACCACAAGAAAAGCCAGGAGGTTGGCCTGGTCAGCGCCGCCATGTGGTCGCCGATGGCCAAGCGCAACATCGCCATCGCCTCGCTGGCGCGGCCCTATGGTGATACCATGGTGGACGACCTCTGGGTCGAGATCTACGCCATGCGCGAGCTGCAATATCAGAAGCTGATGAAGCGGGCCAAGGTGGTGGCACGGCCCTTCATAAAACTCGACCGCCGCACCGCCAATCCGCCGGCGGATTTCTGACCATGGCCGACGAAGCGGACAAGCAGCAAGAAGATGGGGAAGCCGCCGAGCAGTGGGACCTGGTCAACACGCCGCTCGGTGAAAAATGGTCCGGCCGCACGCGCTATGCCGCTGCCATGTTCTTCTACAAGCGCGACGAAATGAGCGCCGAGACACTCGAGGTCTACCGCATCTGCGCGCGGCTTGATTCCGAAGATCCACTGCCGATCATCCGCGATCGCGGCGTCGGCAGGGACTGGCTGAAGCGCATGGGCTTCGAATTCTAACCTATCGTTCTTTCGAGCATGCTTAGCCAGTTGCGATAGGCGATCTTTTCGATCAAGGCGCGGCCGAAACCGCGCGCTGCCAGCGCATCGATCAACTTCGGCAGGCCGGCGACGTCGCCGATGACCGCCGGGACCATGGCACCGTCGAAATCCGAGCCGAGGCCCACGCCATCCTCGCCCAGCGCCTGCAGCAGGGAATCGACATGGCGCACCATGATGTCGAGGCTGGTATCGGCATTCATGCGGCCGTCCTCGCGCAGGAACCCGGTGGCGAAGTTCAGCCCGACCATGCCGCCTGACTCGCGGATCGCGCCGAGCTGCCAGTCGGTCAGATTGCGCGAGTGGCCGCATATCGCATGCACGTTGGAGTGCGTGGCGACCAGCGGCGCATCGCTGAGCCCGGCGACATCGCGAAAGCCTTTTTCGTTGAGATGCGAAAGATCGATCATGATCTTCAGCTCGTTGCAGGCCTTGACCAGCGCCTTGCCGGCATCGGTCAGACCCGGACCCGTGTCCGGCGAGGACGGAAAGCGGAACGGTACGCCGTGGCCAAAGGCATTTGGACGGCTCCAGACGATGCCGAGCGAACGCAGGCCGGCGGCATGCAGCACATCGAGCATGGTGAGTTCGGGATCGATCGCCTCGACGCCCTCGATGTGAAAGACTGCGGCAACCGTGCCTTGCGCCATGGCGTTGCGCACGTCGCCGGCACTGCGGCAGACGGCAAGCGCCCCGGCCCTTTCCAGCCGGAACAGGATCGAAGCCATCGCAATCGTCGAATTGAGCGCATCGGCGCGCGGCACCTCCGGCGGCAGCGGCTCGCTGTCGCTGGGCGCCAATGGCACGGCACTTCGCCTGGCCTTCTCGACCGGCGGCGGGAAAATCGCGAACATGCCGCCGGCAAAGCCGCCGGCTTTCGCGCGCGGCAGGTCGATATGACCGCCCGATTTCCCCTCGATGAACAGCTTTTCGACGTCCGCGTCCTTGGACTGATAAAGGCGCAGCAACGTATCGTTGTGGCCGTCGAAGACGGGGACGAGGTCTGTTTCGGTCATCAGGGGATCATTCAGTTCGTTTGTCGGCACGGCGAGATATCATATCTAGGCAAGATATCCGGTCGCGGCAAATGACAAAGCCGACCGGCAGCGGGAGTTGCCCCTTTATCCCCCCGCTGCCGCCTGTGAACGAAGTGCCGCGCTCCCTACTGCTTCAGCACGTCGGCCCATTCCGGATGGCGGCGGAACTGGGCGTTGGCGAACGGGCAAAGCGGAATGATCTTCTTGCCCGCCGCGCGCGCATCCTCGACGGCGCGGGTGACCAGCCGAAGTCCGGCACCCTGGCCGCGAAACGCGTCCGGCACTTCGGTATGGTCGATGATGATCTGGTGCTCGCCAATCTTGGTGAAGGTCATCTCGGCCTCGGCGCCACCGGGGCCGCGCAGGACATAGCGGCCCTTGGAGCCGCGGTCTTCCAGTTCGATCTCAGGCAGTTGGTCGGGCATTTCTAGACTCCTTGCGCGACACCGGCAAAGAGCCGCCGCGCCGCTTCGATTTCATTTGGCCGCACCTCGTGCCCGCCTTCGTGCCACTCCACTGTGACATCGGCACCGTCGGCACGCAAATAGGCTTCGAGCCGCGTCGTCAGGTTCGGCGGGCAGATCGGATCGCGCTTGCCGGCGGTCAGCAGGATGTGTCGGCCGGCGAGGCTGCCCTCCACCTTTGGTTCGAACGGGATCAGCGGATGCATCAGCACCGTGGCGTCGAACAGACTTGGCTCGGCGAACACCACCGACGCCAGTATGTTGGCGCCGTTGGAATAGCCGAGGCCCAGCACCGCCGACGGCTTGGCCGCCTCGACATGCGCCTTGACGAATTCAGCCATCTTGCTCGTCCCCCGCGCCAGGTCGTCCATGTCGTAGACGCCCTCACCGGTGCGGCGGAAGAAGCGCGCCGCGCCGTGTTCCGACACATCGCCGCGCGGCGAGATGATGGTGGCCTGGGGCACGAGATCGCGCCCCGGCGACAGAAGCTGGCTCTCGTCGCCGCCAGTGCCGTGGAAGACGAAAAGCATGGGACCGCCCGCCGAACCGGGCAGCACCTTGTGGATGTAAGCGTCCTTGCTCATGATCTCAGCCTTCCAGCTTCTGCAGATGCTGCTCGAGATAGGGCCGCAGATGGTGATGCTGCGTCGGCAGCTTCAGCGCTTCGCCCAGATGCGCGGTGTCCTCGTCGCGGTCGAAACCGGGCTCGTTGGTGGCGACTTCGAACAACACGCCACCCGGCGTGCGGAAATAGATCGCCCAGAAGTAATCGCGATCGATCACCGGTGTCACCCCATAACCCGTATCCATCAACGCCTTGCGCACTTCGAGCTGCTTGGCGCGGTTCTCGACGGCGAAGGCGACATGGTGGACGGAGCCGGCGCCGAGATCGGCGAAGGCCGCGGTCGGCAGCGATTCGATATCGACGACATCGGCGCCATTGCCGTTCTTCACGGCCAGCCGCCTGACATTGCCTGATTTCTCGATCTCCTCGTAGCCCATGAACTTCAAGAGCTCTTCGGTGGCGCCGCCATCCTTCAGCCGAAGCGCAACCGAGTGGAAGCCACGGATCGCTTCGTCGGCCGGAACACCGCCCTTCACCCAAGGCGCACGGCTGTCTGCCTTGGCCTCGACGAGCGCGAAACCGTCTCCGTCGGGACCCGCAAATCTGAGCCGTTTCTCACCAAAGCTCTCCTCGCGGGAGACATCCGCCACGCCTTCGTCGGCGAAGCGCTTTTCCCAATAGGCGAGCGTGCCTTGCGGCACGGAGTAGACCGTGGTGCCGACTTCGCCGACGCCGCGGCGGCCCTTGCCGATGTTGGGAAACGGAAAATAGGTCATCACCGAACCGGGCGTGCCGACCTCGTCTCCATAATAGAGGTGGTAGACGTCGGGCGCATCGAAATTGACTGTCTTCTTGACCCGGCGCAGGCCGAGCTTGTGGGTGAAGAAATCATTGTTCCGGCGCGCATCCCCAGCCATGGAGGTGACGTGATGGAGGCCCTTGATCTGGTCGAGCATTGTCTTGCTCCTTCCCTTGTGTTTGTGCGGCCCTCGCCGCTGTCCACGCCAATATGAGGACACCACCACTTGCGGCAAAGGCGGCAAACGCAGAATGGACTGTGCTGTAAAAGTGAACAATCAAAAGAGATTTGTTCACCAATTAGGCAACGGAAGCGGCCTTGCGCCGTTGCCGGAAATCGTTTCCATGAGCGGCGTCGAACATGCAGCGAAAGGTATCGCGAGTGACAGGAAAAGCCAGGCGCCCCAACGTTCTCCTGATCACTTGCGACCAGTGGCGCGGTGATTGCCTGTCGGCCGCCGGCCACGCCGTGGTCAAGACGCCGAACGCAGATGCGCTGGCCGCCGAGGGCGTATTGTTCAAGCGTCACTATGGCGGCGCGGCGCCCTGTTCGCCCGCCCGTGCCTGCCTTTACACCGGCCTCTACCAGATGAACAACCGGGTCTGCCGCAACGGCTCGCCACTTGACGCCCGCCACGGCAACATCGCACTGCACGCGCGCGGCCTCGGCTACGATCCGACCCTGTTCGGTTACACCGACGTGTCGCTCGATCCTCGCTTGCTGGCTTCAGGCGATCCAAGGCTGAAAAGCTATGAAGGCGTCCTGCCTGGATTCACGGTGCGGCAACTGTTGCCCGAGGACCAGAAGCAATGGCTGTCCTGGCTGAAGCTGCGTGGCATCGATGCCAGCGCCGGATCTCCCGACATCCATCGTCCCGTGGACGAGGAAGGCGACGCCGACGCGGTGACCGAGACGCCGCCAATCTATTCCAAAGACCATACGCCGACGGCTTTCCTTGCTGGCGAGTTCATCCGCTGGCTCGGCGAGCAGGAGCAGGCCACGCCCTGGTTCGCGCATCTCTCCTTCATCAGCCCGCATCCACCCTTCATCGTCCCGGAGCCCTACAACACGCTATATGATCCGGCCGATGGCCCGGCGTTTCACCGCGCGGAGAGTTGGCGGGCTGAAGCGCAGAGCCATCCCTATCTCGCCTATGATCTTGGCCGCCAGAAACGCGCTAAGTTCCGTCCCGGCACGACAGGCAGGGTGCACGACTGGAGCGAGGACGATTTCCGCCGCATCCGGGCGATTTACTACGGCATGATTTCGGAGGTCGACGCACAGCTTGGCCGCATCTGGCAGGCAGTCAAGGTTTCAGGCGCCTGGGACGATACCATCATCATTCTCACCTCGGACCACGCCGAAATGATGGGCGATCATTTCATGCTGGGCAAGGGCGGCTATTTCGACGGCAGCTACCACATTCCGCTGATCATTCGCGACCCGCGACATCGCAAGGCTGCCGGCACCAGCATCGATCGCTTCACCGAAGCGGTGGACATCTTGCCCACGCTTGTGGACCTGCTTGGCGAGCCGCCCAAACCGCATCTCGACGGATGTTCGCTGAAACCATTCCTGAGCGGCGGAACCCCGGCTAGCTGGCGCGATGCCGCGCACTGGGAATTCGACTTCCGCTCGATAGCGGGCGGCGAGGCTGAAGCGCATTTCGGCATTGGCTCACGCCAGTGCAACCTGGCGGTCATCCGGACCAAGAAATTCAAATACGTGCATTTTGGCGGCGGCCTGCCGCCGTTGCTTTTCAATATCGAGGCGGACCCGGGCGAACTGACCAACCTCGCCACCAGCCCCGCACATCTGTCCACTCGCCTGGAATTCGCCGAGCGGCTTCTCGCCTGGCGGGCCGAGCATCTCGACCAGTCACTGGCGCTGGCGGAATTGACGGAAAATGGCGTGGTTGGCCATGTGAGCAAGGCAACAAGGGAATAGGACAGCAAGGCGATATGTTTGGGCCACCGGCACCGACGCCGACCCTACTGCCCTACTGCCCTACTGCCCTACTGCCCTACCTCACAATCATCCGCTGCTGGTCGCGCTTCTCGGCATAGCTGCCCTTGTCATAGGCAGTCTGCGCCTGCAGCTGTTCCTTGGTGAAGGTCGTATAGAGATACTTCTTGCCGTCCTTGTCGGTCATGAATTTGAGATTATCCAGGCCAACCGCGACCTCCTTCCCGCCGATGCCGAGGAAGCCGCCGACGTCGACGATCACGGCATCGGTTTTGTTGTCCGGCGTCAGCACGACATCGCCGATCTCGCCGACCTTGGCATCATTGGCGCCGTAGACCGTGGTGCCCTTGAGGTCGTCGGCCCTGATCTCGCCGACCGGCATCGCGGTCAGCGTGGACTTGTCGATGGCAGCCGTCTGCGTCTGGTCGGGAGCCGTCGCGGCCGGAGCCTCGGCTGTCTTGTCCGCCGGAGCGGCGGCGGAAGCCGTGGTCGCGGCCGGTGCAGTCGTCGAGGGTTCATTGGAAGCGGTCGTCGCCGGCGCCGGATCATAAGCCTTGCGGTTGAAATCCGGCTGCGCCTGCAGCTCTTCCTTTGTCGTCTGCGCCACCAGCCAGCGGTCGCCATTCTTCTCGGCCCACTGTGCCTTGCCGAAATCATAGGTGACATTCTTGGCGCCTAGACCAAGAAACCCACCCACGCCGATAACCAGGGATTCGGCCTTGCCTTCCTTGGAAAGCACGATGTCGTTGACGCTGCCGATATTCTGCGCGTCGTCACCGGTACCGTTGTAGACGGTCTCACCAATGATATTGGTGGCAAGGTTGCCGTCGGCGCGCTTCACCGGCTCGGCCGGGGTAGCATTCATGTCGACAGGTTTCTGCGCGGTATCGGTCGTGGCGGGCGCTGCGGGAGCTGTCGCATCCGTGGAAGCGGCTGGCGCTGGTGCGGGTCCATAGGGCTTGCTGTCGAACTCCGGATGCGCCGTCAGTTCTTCCTTGGTTGTCTGGGCAACCAGCCAGCGGTCGCCATTCTTCTCGGCCCACTGCAGCTTGTCGTAGTCGAAGGCGACATTTTTCGCGCCTACGCCCAGAAAGCCGCCGACGCCGATGACGACGGATTTCGCCATGCCATCCTTGTCGAAGACGACATCGCTGACCTTGCCGATGTTCTCGGCATCGTCGCCCGTGCCGTTATAGACGGATTCGCCGATGATGTTGGTGACGATGCTGCCTTCGGCGCGCGGCACCGGTGCAACTGCGGCCGGCTCCTGAACGGCAGGTGCGTCCGCTGGAGCCGGGGTCGTCGCGCTCTGTGCGAAGGCACCGGTCGCGATCAGCGTTGCGAGTGCGGTCGTGGCTAAAAGGGTGCGGATCATGTTAGTCTCTCCTCGTGCGTCATTTCGTGCACGCCGCGCCCGATTGAACCGTCGCTGGGAAGATCGGGCGTGGCATCTCCACGGGTTCACAACGTCGTGACCATGCTGTTGTTCCGACAAAATTGGCCAGGATTCGAGCGGTTGCGCGGCGGCTTGAGAACATGCGCAGAATTGCACCGCTCCAATGGAACCTTTCCCGGACCGCCACGTTGCAGCCTGCGGCTGGGCTTCGCCCCGGCACGTTTTGACTGACAAACGGAGCGGGGCATGAAATTTGCGGCGGTGCTGAACCGGGACGGCGGCACCTTGCGCACCACCGACCTCGCCGCCCTTTCCGACAAGATGCGCCAGACGCTGGAGACGGCAGGCCATTCTCTCAGCATCGATGTCGTTGCCGGCAAGGACGTTGTGGAAGCCCTCGACAGCGCCGCCTCGCGCCGCACCATCGATGTCGTGCTCGCCGGTGGCGGCGACGGAACCATTTCAGCCGCGGCCGCCAGGCTGATGGGCAAGAAGAAGGCGCTGGCCATATTGCCGGCCGGCACCATGAACCTGTTCGCACGCGGTCTCGGCATTCCGCAGTCGCTAAATGCCGCGCTGGACTCCTTCGCCGACGGCGAGATCATCGCGGTCGACATGGCCACGGCCAATGGCCAACCCTTCGTCCATCAGTTCTCGATCGGCATGCATGCCAAGATGGTTCAACTGCGCCAAGGCATGGAATTTGGGTCGCGCCTGGGCAAGATCGGAGCTTCGGCCAAGGCGGCATGGGCGACGATCAAGAATCCGCCTGCGATGAACGTGACGCTCGCCATCGGCGACGCCGAGATGACGGCGCGCATAACAGGCATCGGCGTCACCAACAACCTGTTCGGCGAGGGCCACCTCCCCTATGCGGACAACCCTTCGGGCGGCGTGCTCGGCATCTATGTCACCGTGGCGCAGCAGCGCGCCGAACTGGTGAAGTTCTTCTTCAACGTGGCGCGCGGCAAATGGCGGGACAATGAACATGTGGAAATCCATCAGTCCGACCGCACTGTCCTGAAAATCCATTCCGGCAGCAGGAGGTTCCGCGCCGTCATGGATGGCGAACTCGTCCGGCTCGATCGTGAAACGACCATCGAGATCAAGCCTCGTGCGTTGAACGTCCTGGTGCCCGCCAGCATCGCCGAGGCAAAGGCCGCCTGATGCTATCCCGAACCATGACGGCCGTGAATCCAGAGCATTGTTCCGACGCCATTCCGGACGGAAAGCCGCTTCAAGCTTTTCCTGGAATTGCGCTATCCGCTCGGCGCACTTCCCTGCTCCGTCGCCGGTGTCTTGGCCACCTCACCATAGATTTCGGCGATGCCCCAGGCAGCGATAGCCAGGAGCAGCGCGGCGATCAGGATGCGCAGGCCGTGCCAGCCCCATCGGCCCTGTCGCGCCTTGTCTTCGGGAATGATCTTGGTCATGGCCGATCCTTGTTACGTTCTGCGCTTGTTGGCGCACTCGGCAAAACATGGTCGGGTAACGGTTCCCTGCTAGGATGGTTCCGGGAAAGCGAGCCCGTGGCGGGCCGGTTGGTTGGCAAGTCGGCGAATACCGGCATGGGCATTGGGGATTGGGGTGAATAGCAAGGCGGAAATAGGGTCGAGCCTGCCGGCCGAGGTCGCGCGCTCGATAGAGGACGAAGACCGGCTGGCCGTGCTGCACGGGCTGGAGATGCTGGATACGGCGGCCGACCCGGATTTCGACCGCATCACCGGCCTTGCCGCATCCGTGATGCAGGTGCCTGTCGCCCTGGTGACGCTCGTCGATGTCGATCGGCAATGGTTCAAGTCCTGCTTTGGTCTCGACGAGACCGAAACCTCGACCGACATCTCCTTCTGTGCCCACGCCATCGCCGCCGGCGACGATCCCATGGTGGTGACCGACGCGGCGACAGATCCGCGCTTCAAGGCCAATCCGCTGGTCACCGGCAGGCACCATTTGCGTTTCTACGCCGGCGCGCCGATGCTCGTGGCAGGCGCCAGGATCGGCACGCTGTGTGTGCTCGACCGCAAGCCACATGCCTTTCCGTCACAGGCCAAGCTCGACCAGTTGAAGACGCTGGCAGGCCTTGCCGCCAGCCTGTTTACCTTGAAGGATGCGACCCGCAGCGGCGCCATCGCCGAGGCAGCACTTGCGCGCGAGGAGAAGCGGCGTGCCATCGCGCTCGACGCTGCATCGCTGGCCAGCTGGGCATGGGATGTCCGCACGGACATCATCGAATGCGATGTCCGATTGTCGGAATTGTTCAACCTGCCGCGTTCGACCCGGCTGCGGGCACGTGACATCCTGACCGCCATCGATCCGCGCGACGTCTATCAGACCGAAACCCGCTTTCGAGACGCCTTGACCGGCAGCGACGATTATTTCGGCGAATACCGGGTGAAAGACTTTCATCCGCCGCGCTGGGTGGCCACGCGCGGCAGCGTCATCGAGCGCGACGGCGACGGCAAGCCGACGCTGATCTTCGGCGTCAACTACGACATTTCCGAACGCAAGCTCGGCGAAGAGCGGCAGCGGCTCCTGCTGCGCGAACTCAACCACCGCGTCAAGAACACGCTGGCGACCGTCCAGGCGCTGGCGACGCAGACCGTTCGCCATGCCCGCCAGCCGAGTGAATTCCTCGAGGCGTTCAGCGCCCGGCTTCAGGCATTGGGCATCGCCCACAATCTCTTGTCCGACCGCGAGTGGCGCGGCATCGGCATCCGCGAACTCGTCCAGATCGAGATCAGGCCCTTTGACACCGACGACCAGCCGCGTATCACCATCTCCGGCGCCGACCTTTTGCTGTCACCCGATCAGGCCGTCGGCCTCGGGCTCATCCTGCACGAACTGGCCAGCAATGCGCTGCAATATGGATCCCTGTCGGTTGCATCGGGCAAGGTTGATCTCGACTGGAAGACACAAGGCAGGAAGGGCGACCGGCGCCTGGTGCTGACCTGGCGCGAAAGCGGCGGCCCTGAAGTCGCCCCGCCGCAGCGCCATGGCTTCGGCTCGATTCTCATCCGCCGCAGCCTGGCCAAGGTCATTTCAAGCGAAGTCACCCATGAATTCCGGCCCGAGGGCGTCTTCGCCGAAATATCGATGCCGCTGGAAGATCTGTCCAAGTGACGGATCTGATCCAGGGCAGGAGCGGCGGCGTCATGTCCCGTGCCCTGCATCCGGATCGTCGGGCTTCGTATTCTCGCGGTATATGGCATAGGCGGCGAGTGCCACGGCCGGACCCAGAATAATGCCGAGGCCGCCCTTTCCCTTGAGCAAGGCCGGCAGCACGGCAAGTGCGGCCGTGATGCCGATCGCCTTCATATCGGCGTTGCGCCGCCGAGCCTCGCGGCGAGCACGGGCGCCAGACATCAAGCGATGGACGAGAAGAACGAGGCCGGCGACCACCAGGAAGCCGATACCGAAGCCAAGCGCCGCCGCGAACGATCCATAGCGGGCCGCGGCCCAGATATAGGCTGCCCCAACCAGAAAGCCGAGACCGCACAAAGCTGCCAACGCGGCAAGCGCATAGATGATGGCCGCCGTGCGCGCGCGGCGTATGGCGGCCACGGTCTCACCCGAGGCGAAACCCGAAAGCAGGGATGCCAGCAGTCCCATCTGGGGCGGATCTAGCGACGCGCGAGCAGCGCGAAGAGGAAGCCGACGCCCGCTGCGATCGCCAGCGACGTCACCGGCTTTTCGCGCACGCTCGCCACCATCTGTGCTTCGATATCCCTGGCATTGCCGCGCAGGCTGTCGAAGGCCGCTTCCCCTTGGGCACGCAACTGCTCGACGCCCTCGGCAGCTGCACGGCGCGCCGTGCCATAGCCGTGTTCGCCGGTCTTGGCCAACTGCTTGGTAAGCTTGTCGATATCAGCCTTCAGCTGCTTGATGTCGGCTTCGAGGTCCGAATTCGTCCGCGCTTCGTTGGCGGTCTTTCCTGCGGCGGTTGCCATTGCTTAACTCCTTGTGATTGCTCGATTTCAAACGCGCCTTGCGTCTCAAGGTTCCGGCATCGGGCTAAACTAGCCGAAAACGCGCGCGTACGCACCAGTCACCAAACCATGACGAGAGGCGCGCGTCGTCAGATCAGTGGGCGACGCCCCTCGCCCAACCCTTCCCAGCCGGCGAGTTGCTTGAGCCCTTCAGTGTCGACCACCTCGCAACCGCCATCCCGCCAAAAGATCAGCTTGCGGTCCATCAGTTTGCGGATCGTCTTGTTGGTGTGAACCAGCGACAGGCCAAGCGTATCGGCGATGTGCTGCTGCGTGATCGGAATCTGGATGGATTGCTTGCCGTTCAGCCCGACGACCTTGGCGCGGCTGGCTATGAAGGCAATCAGATAAGCGGCGCGCTCGATCGCGCTGCGGCGGCCGACGCTGAGCAGGTTCTCGTCCAGCATGCGTTCTTCGCGCGACGCGATCCAGGTGATGTCGTAGCCGAGGCCCGGATGGTTGCGGTAGAGTTCGTGCAGATTGTCGCGTTCAAAAACGCAAAGCAGCATCGGCGACAAGGCCTCGACGGAATGCTGCATCTCGCCCATGACGCTGCCTTGCAGGCCGATGAGATCGCCGGGCATGAGATAGTTGAGGATCTGTCGTCTGCCGTCCGGCAATAGCTTGTAGCGGAACGCCCAGCCGGACAGTACGGTGTAGAGATGGGCGCTATGGCTCCCCTCCACGAGCACCGTGGCGCCCTTGTCGACCGCGAGTTCGCCCTTCTTGAACTTGCTGATGAAGGCCAGTTCCTGATTTTCGAACTCGCGGAAAACCGGCAATGGCCGTAGAGGACATTTCTCGCAAGGATATTGTCGGCTCGATGAAGCACGCCCGTTCTGCCCTGGCATTTCGACCCCTCTTCGAAAGCCTGCCGGTCAGCAGGTATCCTTAAACGTTTTGCCGGAACCGGAGTTCCGGGTTGAAAGGCATGTCTTTTTTAAATGACAACACACCCAATTGCGATCATGACTCCCGGCGTTTCAAGGAGCCTTCACCTGTGATGCCCACATTGCTTGACGGATTGCGGATTCTTGTCCTGGAGGACGAATTCCTCATCGCCATGGATGTCGAGCAGCTTTGCCGCGACCACGGTGCGCGGGAGGTGGTGATAGCCCGAGACCTGGCCGAGGTCGACGGCGGAAAGGTCGCGATGCAGTTTGACGCGGCCATTGTCGATCTGATGCTGGGCGGCACGTCGACGCTCGAATTCGCCGCCGGCTTGCGGGAAACAGGCGTCCCTTTCGTGTTTGCCTCCGGTTATTCGGATGCGGACGAGATCAAGGCGTCCTTCCCGGGGGTGAGGCTGGTCACCAAACCCTATTCAGGCGAGGATCTCGTCGAAGCGGTGGCGCGGGCCTACGGACGCGGCTCTGCGGGGTGAGATCGATACAGCTGCGTTCGAATCCGCTCGCGGAACCTTACGTCAATGCGCCGCGGTCCCCGTGACCTGAGCCGAGATCGCATCGGGACCATATTCGTCCTCGCCGGAAATCTTCAGGATTTCCTGCAGGCGCGTGCGGGCCCTGCTGACGCGGCTCTTGATCGTTCCGACCGCGCAACCGCAGATTTCGGCGGCCTCCTCATAGGAGAAGCCCGATGCACCGATGAGGATGATGGCCTCGCGCTGGTCTTCCGGCAATTGCTCGAGAGCGCCACGAAAATCCTTGAGGTCGAGTTGGCCGTGCTGGGCGGGATGCACCGCGAGCCTGGCTGTCATGATGCCGTCGCTGTCCTGAACCTCGCGGCCGCGTTTGCGCATCTGCGAGTAGAATTCATTGCGCAGGATCGTGAAAAGCCATGCCTTGAGATTCGTGCCGGGCTGGAAGCTCTCATGCTTGTCCCAGGCCTTGACCAGCGTTTCCTGGACAAGGTCGTCAGCCTTGTCGGCATTCTGAGTCAGCGACACGGCAAAGGCCCGCAAGCTCGGGATTGCCCCAAGCAGATCGGTCTTGAAGCCTTGGGAGACCGCGGCCATGCCTCAGTCCTTCTTCTGTGCGGGTTCGGTCTGTTCCAGCTGGCTAAGCAACTGGGCAAAGCGATCCGGCACATCATCCGAGACCAGCTCGTCATAATATTGCTTGAGTTTGCGTCCGATCTCGGAGTTCGGCCCCAGAGGGTCGCCGACACCGTTCCGGCGCCTGTCCTCGGCGCCAGCCACAATATCTTTCGTCATATCCTTCATTTCGCCCTTATATTCCCAGCGTTAGGCCGCTCATACTCAACTCAATACAAGGCGAGCGGCACCCTCGTCTGGTTGCCCATCCCGACACCAAACGCCGTTCCCGCCTATTCGTTCCATATCGGCCGGAACTTTTTCACAAAACCCGCGTTGTATTAGCGGGGCTTGCAATCAGCTTGACCTGCAAATCCAGGCAATCACGTCATTCTGAGGGAGACGTTTTACCATGAGTTTATCCGCCACCATCGCACCGCATCTGCCGTTCCTGCGCCGCTTCTCGCGCGCTGTCTCGGGATCGCAAGAGAGCGGCGACGCGCTGGTCGCTGCGATGCTTGAGGCCATCATCGCCGACATCGACATCTTCCCCGAGGCATCGAGCGACCGCATCGCTCTGTACAAGGTTTTCGCCAAGCTGTTCACTTCCGTCGCCATCCGCGTGCCGCAGGAACAGGCGCAATCGGCGTGGGAGCAGCGCGCCGCCGCCAATCTCAATGCGATCGCGCCGCTGCCCCGCCAGGCTTTCCTGCTGGTTGCCGTCGAAGGCTTCAGCGAGGACGAGGCGGCCGAGATTCTCGATGTCGGCGACCAGCAATTCTCCGAACTGCTTGCCCAGGCAAGCAATGAGATTTCCCGCCAGGTGGCGACCGACGTGCTCATCATCGAGGACGAACCGCTGATTGCCATGGACATAGAGGAGATGGTCGAGAGCCTCGGTCATCGTGTCGTTGGAACGGCGCGCACGCATGCCGAGGCGGTGACGATGTTCGGCAAGACGCGGCCGAAGATGGTGCTGGCCGACATCCAGCTCGCCGACGGCAGTTCGGGCATCGAGGCGGTCAACGAGATCCTGTCGTCAACCTCGGTGCCGGTTATCTTCATCACCGCCTTCCCCGAGCGGCTCTTGACCGGCGAGCGCCCCGAACCGGCCTTCCTGGTGACCAAGCCGTTCAATCCCGATATGGTCAAGGCACTGATCAGCCAGGCGCTGTTCTTCGACCGCCAGGCAAAGGCCGCCGCATAGGTTCGCTGTTTTCCAGCACGAATATTCCAGAATCAGAGGCCGTCCGACGCGATGCGTCGGGCGGCCTTTTGGCAGCCGAGACCGTCATTCCTGAATTTCGCTATCGGTTCCGCCTCTAACGGTTTGCAAGCATCGTCTTTTTCGGCAAATGGTGGAACAAACCGCATCCACCCACGTTTTCCCTGCACCATTCGGAAGGAGATGAACCATGCTTTACTGGGCGCTTGTATTTCTCGTCGTGGCAATCATTGCCGGCGCGCTTGGTTTCGGCGGCATCGCCGGCACGTCCGCCGGTATAGCGCAGATATTGTTCTTCATCTTTCTCGCCTTCCTGGTCATTTCGCTTCTGGCCGGCCTGTTCAAACGGGCGTGAGGGCGAGCGCTTCTCCGAGCGAACACTGGAAGCCGCACCCCTCAAACGGTTTCCAGCCACCGCCGGGCGGTATCCCTCCAAGGGACACCGTCCGGCGGACCGCTTTAGAGGGGCAGGTTCTCGGGACATTTCATTT
This sequence comes from Mesorhizobium sp. NZP2298, assembly GCF_013170825.1. NCBI lineage: Bacteria > Pseudomonadati > Pseudomonadota > Alphaproteobacteria > Hyphomicrobiales > Phyllobacteriaceae > Mesorhizobium > Mesorhizobium sp. NZP2298. The sequence goes on along the minus strand of NZ_CP033365.1, from coordinate 1,527,752 downwards.
TGGAACCCATTCGACAGTGAGCCGTTCAGCCTGAGTTGGGTGGACAGATAGACCGATGCGCTCCAGGACTGCAGATAAAACGGAAGGCGCACGGAGCGATGAAGTCATCGCCTTGCATCCGGCTGAAAGTGGCATGCAGCTTGGCCGTGCCCTTCTCCACGCACTGCACAATGCAGGCATTTCCGTCCTCTATCAGGATCGCGACATGAAGACCGTGTGGGCTCGCAACATGCGTGCGCCCTGGGCTTCGGACAATTCCGACGGCAACGGCATCCTGCCGACGGCGCAGGCCGACCGGATCAGCGCCGCCAAGCGCGATGTGGTTGCGACCGGCAATCCGGAGCGCCTTGAAATCAGTGTTCCGGTCGAGAATGGCGTCCGCTGGTTTCAGGTTTGGGTCGATGCCGATCGGGGCGACGCCGGTGACGTGCAGGGTGTCGTCACCACCATGGTCGAGACGACCGAGCAGAAGCGGCGCGAACAGACACTGACAACGCTGCTGCGCGAGGTCAGCCACCGCTCGAAGAATCTCCTGGCGATCATCCAGAGCATCGCGAGCCAGACCGGCCGCTATTCAGATGGCATCGGCGACTTCCTGACGCGCTTTCGCGGCCGGCTGCAGTCCCTGGCCTCCTCACAGGATCTCGTTACGTCCTCGAACTGGCGCGGTGCGGCGCTTCATGAACTGGTGACGAGCCAGGTTGGCCGCTATGGGACGAACACACCGCACAGCCTTCGCTTCCGGGGTGCTAACCCCTACCTCAATCCCAACGCCGCGCTTCATATCGGCCTGGCCATGCATGAGCTCGCCGTAAACTCGGTCAGCTACGGCGCTCTGTCCCGGCCGGATGGATTTGTAGAGGTAACCGCCGATCTCAACACCGCCGCGACCGGTGAGGTTACACTCTCGCTGACATGGGCCGAAGCCATCGGAGTCAATGGCGGTCGGGGGACGGAGAAGCGCTTCGGCAGCGTCGCGCTGGAGCGGGTGGTGCCGACATCCCTGAGCGGAACCGCGACCCTCGACATCACGGATGGCCGCCTCGAATACCGCCTCGTCGTCCCACACAGCAATTTCGAGGCGCAGTGAGCGGCTCGCGGCAAGCAACGACCTTAACCAGCCGTTCACCATAAAAGCGGATGGTTTTTTACCCAGACACCGCCGGAACCTGTCCAGCCTTCGGACATTGTTGGCAGCAGGACTTCAGACGGTAGGGGAGGATTGTTTTGACGGTTGCCGACATCAACAGATTGGAACAGGCCGCCCGTATTTCGATGGGCGAATTTCTGGATGCCGAAGCTGCCGCGGAAACACGCCCTCATGCACGTCACGGCTTGATGAAAGGGATCGGCCTGACGCTGGCCGCGATAATACTCCTGGCCGCTCTGTTCCAGTTGACCTGACCCGAAGTCCTGCTCGCCCTCCCCGGCGCTCTCGGCTGGAAGCCGCTAACTTTGCCCAGGTCCCAGGCCGGCTTGTCGCTGGCAGCCTCTGGCCGTGCGGAAACTCAGTTCTTCACACCGTCATTATTTGCTTGTCCTTGTGGCATGACAGGAACTTTTTGACGATGTGCGCCGTTGTTGCGGCGAGAGGACATCTCGTCATGGAACACATAGCCGCGTTGTTGCTGGTCATCGGCTGTTCGAACTCAATGGCCGATTGCCACGAATTGCAGGTGCCCGTCAGTGTTTTCGCGACCGCCGACGAATGCACCGCTGAACGGCCATTCGCGATGGGCGACGTGCAAGGGCAGGCGCAGCATGTTGTCGCCAAATGCCTCGCGGTCGATCCCGCGCTTGAGGATGACTACGATCAAATAGTCTGGAATGTGCGCCCCGACGGCAGCCTCAATGCATCATTGGCGATTTCCAATGTGGTGATGGCATCGGCGGCGGCGCGCCCAGAAAAAGACTATCTTAGCCAACAATAAATTCGAGCAGCAAAGGCCGTCAGTTCGTGCTAAATGGCTGCTGGACCCAACTAAGCTAAATGGCTGCTGGAGCCAACTAAAGTGTGGACACAAGTGAGGAGTGACTCAATGCGGAAGATGATTATTGCGATGGTTGCGGTTGCCGCTCTCAGCGGCTGCACCTCGACCGAGAAGGACGTGGCTGGCGGCACCTTGATTGGTGCTGGCATTGGCGGTCTGGTGGGCGGCGGCAAGGGTGCCCTGATCGGGGCGGCTGTCGGTGCCGGATCGGGCTTGCTGGTTCGCAACCTGCGCAACGGCTATTGCCAGTATCGCGACCGTCACGGCCGGATTTACACGGCCCGCTGCAACTAATTCGGCGATAGTCGAAACTTCGATCCGGAGGCCGGCCATGCCAGCCTCCGGATTTTGCACGTATGGGCATTCCATCGCTATCGGCGCGGTCACTGGCCATCAGCCCGTGAGCGGAATTCTTATTTCCACCTTCAAACCATCGGCCTGAAAATCGCGCTTGATCGTGCCGCGCAACTCGCGCGTGACATTGAGGTCGATCAGCTTGGTACCGAATCCGGTCTCGACCGGCGCCTCGACCTTTTTCTTCCCGGCTTCTCGCCAGTTCAGAGCCAGCGTCCGCTCGCGCCCCCGCCCTTCCAGCGACCAGTCCACTTTGAGCGCCCAGTCACTTCGGTGCGCATTGGCGGAATTGCCGGCTTCGCCATATTTCAGCGCATTGGTCGCCAGTTCATGGAAGGTGAGGCCAAGCGCCTGCGTCGTGGTCTCGTCGAGCAGCACCTCGGGACCGGTCAACAACCCCTCCGGCAGGTCCTTGCCGAATACCTGGCCAAGTTCGATGCGCAGGAGATCGGCGAGATCGGCCTTCTGCCAGCGCGAGCGCGTCAGCATGTCCTGGGAAGCGGCCATCGCCTGCAACCTGGCCGAGAACGAGGCCGAAAACTCATTGACGTCGGTGGCTCGCGAAGCTGTCTGCCGCGCGATCGCCAGCACCCTGGTGATCGAATTCTTGATGCGATGCTTCATCTCCTGCAGCATCAGGTCTTTTTCGAGCAGGCTCTTCTCGGTTGTCTCGTGCAAGCGCGACGCCGCCTCATAGGCACGCTCCTGATAGCGCGCCACCAGCGCGATGGCGCCCGCCGCCAGCAGCCCGAACAGCCCAAGCATCACAGGGATGGCGCGCGACGACGGCTGCGAGAAGGCGCTGGTTGGCCTGAACAATACCGTCCACGGCCGGCCGGCCACCGTGATCTTGCGGGTGACCAGCAGCCGATCGCCAAAGGACGAAACCGGCGGCGTCTCCGACTGGAACAGAAGGTCGTCGCTGTTCACCGCGCCGTCATAGATTTCCGTGTTGACCGGCAATAGCGGCGCACGGCTGAGCGCGATCTGGAACAGGTCGCGGGCGCGGAAGGCCGCGTAGAGAAAGCCCGCGGTCGAGGATCGCGATGCGTTGATGACCTCGGGCGCTGTTTCGACGTTAAGCCGGACGAAGACCAGGAAGCCGGTGAAGGTCTGCGTGGCGCCCGTACCTTGGCCCAGTTGCAGCAGCCCGCTCGCGTGCTGCTGGTCATCGGCCATCGCCTTCTCGATCGCCGCGCGCCGCACTGGTTCGCTGAACATATCGTAGCCGATGCTGGCCTGGTTGGACGGGTCCATCGGCTCGAAGAGCATGATGGGCGCGCGCCATGGCTGCGTCGTCTCCGGATAGACCGGATGGCTGGTGCCAAAATCGTGCAGGATGTCGCGTTCGACCGCCGCCTCATCGCCCGTCTTGACCAGCCCGAGGAAGCCGATGCCGCGCAGGCCGGCGAAATTGGTGTCGACATCCAGCGCGTTGAAGAACGCCTTGAACTCGTTCTGGGAGATGTCGCCATTGCGGGCGTCGAACAGGGCCTGCGTCGACCGCAGCAGCGACAAATGCAGATCGATACGGCTCTCGATCCGGTTGAGTGCGTCATCGGCCGCCGCCTCGAACTTGATGCGGGCGGCTTCCTGCGTCGCGAAATAGGCGAACCCCGCCATGGTCATGCTGATCAGCGCAACGGCGATGAACGCGACAATCGGAAAAAGCTTTTTCAACGGATGATGCGGCCCATGAGCAATACCGGACCTTTATGGTCAAGTCGCCGGGCCAACACAATGGCAAGGCCAACCCATCGCGATCACTGGCACATCACGTGAGCGGCAACGGGGACGTGCGGGAGAGCCAATGCACCCCGCCGAAAGCCCTCAGGCGGCGATCTTCAACGCACCTGGTCCGGGAATGGCGCCAGGGGGACATTTGCCCAGGATGATCATGCCGAGCACCTCGTCCTGTGTGACGTCGGTGGTGCGCGCGGTGCCGACGACCTGTCCGTTCTTCATCACGCAGACCCGGTCGGCCAGCTCGAACACATCATGGATGTCGTGGCTGATCAGGAAGATGCCGATGCCGTCGGACTTGAGCTGCCTGACCAGTTCGCCGACCTGAGCCGTCTCTTGCGGACCGAGGGCCGCCGTCGGTTCGTCCATGATCAGGATGCGGGCGTTGAACAGGATCGCGCGTGCGATCGCCACAGATTGCCGCTGTCCGCCCGACAGTTTGATCACCGGTTCCTTGAAGCGCTGGAAGCGGGGATTGAGCCGCCCCATCACCTTGCGCGCCTCGGCCTCCATGGCAACATCGTCGAGCGTGCCCCAGGCGGTCATCAGTTCGCGGCCGAGGAAGAGATTGGCAGCGGCGTCGACATTGTCGGCCAAGGCGAGCGTCTGGTAGATCGTCTCGATGCCGTATCTCTTGGCGTCGCGCGGGTTGGAGATCGAAGCCTCCTCGCCATTGACGAAGATCTGTCCGGCGTCGCGCTTATAGGCGCCGGACAGGATCTTGATCAGCGTCGACTTGCCGGCGCCGTTGTGGCCGAGGAGCGCCACGACCTCGCCCGGGAAAAGATCGATCGAGGCGTCGTCGACGGCCCGGATGCCGCCAAAGGCGATCGAGATGTTGCGCATGTCGATCAGCGGCGTGCCGGCGGCGGGAGAGGTTTTGTCAGCCATGATCTTTCTCCCCCTAAACCCGTTTGCGATAGACGGTGTCGAGCCACACGGCGATGACCAGCACGGCGCCGACGACGATGCTCTGCAACGGCGAGTCGACGCCAAGCAACACCATGCCGGACTGCAGCGACTGCATCAGCAGTGCTCCGAGCATGGCGCCGATGATCGTTCCGGAGCCGCCGGCCAGCGACGTGCCGCCGATGACGGCGGCGGCGATGACAAGCAGCTCGTCCAATGTGCCAAGCACGTTGGTCGACGAGTTCTGCCGGGCAGACGAGATCGCGGCGGCGATCGTGGCCAGCACGCCCATGATCATGAACACCTTCATGGTGATCCAGCGTGTATTGATGCCCGCCAGGTTGGCGGCCTCCGGATTGCCGCCGATGGCAAAGACATAGCGGCCGAAACGGGTGCGGTTGGTGATGAAGGTCATGATCAGCCCGACGGCGATCGCCATCAGCACCGGGATGGCAATGCCGTGGGCGATGAACAGGCCACCCTCGGGCACGGTGATGTTGTTGGCGGCGGCGTATCTGTTCACGATGCCGATGGGCCAGGGATAGGAATTGGCCAGCCACACCGCGCCCATGATGACGGCGCAGGTGACGGTGCCAAGCAGCGTCTCGGCCCAGACCGGGCGCAACGGGAAGCGGAAGCGCTTGCGCTGCACCCGCCCATTGAACAGTGCAAACACGACGGCGAGGCAGGCGACGATGCCGACGATCCAGCTCCAGGTGGCACCGATCGATCCGGCCGGGCCGCCGCCCATCAGCTGGAACGTGGCGTCGAGCGGTGCCACGGTCTGGCCGCTGGTGACCCACCAGGCGGCACCGCGCCAGACCAGCAGGCCGCCCAGCGTGACGATGAAGGCCGGCACTTCGAGATAGGCGATGATGAAGCCCTGGAAAGCGCCGATCAGCAGCCCGAGCGCCAGCCCGATGACCAGTGCCAGAACCCAGATCCAAGGATTGCCGAGTTCAAGCCCGACGAACCGGACCAGGAAATGCACCTGGGCAAAGCCCATGACCATGCCGATCAGACCCTCGGCAGAGCCGACGGACAGGTCGATATTGCGCATGACGATGACCAGCACCATGCCGCAGGCCATGATCGCGACAGCGGAAGTCTGCACCGACAGGTTCCACAGATTGCGCGGAGTGAGAAAGGTGCGGCTGTCGAAATCGAGGGGATTGACGCCCAGACGCAGACTCGAAATCACGTGCAGCCCGACCCAGATCAGCAACAGGGCACCGATCATGCCGAGCATGCGGGTGTCGATCTCGGTTGCCTTCAGGAACCGGGCGACCGCGCCAAGCTCCGACGCGCGCGCGGTGTCGGCCTGCGGGTTGGACGTCGTGTCGGTCATGATTCCTCCCACCGGCCGGCCATCCGGCGCGGAGCCGGAACGCAGCCTAGAAGCTATCCGCCTGATGCGGAAACACAAATCTTTTTGAGAAAACGCCGCGGCTTTTGGGCCGCGGCGTCGATGACGAACAGTGCTGCGCCGTTCTAGTTGCAGGCCGCGACGCTACCGGCGGCGACGCCCGCGCAGACTTCATCCTTCTTGATCCAGCCGGCATCGATGACGAGATTGAGATTGTCCTTGGTGATGGCGACAGGGGTCAGGAACAGCGACTTGACGGTGTTGCCGCCGGGGGTCGTGAAATCCTTCACGCCGGCGATGTCGGTCATCTTCTTGCCGTCAGCCAGCTGCGAGGCGATCTCGGCGGCATTCTTGCCGAGCTCGCGCGCGTCCTTCCACACCGACACCGTCTGGGTGCCGAGCGCGATGCGGTTCAGCGCGGCATGATCGCCGTCCTGGCCCGACACCGGCACGGTGCCGGCAAGGCCTTGCGCCGTCAGCGCCGCGACGACACCGCCTGCGGTGCCGTCATTGGCGGCGACCACGGCATCGACCTTGTTGTCGTTGGCGGTCAGGAACTGTTCCATGTTCTTCTGGGCGTTGGCGGGCAGCCAGCCGTCCGTATAGGCCTCGCCGACATTCTTGATCTTGCCGCTGTCGATGGCCGCCTTGAGCACTTCCATCGAGCCCGAGAACAGGAAATCGGCGTTCGGATCGGCACCCGAGCCCTTGATGAAGACATAGTTGCCTTCCGGCTTGACCTTGAACACTGCGCTGGCCTGCAAGCGGCCGACTTCCTTGTTGTCGAAGGTCAGGTAGAAGACGTCCTTGTTCTCGATCAGGCGGTCATAGCCGACGACCGGAATGCCTTCGTCCAGTGCCTTCTGCACCGCCGGGCCGATCGCCGAAGCATCCTGCGCCAGGATGATCAGCGAATTGGCGCCCTGCGAGATCAGGCTCTCGACATCGGTAAGCTGCTTGCCGGGATTGGACTGCGCATCGGCGGAAATGTACTTGTCGCCGGCGGCCTCGATCGCCTTCTTCATGGCGGCCTCGTCGGTCTTCCAGCGCTCTTCCTGGAAGTTCGACCACGAAACGCCGATAACCTTGTCCTTCGCCTGCGCGACCGACGCAAGCGTCAGCGACATGGCGACACCCGCCAGGATGGCGGCCGTGAATCTCTTCATGATATCCTCCCTGCGCCGCGTATGGCGCGACCAAACTGACCCAAAGGCCGGCACAGAGGCTCTATTTTTTCGAGCCTCAAAAAAAATACTGATCCATCGTCGGAACGCTGTCAACATCGATTCTGATGGATCTTGAGGTGTCGCGGACTTTTTTTCGAGCCCCGCAATAAATAAATGACAGCACCGGCCGCTTCTGCCAGTATTTGCCCCAGTTGCCGGCAGTGTTCGAGGGGCAGGAAGAACCGCGGCGACCGGGAGGATGTGGGAAAGTATGTCGGTCGGAATCCGCCACGACGATCTGCGCCGGCGCAACCGCGCCATGGTGATTGCGGCCGTGCGCCGGGCCGGCCAACCCTCGCGCACCGAGATCGCCGCGACCACCGGCCTCAGCCATTCGACCATATCGGCGATCTCTTCCGACCTGATCGGCGAAGGCATCCTGGCCGAGGGCAAGCCGAGCGAGGCCGGTACGCTCAAACGCGGCAGGCCACAGGTCGGCCTCGGCCTCAACCCGGAGGCCGCGGCCATCATGACCGTCGTGCTGTCGCTGAATTTCCTGTCCGTCGCCGTCATCGACTATGCCGGCCAGGTGATATCAGAGGAACAGCGCCGGCTGGACACGCTGACCATGTCGCGCGAGGCGCTGATCGGTGAATGCGTCGCCATTGTACGGCGCCGCCTCGAGGATCCCGATATCGACGTGCGCAGTGTCGCCCGTATCGCACTGGCGATCCAGGGCATAACCGACACCAAGGCCAGGGCCATGCTGTGGTCGCCGATCACACCGCAGACCGACATCGCCTTCGCCGACATACTGGAAGCCGAGTTCGGCATCCCGGCCACCATGGAGAACGACTGCAACATGATGGCGGTGGCGCTGCGCTGGCGCGACCCCGAACGCTACCGCGACGACTTCATCGCCATCCTTTTGTCGCACGGCATCGGCATGGGCCTGGTGCTGAAGGGCGAGCTGTTCACCGGCACCCATTCGTCGGGTGGCGAGTTCGGCCACATGATCCATCGGCCAGGCGGCGCACTCTGCCGCTGCGGGCGGCGCGGCTGCGTCGAGGCCTATGCCGGCAACTACGCCATCTGGCGCAATGCCAGGCAGCTTGGCGAGGACACCGAACCGGTCGCCGACGTCAGCGACACGCAGATGCGGGCACTGGCGACGACGGCACGGGAACGGGCCGGGCCCGAGCGCGAAGCCTATCGCAAGGCCGGCGAAGCACTGGGTTATGGCCTCGGCAGCCTGTTCGCGCTGATCGATCCCGCACCCGTGGCCATGGTCGGCGTCAGCGCCGCCGCCTTCGACCTGATCGAGCCGGCATTGCGCGAGGCGATTGCTCAGACCGCCGGCGGCCAGCACTCGAAATCGATTTCGTTCGACACCGAACCGAACGAACTCCCCCTGATCCGCGAGGGCTGCGCCATGCGCGCACTGACCTTCGTCGATCAGGAGATCTTCGCGCCGGGCGCGCAGGCAAGAGGGAGTGCTGGAAAGAGCGTTGCCTGAAACCCGCGCGGAACGCCCTGGACTTCCGGAAAGGCACGGCCGGGCGCCGTGACTGCGCGTCTCAACCGCTTGACTGAGCGTCCCAAACCATTGACGGCTTCGGCAATCGCGACATCCATGCCGTGTGATCGGAGCGACGCCGACGCAGGAGACAGTGGAAAGTCGCCGCGTGGACTTCCGTTGTCGCGGCATCATCTTTGCTGGTTTTCGCGGGCGTATTGATGTTTGCCGTTATTATCTTTCGCACTCGCGCCGGCTGAGCGCTCCTTTAATCCTCGCGGATCGCGTAGCCTGCCCCACGGATGGTGCGGATGACGTCGGGCATGCGGCCATTGTTGACCGCCTTGCGCAGGCGGCCGACATGCACGTCCACGGTGCGTTCGTCGATATAAATCGTCTCACCCCAGACATTGTCGAGCAACTGGCTGCGCGAGAACACGCGGCCGGGATGGCGCATCATGAATTCCAGAAGGCGGAATTCGGTCGGCCCGAGCCGGATCTCGCTCTTCTTGCGGTAGACCCGATGCGATTCACGGTCGAGCACGATGTCGCCGACCTTGAGCACGCTGGACAGCACTTCGGGCTTGGCGCGGCGCAGCAGCGCCTTGACGCGCGCCATGAATTCCGGCGTCGAGAACGGCTTGACCAGATAATCGTCGGCACCGGTCGAAAGGCCACGCACGCGGTCGCTCTCCTCGCCGCGCGCCGTCAGCATGATGATCGGCAGCCGTTCGGTCTCGGGCCGCATTCTTAGCCGGCGACAGAGTTCGATACCGGACACCGCCGGCACCATCCAGTCGAGCACCAGAAGATCGGGCACGTTTTCCTGCAGCCGGATTTCGGCTTCATCGCCGCGGGTTACCACCTCGACCTGATAGCCTTCCGATTCCAGATTGTAGCGGAGGAGCACGCCGAGCGGCTCCTCGTCCTCCACCACCATGATGCGTGGTGCGATCATTGACTGGTCACCTCTAAAGCAATCCCGGGAAAAATATGTAACGGTTTTCCATCCTGAATTGCGTGAAACAAAGAGATAGAGCGGTTCGGCGTTTCCGCGAAACGATGAACCGCTCCAACGCTCAAGCCGCCGGCGCCGACATCGCCGTCTCGTCCTGTTTGGGGCGGTTGGCGGGCAGTTGCGTGCCGGTCAGGACATAGTACGCGTTCTCGGCGATGTTGGTCACATGGTCGCCGATGCGTTCGAGATTCTTGGCGCAGAACAACAGATGCGTGCAAGCGGTGATGTTGCGCGGATCCTCCATCATGTAGGTCAGCAGCTCGCGGAACACCGAGGTGTATTTGACGTCGATGCGTTCGTCGTCGGCGCGCAGCTTCGCAAGCGCGGCGGCATCGCGCGCCGCATACTCCTCGATCACGCCCTGCACCTGGATCAGCACCAGCTGCGCCATGGCGTCGATGGAATGCGACAGGTCGCGCGGCGTTGCGGTGAGACCGACGGTGCCGACGCGCTTGGCGATGTTCTTGGCAAGGTCGCCAATGCGTTCGAGGTCGCCAGCCATGCGGATCGACCCGACGACATGGCGCAGATCGTCTGCCATCGGCTGGCGCTTGGCGATCAGCGTGATGGCGCGATCGTCGAGTTCGCGCTGGCGCGCATCCATGATGGCGTCGTCGGAGACCACGCGCTGTGCCAGCGCGTTGTCGGAATTCAGCAGCGCCTTGGTGGCGCCGCCGACCATCGAGCCGGCGAGATCGCCCATGTCGCTGATCAGCCTGCTGATCTGTCCGAGATCCTCGTCGAAGGCTGCGACTGTGTGTTCGGCCATGATCCTGGTCCTCGTAATGCGTGCGATCAGCCGAAGCGGCCGGTGATGTAGTCTTGCGTGCGCTTCTCGCGAGGCGACGTGAAGATCTTCTCGGTGCGGTCGAACTCGACCAGTTCGCCCAGATACATGAAGGCGGTCTGCTTCGAGACGCGCGCCGCCTGCTGCATGTTGTGGGTGACGATGACGATCGTGTAGTCGGCCTGCAGCTCGTCGATCAGTTCCTCGATCTTGGCGGTCGACAGCGGATCGAGCGCGGAGGCCGGCTCATCGAGCAGGATGACCTCCGGCTTCACCGCCACCGTGCGGGCGATGCACAGCCGCTGCTGCTGGCCGCCCGACAGGCTGAGGCCGCTGGCATTGAGCTTGTCCTTGACCTCGGTCCACAAAGCGGCGCGCTTCAGCGCCTGCTCGACACGACCGTCCATCTCGGCCTTGCTGATCTTCTCATAGAGCCTGACGCCGAAGGCGATGTTCTCGTAGATCGACATCGGGAAGGGCGTCGGCTTCTGGAACACCATGCCGATCTTGGTGCGCAGCAGGTTGAGGTCCTGCGAGCGGTCGAGAATGTTCTGGCCGTCGAGCAGCACCTGGCCCTCGGCGGTCTGCTTGGGGTAGAGCTCGTAGATGCGGTTGAAGACGCGCAGCAGCGTCGACTTTCCGCAGCCGGAAGGGCCGATGAAGGCGGTGACGCTGCGCTCAGGCAGCGACAGCGTGATATCCTTCAGCGCCTTCGATTGGCCGTAGTAGAAGTTGAGGTTCTTGACCTCGATCTTGGCCTTGGCCGCCGCCTCGGCGGCGATCGTCATGTCTGGAGACAACATCTGGCTCATTTGTCCTCTCTGCGTCCGGTCAGGCTGCGCGCGAAGATGCTGAGCGCGAGAACCGTCAATGTGATTATGAGTGCGCCGGTCCAGGCCAGTTGCTGCCATTCCTCGTAGGGACTGAGAGCGAACTGGAAGATGGTGACTGGCAGGCTGGCCATCGGAGCGTTGAGATTGCTGGACCAGAACTGGTTGTTCAGCGCCGTGAAAAGAAGGGGTGCGGTCTCGCCGGAGATGCGGGCGATAGCCAGCAATATGCCGGTGACGATGCCCGAAAGTGCCGCGCGATAGGCAACCGAACGGATGACCACCCAGCGCGGCGCGCCGATCGCGGTGCCGGCTTCGCGCAACGCGTTCGGCACCAGATTGAGCATGTCCTCGGTGGTGCGCACGACGACCGGGATGACCAGGATGGCCAGCGCGACGGCACCGGCGATCGCCGAGAAATGCCCCATCGGCCGCACCATCAGCTCATAGACGAACAGGCCGATGATGATCGATGGCGCCGACAGAAGGATGTCGTTGATGAAGCGCACCACGGTAGTGAGCTTCGAGAAGCGGCCGTACTCGGCCATATAAGTGCCCGCCAGCACGCCGATCGGCGTGCCGACAATAACGGCGATGACCGTCATCACCACGCTGCCGTAGATGGCATTGAGCAGGCCGCCGGCGTCGCCGGGTGGCGGCGTCATTTCCGTGAAGACCGAAAGATTGACGCCCGCGAGGCCCTTGTAGAGCAGAGCGCCGAGGATGAGCGCCAGCCAGGCCAAGCCGATGCCGGCGGCGACGACGCACAGCGTCATCATCACGCCATTCTTGCGCTTGCGGCTGTGGTGAAGCGATGCGGCTATCGACATCGGTCAGGCTCCCGTGCGGGCATCGATGCGCATCAGCATATAGCGTGCGATGGCAAGGATCAGGAAGGTGATAACGAACAGGATCAGGCCGAGCGCGACCAGCGAGGAGGTGTAGAGATCGCCGACGGCTTCGGTGAATTCGTTGGCGATGGTCGCCGAGATGGTCGTTGCCGGCGCGAACAGCGAAGTGCTGATGCGGTGGGCGTTGCCGATGACGAAGGTCACCGCCATTGTTTCACCAAGCGCGCGGCCGAGAGCCAGCATGACGCCGCCCATGATGCCGATGCGCGTGTAGGGAATGACGACCCGGCGCGTGACCTCCCAGGTCGTGCAGCCGATCCCATAGGCCGATTCCTTCAGCACAGACGGCACCGTATCGAACACGTCCTTGGTGATCGAGGTGATGAAAGGCAGGATCATGATGGCCAGGATCATCGCCGAGGTCAGCAGGCCGATGCCATAAGGGGGGCCGGCGAACAGGCTGTTGAGGCCCGGAATACCGTGGAACACGCTGATGATGAAAGGCTGCACGGCCGTCTGCAGGAACGGTGCCAGCACGAACAGGCCCCAGATACCGTAGATGATCGAAGGGATGCCGGCCAGCAATTCCACCGCCATGCCGATGGGGCGCCGAAGCGGGCGCGGGCAGAGCTCGGTGAGGAAGATGGCGATGCCGATGCCGAGCGGCACGGCGATCAGGATGGCGATCGCCGAGGTGATGATGGTGCCGTAGATCGGGGCCAGAGCACCGAACTTCTCCGTCACCGGGTTCCAGCTTTCGCTGGTCAGGAAGGAAAAGCCGAAAGTCGACAGGGCTTGCCAGGAACCGGCAAACAGCGAGATCGCGACCCCGCCAAGCAGGACCAGCACCAATATCGCGGCGGCGCGGGTTGTCGCGTGGAAGATTGAGTCGGTCAGCGCGAACCGTCGAACGATGGCATCGCGGGAACCTCTGACGGCTGGCAAGGCTTCCTGGACAGCGCTCATGTCAAGCTCGGCTCTTTCAGGTTGAAGGGAAAGGAGCGCCACGGTCGCGGCGCTCCTTTGGAAGATGTTACTCGCCGGCGTAGACGGGCTTGCCGCCGGCCTGGATGTCGGCCTTCCACGAAGCCTTGATCAGGTCGACGACGCTGTCGGGGATCGAGACATAGTCGAGCGCCTTGGCGGTTTCCTTGCCGTCCTTGTAGGCCCAGGCAAAGAACTTCAGGGCGTCGCCGGTTGCGGCTGCGTCGTCCGGAGCCTTGTGGATCAGAACCCAGGTGGAAGCCGCGATCGGCCAGGTGGTGTCGCCCGGCTCGTTGGTGATGATGACGTTGAAGTTCTTGGCACCCTTCCAATCGGCATTCGAAGCTGCCGCACCGAAGGATTCGAGCGACGGCTCGACGACCTTGCCGGCAGCATTCAGCATTTTGGAATAGGACAGGTTGTTCTGCGACGCATAGGCGTATTCGACGTAGCCGATGCCGCCGTCGGTCTGCTTGACGGTGTTGGCAACGCCTTCGCTGCCCTTGGCGCCAACGCCCGTCGGCCATTCGACGGCGGTGTCGGAACCGACCTTGTCCTTCCAGTCGGGCGAGAGCTTCACCAGGTAGTCGGTGAAGTTGAAGGTGGTGCCCGAACCGTCCGAACGATGCACGACGGCGATCGCGGTAGACGGCAGGGTGAGGGTGGGGTTCAGCGCCTTGATCGCGGCGTCGTCCCAGGTGGTGATGGCGCCGAGATAGATCTGGGCCAGCGTCTTGCCGTCGAGCACGAGTTCGCCCGGCTTGACGCCGGTGAGGTTGACGATCGGCACGATGCCGCCCATCACCATCGGGAACTGCACGAGGCCGTTCTTTTCCAGGTCGGCGTCGGACATCGGCTTGTCCGTGGCGCCGAAGGTCACGGTCTTGGCGATGACCTGCTTGATGCCGCCGCCCGAACCGATCGACTGGTAGTTGAGGCCGATGCCGGTGTCCTTCTTGTAGGTGTCGGCCCACTTGGCGAACACCGGGTAGATGAATGTCGAGCCGGCGCCGGAAAGGTCAGCTGCCATTGCCGCGGAAAGGGTGAAGGTAGACGCCGTAGCCATTGCAATCGCAACGGCCGCCGAGCGGATGAAATGTCTCATGTGGCCTGCTCCTGTTCGGAAGATGGTCTCTCGGCGCCATTCGTAACCGGCGCCCGCTGAGGCCAATAGCCTTCGATTATAACAGTCGCATGACAGTTTCGTGTCAGCCCGGTAACGCGTCACGGGCACTGGCAAGGGCGGTGGCATCGGGCGGTCGCGACCTGATCCGAGTTTGCTCTCGGAATCAGTGACTTGGGCCATCCGCCAGCCGGAGCCGCCGCCGGATTCGACGGGGCTTTCTCGGGGGAAGAAAATCCGGACGGGAGCGCGTTGCTCAAGGCCAGAGCGTGTCGTGGCCGGGCCATCGCCAAAAACAGGTCCGTTGGGGTAGGTTGACGCTGCTTCTTTGCCGGCGGTCGCTGCTCCCGCCCGTAACTGCAAGGGCGGAATTCGATTTTGCTATTGTCTCGGCTGGGCGCCACCTTAGATATGGTGCGATCGCGCCATAGTCATTGCACGCAGGCGTAGCGGCAAATCCGCGATTGATTCCCTTGGCTTGCCTCTGGCACCCCCGGGACAGGCAACGCGGTGCTATCCCGCGTTGCGCTGGACCTGGCGGCCGGTGCCGATCCAGCGCTCGACCTTCTCCAGCAGGGCCCTGGGGCTGATCGGCTTGGGCAGGTAGTCGTCCATCCCCGCCTCCAGGCACCGCTCGCGATCGCCTTTGAGCGCATGCGCGGTGACGCCGACGATCGGCACATGCGTGTCGGTTTCCTGCTCCAGCCGGCGGATCGCGGCGGTCGCCTCGAGCCCGCTCATCTCCGGCATAGAGACATCCATCAGGATCATGCACGGATTGAGCTTGCCGAAGGCGTCGAGCGCCTTGCGGCCATTGCCGACGATCTCGAAACCATAGCCGGTTTCGCCAAGGATCTGGGTGAAGACCATCTGGTTCACCTCATTGTCCTCGGCCACGAGGATGTCCAGCCTGTCTCCGCCACCAGCGGTGGCAGGCAGCCTGGGGCGAACCGGTGGCGGCTGCAATTGCGCGCGTTGTTCGGACAATGCCAGCGGCGGAGAAGCGCCAGGCCCCTCGCCTGCGAGCGGCTGGGCGGCGTGGCCATCCGTGGCATGGCGATGGCGCTGTATGGTCGCGACCAACGTCTCCAGGAGCACCGAGGAACGCGCCGGCTTGATCAACTGGGCGTCGATGCCGAGATCGCGGTAGCTGGTGTTGGCGAGCGACTGGTCGACCGAGGTCAGCATGATGATCGGCGTGTCGGCGAGACCTTCGGTGTTGCGCACGATGCGCGCCATTTCTGCGCCGCTCATCCCAGGCATCTGGTAGTCGAGCACGACGCAATCCACGGGCACGCCGTAGGCGGCGGCCGCGATCAGCACCTTGAGGCCCTCGGCGCCGCTTTCGGCGGCGCAGGAATCGAACGTCCACGAGGTCATCTGCTCGGTCAGGATGGCCCGGTTGACGGCATTGTCGTCAACGATCAGCACCCGTGCGCCTGTCACGTCCACCGGCATGATGCGCTGCCCGTTCTGCTGCCCGGCACTGGGCAGCGTCACGGTGAACCAGAAGGTCGAGCCCTTGCCCTCGGCGCTCTCGACGCCGATCTCGCCGCCCATCAGTTCGACCAGCCGCGAGGTGATGGCAAGGCCAAGCCCGGTGCCCTCGTGCCGCCGTGTCGAAGAGGTGTCGACTTGGCTGAATTTTTCGAACACCAGCTTCAGTTTTTCCTCGGGGATGCCGATCCCGGTGTCGGTGACCGAAATCGTCAGCTTGGTTCCGGTCGGGACCCTCTCGCCGGTCACGTCGACCAGCACATGGCCTTCATCGGTGAATTTCACCGCGTTGCCGAGCAGGTTGGTGACGATCTGCCTGATGCGGCCGACGTCGCCGATGAACAGGTTTTCGAGCCTTGGCTCGACGCGCACGATAAGCTCGAGGTCCTTTTCCTTGGCACGCGTCGACACCAGCGTCGCCACATCCTCGATCGCCTCGGCAAGGTTGAAGGGCGCCGGATCGAGCACCATCTGGCCGGCATCGATCTTGGAGAAGTCCAGGATGTCGTTGATGATGGTCAAGAGCGCGTTGCCCGACTTGACGATGATGTCGGTGAACGTCTTCTGCTTCGGATCGAGATTGGACTTGGCCAAGAGTTCCGCCATGCCCAGCACACCGTTCATTGGCGTGCGGATTTCATGGCTCATATTGGCGAGGAATTCCGACTTTGCGCGGTCGGCGAGCACGGCGCGCTGGCGCGCCTCGCTGAGCTCCGCCTCGCGCATCTTCAGCTCCGTGATATCGGTGGTCGATCCGATGAGGTAGAGCGAACCGTCCGACGCGATCATCGCGCCCTTGCGCGCAAACTGGTGGCGCACGCTGCCATCGGGAAGCGTCACGCTCTCCTCGATCTCCTGGGTTTCGCCGGTGCGCAGCACGGCCAGATCGCCGGCGACGAAGGCCTCGCCATCCGGGCCGAAGATCTCGACATCGGTCTTGCCGATCGCCTCTTGCTTGCTGAAGCCGGTAAGGTCGCACCAGCCCTTGTTGACATAGAACTGCCTGAGGTCGGAGCGCTTGGCGTAGATCGACACCGGCACATTGTCGATCAGGCTGCGGAACACCTCGTTCTCGCGCATGCTCTCTTCCAGAGCCCGCTCGCGCGCCTTGACGTCGGTGATGTCGGTGCTGGAGCCGACCAGATGCACCGATCCGTCGGTCGCCACAAGGCGGCTCTTGCGCGTCATCAATTGCCGCACCGTGCCGTCGCGATGGGTGACGGGCTCCTCGACCTCGCGCACGGCGCCGGTCGCCACGACATCGGTGTCGTCATGGCTGTAGGCTTCCGCTTCCGCGGCGCCGAACAGCTGGCGGTCGGTCCGGCCGATGACGTCTTCCTTGGCGAGGCCCGTGATCGCGCACCAGGCCTTGTTGACGAATTCGATGCTCAGGTCCTGCGCCTTGATGAAGGCGGCCACCGGCAACTCATCCATGACGTGCCGGAACAGGTCGATCTGGCGCATGGAATCGCGCAGGGCGGCTTCGCGGCTCTTGATATCGGTGATGTCGACGCGCACACCGATGAACGTGCCGTCATCGGCGCGCATGTCGTAGACCTGATACCAGCGTCCATCGGCATTGAGGCGCTCGTAGGAAGAATTTGGCAGCCGGTAGCGCTCCAATATGCTGTCGAGCCAACGTTCGGGTTCGGATTCGTAAAGCCCGTCGATCCCGCTATCGCCGCTCGAGCGGAAATAGCCGACTGAGCGGCCGAATTCCAACGCCTCGCGGAAACTCCGGCCGGGCTGCCAGAAAGGTTTCAACGCCGGCAGCGTATCCTGCAGCTTGCGGTTGGCGAAGACGAACTTGTCATCGCGATCGTAGATGATCACACCGGCCGGCAGCGATTCCAGCACGCTGGCGAGATGCTTGCGCGCATCCTGCGCCTCGGTCTCGCGCCGTTTCATATCGGAAATGTCGAAGAGGAAGCCGGCGACATAGTCGCGGCCGCTTGGCATGCGGACGCGGTTTTTCCTGACAATGCGCGAACGAGCGGCGCCTTCATCGTCGAAATTCTCTTCGACTTCATAGATTTGTCCCGTCGACAGGACTTCCCGTTCACTGCGTTCGAAGAGCGCGACCTGGGTCGGCCCGAGGAAATCGCCACCGGGTCTGCCAAGCATGGCTTGCGGTGTCTGGCCGAACAGTTTCGCGAATGCCTCATTGACGAAGACGAACCGGAGATGATCGTCCTTGACGAAAATCGGATCCTCGACGGCGTTGATTACCGCCTCCGCGAGCCGCGCCTTTTCCAGCGCATCGGCGAGCTCGGCGTCGCGCAGCTTCAGCTCGGTGACGTCGTAATAGGTCAGCAGTCGCTTGCCACCCGACAAGGCTGTGATGGAGAACAGCATCGTCTTGCCGTCGGCATGGCGGAACTGGCGAGCCGAGACGCTGCCGGCTCGGATCTCATCCAGCCGGCTGGCGAGATAGCGCTCCCATTCCGGCTGGGCGATATCACCATAAATGCCGTTGCGCCGATTGATCTCCATCAGCAGGCTGAAGGGTGCGCCGACGGCCACATCGCCTTCCGACATCTTGGAGATGTCACGATAGGCCTTGTTGATAATCAGCGTGTCGAGCTTCGCGTCGAGAAGCACGATCCCCATGCGCATGGCATCCATCGTCCGCTCGAGATCGGCAAGATGCCCGGCGGTGTCGCCGCCGATTGGCGGTTCCTGCCTTGGCTCCATGTCTTCGAACGCGATGTCTTCGAACGCGCTGGCCAGTGCGGTGACATTGCGGCCTATGCCGCGATAGCCGGCAAATTTTCCTTCGCTGTCGAACCGTGGGAAGCCTGAAGTCAGCACCCAGCGACAGCCGGCGCGACCTCCCTTCAGTTCATAGACGAAGTCGCGGAAAGGCCGGTGCGCCTCCAGATCCTCCAGATGCGCCGCCGCGCTGCGCTTGCCTTTCAGGACCTGGGTCAGGAAATCGAAGCGGAACCGGCCGAGCACATCAGCCGGATCGATGCCGGTGGCCGCCTGATAGGTGGGTGAAAGCCAGGAGAAGCGCAGTTCGGCGTCGGTCTCCCAGATCCAGTCCGAGCCTGCCTCGACCAGCTGGCGAAGCGCGTCGGCCGAATCCATGTCCGCGCATGCTGGCGCGTCACCACGATGCACCGCCTTGCCGGACCCACGCCTGCCGCGCGCACCGATTGCTTCGTCCGCTTCCGCCATGCTGTCCCCACCCCGAAAATCAAGGTCGAACCCTCCCTCCGCGGTTCGTCGGCGGAATGTGCCCGAGAAGCATTAACGATCCGCTAACCTTAACGGCGCGACCGGCACGCTCGGTCTGCGTTATTCCGCCCGGTTGTCGGGCGGACCAAGGCTGCGTTATAAGTCCATGCAGGGGTGTTGCTAATGTACGGACGGATAGGGCCTTTCTTGCTGGGCGTGACACTGCTTTTCGGCAGTGGCTGTTCGCGCAGCTATGACGGCACGGTCATCATCCCGCGGCCGCTCGACGCCAGGCGCTTCTGGGAACGGCCGCCCCCGAATGTCGATTACGCGCCGCAAGTCGACAATGGTGCCTTTCCGGTGCCACCACAGCCGCCCGAACAATTTTCCGAACGCAGGATTTCGAAACCTGCCGTACAGAGACGACACCAGACGAGGCTTTCACCGCCGTCACCCGCGTCCTCGGAGCCGAAAAAACAACTGGCGTGCAGGAACGTGAGCGCGCCAGGCCAGCGAGTCCGCATGGTCTGCGACTGAGCCCTGGAAGTACAAACCGAAGTCGCGAGCAGGCTCTACAGTGATGCCGCGCCTTTCTTCGGCTCCTTTGCACCAAGCTTGTCGAGCGCGAACCGAACCTGGCGCAAATCGTCCTGCCAACCGTCATCATCACCCATCGAGCTCTCCGATGCCGCCCGTTGCAGCCCACGTGCCTCGGATTCGATCTCACGCAACTCGGCGATCTTTTGTTCGGTGGACAGGGATTCGTCCTCGACGATTTCCTGCACCCGCATTTCCCGGAACGTGGCCATGGCGTTTCTCCTGGCTGATGTCGATCACAACGCCGTGAGCGCCCCTCTGTTCCAGCTGACCTTGCCGCCGCGCCGGCGGCTCGCTGCAAGTCGTATCCGCCGAATGGGAAGAAAGAAGTGGTTTATTCCGCCGGAAAAAAGGCCGGGCCGACCACACGCACCGTCCGCTTGCCGGCCTCGATCGACTGCAGCTGGGCAACACCCGGGGCTTCGGTGCCGGATTGCGGGATTGCCGCGACACTGCCGAGGTCCGGCTTCGGCTGAGGCAGGGGAATGATGGCGTTGGACATGTCTGTCGGCGTCACGGTCCTTGCCCTGAGTTCGGCAACACGCGAATAATAACGTTTGACGTCGCAGGCCTTGAAATTTGCATCGTCTCGGTAGCGGAAAGCCGATGGCAGTTCGGTGTAGGGTTTGCGCGTATCTAGCGCGATCATCTTTTCGGTTTCCAGACTGGCATCGCTCAACGTGTAGAGATCGACGGCCGGATCATCGCAGATATAACGGCACTGATCGGCCGTTTGCTTGAGATCGCCGCTGCCGGCGAATTGCGACTTTGGCGCCGGGAAGAAATATCCATCCGACAGGCGCACGCAAAACAGCATCGTATTGCCGGTATACGTTGCTCCACCCGTTGCGGCTTGGGTCTTCGGTGCCGAACGCTGCTCCTTTGCCCCGGATGTGCAGCCGAGCGCCGCGAGGCGCGCCTGCAGGCCCGAAATGTCCCGGCCGGAATTGGACGCGGCCGCCATCTGGCGCTGCACCTCCGCCCGGTTTCTGGCAAGGTCGGCGCAGGCGTTGAAGAAGCCGCCCGTGGCACTTTGCGCCGTACACCTGCGCTGCCTCTCCAGGCCCTGGACTGCCGCAAGCTGGCGGCGCAATTGCGCCAGTTCGGGGCTCACGCCCCCGCCGCGGCCGCCAGAAAGCAACTGGCTTCTGATCGCGCTGCAACTATCCGCATAGGAAGACGTCGTGCCGAATGCAAAGGCAGCCACCGTCAGCAGCGCGACCATCATGGGAAGCCAGAAACGGATCATCGCGACGACACTGTCCCTGTTGCTGACGACGTGGGGAAGGCGTTATTTCTACTTGGGTAATCTTCGACTAAATGAGCTATACCTAATACTTAAGATTTTCCGATCTAGACAGACTTTTATCTAGTGCAATAGAAGGACTCCTGTAAATTCGGTATTACATTTTTATTTCAAGATTGAGACGAACCGGAAAACAAGTGCGACCAGACCGGTGCTGTCGACGTTGACAGGCCATGGCCTCTGGCGAACGATCAATCCGGCGTTACCGGGTGCATGACGCTGAAACCTTTGCCTGACCGCGGCGTTTATGGACAAGGGAGAACACAGATGTCGATCCACTTCACGGTATCGGAACTGACAAGGAACCTTTTTCATTCCCTCGGGCTGGATCACGAGCGCGCGCCACGACCGCTCAATCCCGAGCAAAATCTGCTGTTGGAATGCTACCTGGCCGGACAAATTCCGGAATCGGCCTGGAGCGATTATGTCTTCGAAACACCGGACCTGGCCCGGCATGCCGAGGTACGGCGCCTAAGCCATTGAGCCGTTGGTTTGAAGAACCGGTCTGGCGGGTTGGAAAGCCCTGACGGTCAATCCGCCATTTGGAAGCATTTCCTCGCCCAGTCGCGAGGTTACGAAATCCACGTGCCGCCACTTCCCGCTGAAGGGCCGGCGCGGACTGCTATTGCTTCGGGGAAGTCAGTTGCAGCGTGAAGACGTTGCCGCCAATGCCCTGCGCCAAGGCCGGTGAAAAAGTCAGGGGCGTGCAATTCCTGACGGCGGCAATGGCCGCGTCGATGAACGCCTTCCGCGCCTTGTCATCGCCGGCGACCTTGGCGGCGGTCGGCCGCGGCGGACCGATGAGCGAGCCGTCGCGCTTGAAGCTGAAACTCAAAGTGACGGTGGAATTTCCTGCATCCGCAGGCGGCGTCCAGCACGCTTGGATCGCGGCCCCGACATCATCCATTGTATTGAGCGTCGCGGCCCGCGATGGGAGAAGCGTCCCGGCAAGCATTCCACCGGCGATCATCAGCATTGCCGCCACGCATTTCATCGCAAACCCTCATCTCACTCCAGGCCGGCATTCCAGGCCGGATTCGCCGGAAGGGATGTTAGACCCAACGTCGACGATGACAATATCCCGACGCAAAAAGTTGATGCTCCGGGTTTGCCTGGTCACCGTCGCGCGATGTCCCGGCAGGGGGCTCGGAAAAGCAAAAAGGCCGGCACGGAGCCGACCTTTCCTTTCACCGATATTGCGCCAGTACATCCGTGGTCGCGCGGCGAATTCCTGACAGTAGATAGGGCTTTGGTTAACGAATCCTTAACGTCAGGCCTTCGCCTGCGATCTCACATAGGCGATGTAGCCACGCACGTCGCCGGCCGGCTCGGTGTAGGCCTTGCCAAGCTTCTTCTCGATTGCCGCCATATATTCGGTCGCCCATGGCGGCAGCGCGTAGTCGATGACCGCCAGGAACTCGAGCGTCGCCGCCAGCCGGATGTCAGCGATCGACGGGTTCTGGCCGCCGATGAACGGCTTGCCATCCCTGAAGAAGCTATGGAAAACCTCCAGCGGCTCGGCGATCGCTGCCATCGCGGCCTTCTGCGCCTCGGACTTCTTGTCGGGATGGGCATCGCTGTGGCCGACCTCGCCGGCATATTGCGGGAACCCCAGCGCCGGGTATGTGGCGCGCGCCACATAGGGGTAGAGTGTGCCAATCAGGTAGAACATGGCGCTATCGACCATCGCCCGCCTGGCCGGCGCCTTGGGATAGAATTTCTCCAGCCCGTACTTGTTCGCCAGATACTGCATGATGGCGCAGCTTTCCCAAAGCACGCCTCTGGGCAGCCCCTTGTCCTCGATCATCGGCGTCAGATGCGCCGGATTGCGCGCCATGTATTCGGACGAGCGCGTGTGACCCCAGGCGTCCGTCTCGGCGGCATCGAACCCTGCAGCGCGGGCAAACACCCGCACCGTCATGTTGTTGACGCTCGGCTTCAGCATGCTGAGCTTCAGCGCCGGCTTTTTCGCTGCCTTGGCCTTGGCGGTCTTCGGCGCCGGCTTTTTGGCTGCCGGTTTTGCCGAGGCTTTCGCGGCCGCCTTCGGCGCGGCCTTTGCTGCCTTCACCGCCGGCTTCGCGACTGTTTTTGCGGCAGGCTTGGCGGCTGCTTTCGGCTTTACCTTGGCACCCGGTTTCTTCACGCTCTTGGTCACTGTCTTTACCATTGTTGTCCTCCCTCTGTTTCGTTGGCCGTCAGTATGGATTCTTCGGCGCCCGGTCGTCCGACAAGGTCGCGCGGGAGCTTTCGACAAGCGCCTGGATCGCATCGGCAAGATGCACCTCGGCGATGTTGTAGTCGCCGCGCGCGACGCGCAGCCTGTGTGCCTGCATCAGCACGTCGGCATGGGTGAAACCCGCCGGCGGCTCGAAGCGGTAGGAGGCGAGTTCGATCAGCAGGCCGAGCGGATCCTCGAAGTAGATCGAATCCATGAACCCGCGATCCTTGACGCCGCTGTGCTTGATGCCACGCTCGTCGAGCCTGGCGACCGCCTGCAGGAAGGTGACGCGCGACACCGCGAAAGCGATATGATGCACGCAGCCCGTATCGGTCGGCGTGCGCCGCTTGACCGGTGTGCGGCTCTCATCGGTGAAGACGGTGATGAGCCGGCCGTCGCCTGGATCGAAATAGAGATGGCTTTCGCTGGCCTTGTCGAGGTTGGGCTGCTCGAAGATGAACGGCATGCCGAGCACGCCTTCCCAGAAATCGATCGAGGTCTGGCGCCCTGCGCCGACCAGCGTGATGTGGTGGACGCCCTGCGATTGCAGTTTCTGCATTGGCCTTCTCCCCGCGGCATCGATTGCCCGTCAGGATCTGCCTGGCACCCGGCATTCCGCGCGGCGCTTCAGCCGTGCCTCGAAATCCATGACGTGATGCTAATGCAATCGGCGACGCCGCGCCAGAAGCGGCACGTCCTATCATTGCACGAAGGGCGAGACCGCTCTTGGCCGCAAAAGCCTGCGGGATCTTCAAGGGATGGCGGCACGATCGCGACGCGAAAGCCGTCCGCATCGCGTGCCGGCCGAAGCAATGACTAGGCGACGGCCCTGAGTTCGGCTTCCGCAAGCATCCCCACGCCGCCACACTCTGTGCAAGTGAGGGTCTTCCCCGGGCAACTGGTCTGATGTGTCCCTTGTGGGCAGCAGTGCCCTTTCGAGGCACTCCATCTGGAGCAATCGAAAACCTTGCCGCCGCCATGACAACGCGGGCAAATCATCTTCAGTGACGCCATTCCAACTCTACCGACCCAAAAATCCGCACTGCCGCGGATGCTACCCCGGCACCGCAAGTAACAGAGATCGCTGCGCTTTCAAGCGCCGCAGCCTGACTTAAATTGGGTGGATCGAAGGCTTTAAGCCTCCGGGCTCTCGGAAATTTCGCCAATCCCCTGGCCAGACGCGATCCGCGCGGATGCGTGCCCGAGCGTCGTCCGAGCCCTCTCTATTCTCAGAGCTGGATCGCCACGAAACGTGGATAGGGCTGCCTCTTTCATCCATTCGGCCGATGCGCCAACTCATCCTGAGGGCCATATTGAACGTGATCCTACGGATCACCGAGCAGTCCGAAGCCAGTCCCTTTGCGACTACTCCAAGGCCCGCCTGACTCCCGGTCGGCGGGCCTTCCCATGCAGGCAATCAGGACGATCTCGGGGCGCGGGCGCGGATAGTGGCGCAGCCGGAATCGCCTCGATCAAAGATTGAAGACGTGCGAGGCGGTCAGCCCGGCCAGCAGCACGCCCGCAAGGAGAGCGATGATGGAGGCGAGGAACCAGCGCAGCGTGACCCGATAGACCGGCTCGTCGTCGTCGCGCGGGAGCAGCGAACGCCACAGTGCGACGAGTTGCAGAACGATGGCCAGTGCGAGAAGGACCGTCGCCAGGATCGAGGCAATCGTCCATCCGCCATCAGCTTCGAAATTCCAGTACCGCAGGAAGAGAAGCGAAAATCCGAGCAATACGGTGATCGCGGAGATCACACCTTGTCGGTAGCCGCCGGGCAGGGGAACCCTGCCTGCCTCGATTGCCTGAAAAGCCGGCTCGATGGCGTCGTCGGGATGGCCGCCCTGGCGGTTGGAAGGGTCGATCATGGAGGCAACATCTGGTTGGCAGCCCTGGAGGTCGGTGCAGGTTCCCCCTTCAATCCATACGAACGAGGAAGCCTTGCGGCCGTCATCATCATCCCTGTGCCTTCTTCGCGCAAGGTGAGCGGCTTGAGGCCATCGACAGCCAGAGTGCGGCCAGGCGCATGCTCAGGGTAAGCCGAGCGGCAAAAATGGCCAATCTAGCCAGAGAGGGAAGCTTGGTACGCCCAAGGGGAATCGAACCCCTGTTCCCGCCGTGAGAGGGCGGTGTCCTGACCGCTAGACGATGGGCGCGCTCAAGAACCGGCGATATAGGCTGACGGCCGGGAAAAAGCAACTGGCGTTCGGCGGCTTTACCAGATCGAATGAAAAGCCGCCCGCGCCTTACCGTTTCGGCTCGATCAGGTCCCAGAGATTGCCGTGGAGATCGGCGAAAACAGCAACCGTGCCATAGGGTTCGAAACGCGGCGCCTCGCGGAATTCGACTCCCTTTTCCAGCATCGCCGCATGGTCACCTGCAAAATCATCGGTTTCGAGGAACAGGAAAACCCGGCCGCCGGTCTGGTTGCCCATGCTTTGCCTTTGCGCCTCGTCGGACGCCTCGGCCAGCAGCAGCCTGGCGCCTTGCCCGTTGGCCGGCGCCACCGTCACCCAGCGTTTGCCGCCGCCGAGATCGACATCCTCGAGCAACAGGAAGCCCAGCCGCCCGACATACCAGGCGATCGCCTCGTCATAATTGGCGACGACCAGTGCCACGGTCGCGACACGGCGATGGTCGGCAAAACCCTTCATGCCTTGGGCCTGTTCGTTGTTGCGGCCTGTCATTTGTTGCGAACAGCAAAACGGCCGATCAGGCGGCGCTCGCCGATGTCATAGACGAAGATCGTGCGGCCGCCGTCGGGAAGTTCGGCATCGATCGAGATGCGATTGCCCGACAGCGACTGGCTGACCACCTTGGCGCCGACCGGCAGCACGATGTCGCCGCTCAACGGCTCGCCGGCGGGCACCTGGATATCGCCGGCCGATGGCGGGTTCTCGGGAGATGCTTTGCGGGCTTTGTAGACAATCGCCGCGATCACCACCATAAGGGCCAGCAACAGCAGGCCGAGATTGATGGCCATGAAGCGGACGAGCTTGCCACGCATCTTTTCGACCTCGGGATCGAGCGGCTTTTCCTGATCTTCTTCGGCA
Organism: Mesorhizobium sp. NZP2298; assembly: GCF_013170825.1. NCBI lineage: Bacteria > Pseudomonadati > Pseudomonadota > Alphaproteobacteria > Hyphomicrobiales > Phyllobacteriaceae > Mesorhizobium > Mesorhizobium sp. NZP2298. The sequence continues at coordinate 1,501,263 of NZ_CP033365.1, read as the reverse complement.
GCGGGCCGGGCCATGGCAAAACATTCCGGAACGGTTTTTCGATGAGCGCTCATAACGAAGAGGCCCCCGAATTGATAGGGGACCAATTGACGGAGGCGGCACGCGCCGTGCTGATAGCGGGCGAGGATGCGGCCGGCCAGCGGCTCGACCAATGGCTGGCGGCCAGCCTTGGCCCTGATATGTCGCGCAGCCGCGTGCAGATGCTGATCCGGCAAGGCGCGGTCAAGGTCGACGGCAAGCCGGTCGACGAGACCAAGCGCAAGATGACACCAGGCGAACATGTATCGGTCGCGATGCCGGAGCCGGAGCCGGCCACGCCACAGGGCGAGGACATCGTCCTCGACGTACTCTATGAAGACGACGCGGTGATCGTCATCAACAAGCCGGCGGGGCTGGTCGTGCATCCCGGCGCCGGCAACTGGACCGGCACGCTGGTCAATGCGCTGATCCATCATTGCGGCGACAGCCTTTCCGGTATTGGTGGGGTGCGCCGGCCAGGCATCGTCCATCGTCTCGACAAGGAGACCAGCGGCGTCATGGTGGTGGCCAAGACCGACCGCGCCCACAAGGCCCTGTCCGAAGCCTTCGCCGACCATGGCCGGACCGGCGATCTCGAACGCGCCTACCTGGCCCTGGTCTGGGGCATCCCGCAAAGGCCGACCGGAACGGTCGATGCGCCGCTTGGCCGCGCCGCCGACCGGGTGCGCCGCGCCGTGGTGCCGGAAAGCCGCGACGACGCCCGCCATGCCGTCACCCATTTCGCCGTTCAGGAGCGTTTTGGCGAGAACCAACAGGCATTTGCAAGCGCCAGCCTGGTCGAATGCCGGCTGGAAACGGGCCGCACCCACCAGATCCGCGTCCACATGGCCCATATCGGCCACCCGGTGATCGGCGACCCCGACTACGGCCAGGCCTTCCGAACCAAGGCCAATCGGCTGCCGGAGCCCCTGAAAAGTCAGGTCAAGGCATTTTCCCGGCAAGCTTTGCATGCCTGGCTCCTTGCATTTCGCCATCCGGATACCCATCTACCGATGAGGTTCGAGGCGCCGATACCGGGGGACATGGAGGAACTCGTCGGCGGCTTCCGTAATCTCTGAACCTGCCATCAACGAGCTCGAAACCAGCCATCAAAAACCTGACCGGCATTGTTCACTTCAACGTGACACACTGTTTCGTGTTGAACAAATGTCTGTCTTTTCTGGTTTTGTTCCTGTATAAGATCTGATGTCGCGAGCGAGCCTTTTGGTGTTCGCGTCACATGCC